>JADGCQ010000118.1 GCA_015228925.1 Magnetococcales bacterium | reverse complement strand
TCAAAACCCTGGGGGCAATCCCCCAGACCCCTTTTTTCTTTTAATAGTTTTATTTAATTGAATATCAACACGCCCTAAGGAAGTATCGGCGTGCATCGGTTTTTATCGATGGAAACTATGGGATCCCACACATGTTGAAAAAAATTTTGTCGATGGTGTTGCGGTGGGTTCCACCCTACCACCGGGTTCGTCTGACTCAAGAACTGGGAATGACCCTGGACGCAGAAGGAGCTAGGGAGGCCATGCAAAAAATGGTACTCCATCAGGTACAATCCCTGCCGGCGGCAGAGGCGTTGCGCTTTCTTTTTCGTTTCGACGCCTTCCTTTACGGAATTCAAGGGCATCAATCGGTCCGTTATGATCAGGGGGTGCATACCAAATATCGCCATACCCGCTATCATGATTTTTTTCTGGAACGGATCCAACCCGGCCAAACAGTGATGGATATCGGTTGTGGCAGCGGTTTGTTGGCCTTCCAACTGGCACAAAAGGGGGCCATCGTGGTGGGAATGGATATTTCTCACGAAAAAATGGCCCTGGCGTCCCAACGCCATGTTCATCCCAATCTGACTTTGCGTCAAGGCGATGCCCTCACGGAATTTGTTTCGGGGACGTTTGATTGCGTTATCTTATCCAACGTTTTGGAGCATCTGACAAATCGGGTACAATTTTTGCGTTCCATCACCCAGAGGTATCAACCCTCCTTTTTGCTGGTGCGTGTTCCCGTCTTTGAAAGGGATTGGCGCGTCCCCCTCAAAAAGGAATTGGGGGTCGAGTGGCGTCTGGATCGTACCCACGAGACGGAATATACCCAGGAATCTTTTTTGGAGGAAATACAAGCCGCTGGTCTAGTCATCCGGGCCATGGAGGTGCGCTGGGGGGAGCTATGGGTGGAGATCGTCGTCGGCGGACACGGTACGTGATGGTTTGGGATCGGGTTGAAAAAGGGCTGAAAAATGGGTATTAAGAGCGGGGGATTCTTCGGTTAATTAACGGCAACTTATACTAAGGATGAAGATGGATGAAGTTTGAATTTGCCCAAATGATCAAAGATTCGGTCCACGAACTTTTTGAAGCCTACATGCCTGTGGATGTGACCCCTGGGCCGATGGTGTCCAAAAAAGAGGCCGATCCTTACCGTCCCCCCGATACGGAGGTGACCGCCGTCATCAATTTTTCTGGCGGGATCCAGGGTGGTGTCCATCTGGCGTGCCCGACGCACACAGCCGTGGAGTTGGCGGCATCTTTTGCGGATGAAGATTTCAAGGTCATATCCGGGGAGGCGGGGGATGCTTTTGGTGAAATGAACAATATCATCGCCGGTGGGTTGCAGACGCGGTTGTCGGACCATTATGGCAGCATCAACCTGACGCCGCCGACCCTGATTACAGGGAGCGACTATGAAATGCATTATAAAACCAATTTTCACAGCATCAAACAATATTTCAAGTGTGAATCCGGGCCGTTCTTTGTTGAGTTTTTCTTTTATATCGAGGGCTATGCCCCGTGAGAACCTTTTGGAATGGTCTATTGTTCAAGGCAACGGGTGAGAAGTTCTTCTGGAATGTCGGCAGTGACGACGCCATGACCGACCCCTTTGAGAAGGACAAATCGGGGACGTCCTGAACGGACTTTTTTGTCTCTGGAAAAGGCATCCAAAAAGGCTTCCGTAGTAAACCGGGGGATGGTGAGGGGGAGTCCGGTTTGTCGCAGGAGGTTTTCGATGGTCTCGAATTCGGCGTCGGAGAGCCAGCCCATACGCCGCGAAAGGTCCGAGGCCATGAGCATTCCCATGGCGACCGCTTCCCCATGCAGCAGTTGGTCGTAACCAGTCAGCGATTCGATGGCGTGGCCGAAGGTGTGGCCAAAGTTGAGCAGTGCCCGCTGGTCGTTTTCGTGTTCGTCGGCGGCCACGATCTCCCCCTTGATGGCACAACAGGTTTGCACCACCCGCTGCAATGGGATGGGCGTCAATGCCATGATGGCCTCCAGGTTGTCCGCCAAAAAATGGAAAAAATCGATATCCCGGATCAGACCATATTTGATCACCTCCGCCATCCCTGCGACAAATTCCCGCTTAGGCAGCGTCGTCAATGTCCCCAGATCGCAACATACCAATTTGGGCTGGTAAAAGGCACCGATCAGATTTTTCCCCAGGGGATGGTTGATTCCGGTTTTTCCGCCGACGCTGGAATCCACCTGCGCCAGCAGCGTTGTCGGGATTTGGATAAAGTTGACACCGCGAAGAAAAGAGGCCGCCGCAAAGCCGGTTATGTCGCCGATGATTCCGCCCCCTAAGGCGATCAAAATGGTGGAACGTTCCATGCGGTTTTCCAACAACCGGTCAAAGATGATTTGCAATGTGGCAAAATTTTTATGGACCTCCCCATCGGGCAACAGAATGGGGAGAACCGGAAAGCCCGTCGTCTCAAGCGAATTCTTGACCCGTTCCAAAAAAAGTGGGGCGACGACGGCGTTGGTGACGACGGCGGTTTGGCCACGCATTCCCAATTGTTTCATCCGTTCGCCGATACCATCAATGATTCCGGTGCCAAAATCGATGGGATAGGAACGGGAACCGAGGTCGAGCAGCAAAGTTTCCATGGTCATGACTGGTCTGCCTGAATGATGCGAGGGGTGATGAAAATTAAGAGTTCACTTTGTGTCATGCCATCCCTGTTGTTCTTGAACAATATGTTCCCGATAATGGGAAGATCGCTGAGTCCTGGGACGGAATCGCTACGGGAGTTTTGGCTTTTTGTAAAGATGCCGCCAAGAACAATGGTTTCATTATTACGGACCAGTGCTTGGGTTGCAACCTCCCGGCTATTGATGGGGGGGGGAGAACCGGAACCACCGATGGAGTTGTTGGTGACGTTTACCTTGAGGGCGATGAAACCGTTGGGGGTGACATGCGGTGTTACGGAAAGGGTCAGGGCCGCTTCGACGAATTCTGTGGTGGTGCCACCGCTGGATGATTCGGCATTGTAAGGGACTTTTTCCCCCTGCCGGATGCTGGCCGCTTGATTATCCATGGTGAGGACGCGCGGTGAGGAGATCGTCTTGGCTTTACCCACCCCTTCCAGGGCGGAGAGTTCGATATCCAAATCCAGGAGGGGGGAGAGCGTCCCCAAGTGCAGACCTATGCGGCCTGTGGCACTGGGGAGACCCAAATTGACCATGGCGGGTTGGGCCGTCGTCAATGTGGCACCCGCACCGGATGCATTATAAACTTCGAGGGCATTGGCAGCACTATCGGAGACGCCAATGCTACTTGCGGCACTGGGTTTATAGGAGGCCCCCCACACAATGCCCAGATCCTTGTTGACGGAACGGCTGATTTCGACGATACGGGCCTCGATCAATACCTGGGACGTGGGCTTGTCCAGCTTTGCGATGAGTTCCCGGATGGAGGCAATGTTGGCGGCGACATCCTTGATGATCAGGGTGCTGGTGCGTGCATCGAGGGAAATGGCTCCCCCTTCCGAAAGAATGCGGGTACTCCGCTTATCCTTGTCGCTGCTTTTTCCCTCTTGAAGGAGGGCGGCGATATCCTCGGCGTTGGCAAAACTGACGGGAATTAACTCGGTGACAAAAGGCTCCAATTGTTGTTGCGAGTCCATGGCCTTGCGTTTGGTTTCCGCCGATGTTTGAAGTTCCGCCATGGGGGCGATGCGGACGACGTTTCCCTGAACCTCTTTGCCCAACCCCTTGGCGGACAGAATCAAATCCAGGGCTTGGTCCCAGGGAACTTCTACCAGCCGCATGGTCAGTGTGCCGGTGACGGTATCGGACAGGATGATATTGAGTTGGCTGACTTCGGCAATGAGTTTCAAGGCGTTGTGGATATTGATATCCTTGAAGTCCATGGAAATTTTTTTGCCCGTATAGTCAAATTTGTTTTCAGCGTTGACATCGACTTTTGGTACGGGCCGGACCCGTACCAAGATCTCATGGGGCGTTTCAACAATTTCGTGAAGATGCGAGGGGCTGGTCAAACGGATGACCATATGGGCATCATGACCCTTCGGATAAGTATCGATGGCTGCTATGGGACTGGCAAACTGGGTGACATCCATACGCCGGACCAGAGTACGGGGCAAGGTGATGTTGGCAATCGTCAGGCGAAGATCGGCGTCGGTTCTGTTGACCACCAATCCCGTTTCACGCCTGGAAGTTGCGACGCGGACAACCGCCGATTCGCCATCGCGTTCAAAGTTGACGGTTTCCACCCGGGTTTGATCGATCGGGGATGAATGGACGACATGGTCCGGTTGGGAAAAAACCAGACCGGGCAGGTTGTGTTTCGTGACCTGTTCATAACGGATGGCGGGTGATCTCATGGTGACGATCAGACGGGTTTTATCGGTACCGGCGACCAGTTCCGCCGATTCCACTTCCGCAGAATTGATTTTTTCGGTGCGACCGACTTCAGGCCCTTGGTACCCAGCCAGATCCATGACGATGCGTGGGGGGTTGTACAACGCATATATCTTGGGCGCGGGTCCAGGTCCGTTCCCTTGGAGCTGAATGCGGGTCTGCATGTTCTCGATGGCAATATCCAACCCCAGGGCCTGGGGTTGGATATTTTTATTTGTAACGGGCGTTTGGGAGAGGGCAGTGATCAGAAGACGATTGCCATCCGCGACGATATCGTGGGAAAGATTTTTTTTCAGGGCGATTTCCAGATGGACCGCACCGTGACCATCCAAGGACGGAAATATTCCAGCAACGTCGGCGGTTTCAACCAGCACGGGTTGAACCAGGGGGCTGAGACGGGCATGGGGGATGACCAATAAAAGTTTTGGTGGGTCGGAAAGATTGAAGATTTTATAGTGCAGGGGTCGGTCGCCGACAATGGCGAACTCCAGGCCACGCTGGGTAGGGTTGGATTCGATCCGTTGTACGATGGCGGGGTCTGTGGAGATCTCCGGTGGCGTTTGCGCCGATACGGGATGAGACAACAATCCCAGAACAAGGGCTAGCCAAATCAGCAGCATCTGTGAACGTGCGGGACCAGGATGCATGGGCAACGCTCTCATGGATCAACCTCCCTGGGCAACTTAAGTGTGACGGAGCGTGTTGGTATTTTGGCTTTTTTGTCGGGAACCTGTTCTTCGATGATGATAGCACCGTCCATAATTTGCATGATGCGTCCTTCATTGGCACCAAGATATTGTCCAGGGCGAACGACATGGCCAACACCTGCGGGATCTTCGACCATGGCAACCGGGGGTTGCCCATCGACTTGGTATACCGTCGCGACAAGTTTCAGGCTATCGAGTTGGAATGATTCCAAAAATTCTTTAATCCGTTTGGGTTTTGACGCTTCTGTGGCATGACCGGAACCTTCGACGCTGGCAAGGAGTTCGGGGGGAATTTGGAAGGGATTTTTTTTGTCGGCGGGATTATAACGCCAAATGGGCATCTCTTCGATGGCTTGAGCCATGTCGTGTACATCTTCGGCCATGACAGGTTCCGGGATTGACAACAGGGAGAGGAGGATCAAGACAAAGCGTACCATGGGATCATTTCTTATCCGAAGGTGATTTGAATCCAGCTTCGTTGGTGTCCAGGAATCGATAGGTCGTCAATCGTGCCGTGGTTTTCAGGTGTTCATTTTTGGTATTGGGTGCCATGGTCAAGTTGGTGAATGTTGCGATTCGGCTCATGCGGGTTACATGGTCCATGAAAATGACGGTGGACTGAAAACTTCCCAAAATGTTGATTTCCACCGGAACTTCCGCGTGAATTTCAATGGAGAGTTCTTTTTTGGGGGCAAAAAGGACAAATTCGAGTCCCTGTTCATGTCCGGCTTCAGAGATACTTGTCAAAAGGGCCGGAATTTCTTGTTTCGAGGGGAGGTTTTTGGATGCTTTGGCTTCAAGTTCTTTGAGTGCTTCAAGTTCTTTGCGCAATTTTGGCAAGTTGGCGAGCATGACCCGTTTGGAGTCGATTTTTTCTTGTTGTTCCTTGAGTTTTGCGTCGGCGGCATCAATCTGGTCCAGGACATCCTGAAGCAGAAAATACCAGTATCCGCCTGCCAATACGACGATGATACCGACGATGATGGCGGCTTTCTTTTTGGCGGGCAACCGCAACAGTTCGATGGGGTCAAATCCCAGATCCATTGACTTCAGGCCCTTTTTTTTCGTTATCGGGTTTGTTCGCCTCTGGAGGGGCAACGTCAGCTTCCAGTGAAAATGATTTGGCTTTGTCGGTGGGGGAAGCGGTTGCCACCTGACCGAGCTTGACGTTTTCTATGTAGGGCGATGCATTCAGATTGTCCATGAGATCGGCGACGATGGCGTTGGACTGTGCCATTCCCGTCAGTTTCAGGGTGGTCCCTTGGAGTTGAAGTTCCTTGAGCCATGCTTTTTCGGGCATGGCATGGACGACCTCGTCAATGAGGTGGACGGGGAGATTTCGTTTGAACTTCAATTCCTTGATAATCGCAAGTTTGGCCTCGATAATCTTTTTGATTTCGCGAATTTTTTTGACTTCGCCAAGTTTTTTGTCCAGATCGGCGATGATGGCTTCGTTCTTTTGTGCCTGGGCGTTCAAATCATCCAGGTGGCCGGTGAATTGGAAATGGATCAGCGTCAGTCCAACGACCGTCACCAAGGCGGTACCGGCCCAGGTGGCCATGATACGGTTGGCCCGTTGAAGCCTTCTGGCCTCGCGGTAGGGGAGCAGGTTGATCGTGGAGATCATGGTGAAATCCCACGGAGTGCCAAGCCCAGGCTGACAGCAAAACCGGCGGATTGATCGGATGGTGGCGCGGGTTGGCTGCGATCCTGCTTCAATTGAAGGATGGGGTTGAAAATGGTGACCGGTATTCCCAGATGGTGTCCCAGGCGTTGATCGATGCCGGCGATGGCTGCGGCACCCCCAGACAACAGGAGGGATTGCACTTTTTCTTTGCTGGCGCGTGAGGATTGGAAAAAGTCGAGCGATTGCCGTATTTGGACGGCAAGTTTGGCCTCAAAGGGGGTGACGATGTTCTCCCAGGCATCTTTCAACGATTCCGTCGCCGCCTCGGCGGATGACGTGTGCAATGCCAATTGTACTTCTTCCATGGTCAAACCTGTCTGTTCGACGACCTCGGCGATCATGGATTTTGCCCCGAACGCCAGGTCTCTGGTGTAGTCAACCGTCCCATTGGCCAAGACGACGGTGTTGAGGTGTTGATTGCCAACATCGGCCAGGGCAATGAGTATATCCGTCGGGCCTTTGGCCGCATTTGTTTTGTCCGAATCGTTTGTCAGTGAAGATTGTTGTGGATCTTTGTGGGGCTTCTTAGCATTTTTTGTGCCTTTCTTTAATGGCCAGAGTGTGATTTTGCCGTTTTTTTCTTTTTTTCCGCCACTTTTTGTTTCTTGGTGAAAGGCGGTGAAGGCATTGGCCAGGCAAAGGACATCCAAATCCAGAATGATTGGCGACAGTCCCGCTTCCCGGCAGATTTCCATTTTGTCTTCGACCAGATCCTTTTTACAGGCGGTGAGCAACACGGCCATCTTCTCTTCCGCTGTTCCAAGGATCTGGAAATCTAGGTAAACTTCTTCGATATCGAATGGGATGTTTTCTTCCGCTTCCAGGGAAATCTGATCTTCCAGTTCCATTTCCGACATGGGGTCCACAAAAATTTTTTTGCTGATAATCGAAGGACCGCCGATGGAAAGGGCGATTTTTTTGGTCGTGAATTTGCCGGCTTTGTGAAAATCTTTCAACAATTGGACCGCTTCGTCCGATTTTTTAAGCTTTCCGTCGGTCATGATCGCCGGTGGTACCAGCATTTGATGCCACCGATGCAGTTTCCATTTGGCACCCGATGGACGAACTTCCATGGCCCGGATTACCGATGTCCCTATATCCAGACCGACAATAGGTTTATATTTTGGGCCAAAAAAGGGCATGGGGGTATCCGTGGGCAACGTGGTTTACAATAACCTTCTTTTATAACGGATTCCGCTGGCATAGTACAACCTTTCCACACGTTTTTTTGTCTTATTCAGAGTTCGGGATGGCTAACAACACAAAAACGCCAAAAACGCAAAAAAAGAAGGTGGAACAAAAGCCCAAGAAGCGCGGCTGTTTGTTCAATCTGTTGGCCTTGCTGGTTTTCCTCAGCTTGGCTGGTGGAACGGTTGGACTATTGGTCTTTCGGCATTATGCCCGGGGACTGCCGACTCTGGACGAATTGACCGATTATCAACCGAGTCTGGTCACACGCATCTTTGCCCGGGATTATCAATTGCTGGGTGAGTTTTTTATTCAACGGCGTCAGTTTGTCCCCATGAAGGATGTCCCTCCCATGCTGGTCAAGGCATTCCTTGCGGTGGAGGATGCTCGTTTTTATGAACATTATGGGATCGATCCCGTCGGCATTGCGCGGGCGGCGATGGCCAATGCGGCGGCGGGTCGCGTGATTCAAGGGGCTTCGACTGTCACCCAGCAGGTGGCTCGGACATTTTTATTGAGTTCCGTGCGGACGCTGGATCGCAAAATCAAGGAGGTTATCCTTTCGCTGGCCATCGAGCGCAAGTTTTCCAAGGATGAGATTTTGGAATTGTACGTCAACCAAATTTATCTGGGGGCGGGGGCTTATGGGGTGGCGGCGGCATCCAGGATTTATTTTGACAAGGATGTATCGGAACTCAACATTGGTCAGATTGCCTTGTTGGCGGGGTTGCCCAAGGCACCGAGTCGTTACAGCCCTTGGCGTTACCCGGACCGGGCGCGTGCGCGGCAGAAATTGGTGTTGGATCGGATGGTCGATGTTGGTTTGATCACGACTGAACAGGCTGACCTATGGGCGGAAAGGGATTTTGGCCTTGCCCGCCCTGAAAAACCGTTGGAACAGGTGGCTCCGCACTATTTGGAGCATGTCCGCCGGACCATTCAAAACGAATGGGGCAATGGGTTGTTGTACCAGGGGGGGTTGGATGTTTACACTTCTTTGGATCCAAGGCTTCAGCGTGCGGCGCATAAGGCGATACTGAGTGGTTTGGCCGCCTATGATCGCAGACACGGTTATCGTGGGCCGGTGGAACATTTGGAAAATGCGACGCCAGATGCCTTCTCTTCCTGGGTTGTCCAACATAAGGATGAGGTACGCAGTGCCACGGGATATGTCAAGGGCTTGGTGACGAGTCTTAATAAAGAAAAAGGGGTGGCTACGGTTGTGTTGGTGGAGGGGGGGCGCGAAATCCTTTTAACCTTGGACGGGGTGCAGTGGGCCAGAAAACCGGTGGGAGAGAAAAAGGCGTTGGGTCCGCCCATTACCCGGGTTGATGAGGTCTTGACCACGGGCGATGTCGTCTGGTTGGAACGGGATGAGACGTTACAGATCTGGAAACTTGCCCAGGAACCCCAGGTCGAGGCGGCCATGATCGTGATGGATCCCCATACCGGGCAGTTGTTGGCCATGGTGGGTGGGCGTGATTTTGGCAAAAGTGAATTCAATCGCGCCACGCAAAGCCGAAGGCAGCCGGGGTCGGCATTCAAACCATTCCTTTATGCGGCAGCCATGGATCGGGGATACAGCCCGACCACCCGGATCGATGACAGTCCACTCTCCATGACCTATGTTGATTCTGCAACGGGAATATTAAAAGAGTGGCAACCTGAGAATTACGAGCATAAATTTTATGGTCCCACGACATTGCGTAGCGCATTGGTGCATTCGCGCAATCTTGTGACGATCCGTTTGGTGAAAAGAATCGGTCTTTCCAAGGTGGTCCCTTTGTTGCGCCGCTTTGGTTTGGATATCCCGCCGGAGCAGCGGAATTTGACCATTGCGCTCGGTTCGTATGGTTTTACCCCGTTGCAGATCGTGACGGGCTATTGTGCCTTTGCCAATGGTGGCAAACTGGTGGAGCCGGTGTACATTGCCCGTATTCAGGATCGGTATGGTCGCACGGTGCATCGGCATCGTGGTGGTGATTGTTTGTTATGCCATCAGGAACCCAAAGAGATTGTGGTTGCGCCGAAGGATAAGAATACGCCGGAACAGCAGCCGTCTCTGTTTGGTAAACGGGTGTTGGATCCACCGACGGCGTACCAGATTACCAGTCTTCTCAAAGGGGTGATCAGCCATGGGACGGGCCGCAAGGCATTGGCATTGGGGTGGCCGCTGGCGGGGAAAACCGGGACCACCAATGATTTGCGGGATGCATGGTTTATTGGTTTTAGTCCGGCACTTGTGGCGGGGGTATGGGTTGGTTTTGACGATTATAGTGTGTTGGGTCATGCAGAAACCGGGGCCATGGCGGCATTGCCCATCTGGATGGATTTCATGAGTGCGGCACTCAAAGATCAACCCAAGATCGATTTTCCTGTTCCCAAGGGGATACAATTGGAGCCGGTCAATGCGGAGACGGGTGAGTTTTGTAGCGTGGACAGCAAGGGGATGGTCATGGAGGCCTTTAAACCAGGGCAATCGCCGTTACGTTCCGAGTCCAGCGGATCTTCTTCTTCGGGGGGGGGGGCGGGGAAACCGAGTGTCGTGGATGGTCTCTATTGATCGGGTCTTGTTTTTTGGGTGGCTAGGGCGTGTTGACATTCGATCATTTAGTGACACTTCGTTATAGGAAATTATTAAAAGAAAAAAGGGGTCTGGGGGATTGCCCCCAGGGTTTTGACTTT
>JADGCQ010000117.1 GCA_015228925.1 Magnetococcales bacterium | reverse complement strand
ATAATTGATCATTTTCGGACATTTGTACGTGCCAATTTCAAATGCGATTGCCCTGTACCCAACGCGAGAGCGTCCATGGAGGAAAAAAGGTTATGAGTCACCCACCAGACCCCGCCGATTGCCCCAACCGCCATACCAGCACCATGGCCAAACCGGATGACGACTGGTCATTCCCCCCCGAAGCCATCACCGATACGGTGGTCATCGCCCAAGCCCAAATCAACCCGTCGCCTGATCGCACGCCCCCAATCGTTACCCCTCTGCGCCCCGTCTGCCAGGGGAGAAAAATCCACTCCAGCATCACCTATACCCTGATTGAAAAACTGGCTTCCGGCGGCATGGGTGAAGTCTACAAGGCCATTCTTGAAACCCGCATGGGAACCCGGGAACCTTCCGTGATCAAAACGATCAAGCGCGGTCAAGGCCCCTTGACCCGACTGATGGAGGAGACCCTGGAGCGGGAAATCGCCATCCTTGCCGAACTCAATGGCCATCCCAATATTGTCGGTTTCCGGGGTGCCGACACCATGGAAAATGAAGATGGGAGCCGCGAGATTTTTTTTGTCATGGAACACGTCGATGGTTTTGATCTGCTGACGTTCATGACCATGCACAACATGACCATCAACCATCTTTTGGCAGACAAAGCCCTGAAAATTCCTTATGAATGGGTTGGATTTATCCTGTTTCGCATCGCCAATGCCCTGGACTATGCACATAATCTGGAGTTTTCCGACGGCAAAAAAGGGATTATCCATCTGGACATATCCCCTGCCAACATTCTTATATCCAAAAAGCTGGGACTCATTAAACTTTCCGACTTTGGCTTGGCCCTCCCCACCAGGAGCATCGCCAATACCACCGGGGTCATCGTCGGTAAACCACACTATATCGCCCCAGAACTGGTGCGCCGCCGCCCTTTCGATGCCCGCGCCGATCTGTACAGTCTGGGGGTGGTCATGTATGAACTGCTCACCGGTCTATGTCCCAACCGTGTGCCGGGACTCAACATCGATGACACCAGAATGATGGAACAACAGTTGCTTGATTTCCATTCCCGCCCTCTGGTCCCGCCCCACAAAGTGATTCGCGGTCTCCACGAAGGGTTATCGGAAATCGTCATGTCCATGATGGAGGAGAACCCTGAAGATCGGTTTCCCTCGGCCAAAATTGTCCGTGAGGTGACCGGAAAAACCATCTACAGCCAAGGCTACGGCCCGACAGATCACAGTTTTTCCCGTTATGTCGCAGAACTACAGATTTTCAACCCAGCGATACCACCCTCCCAAACACCCGCCGATCCCCAAACGCAGGCTATTTTCAAGCATATCGAATCTTTGAGCCAGGACAAGGAGCAACTTATCCTGTTTCGCGATGCACGGCAAACATTAAAGCAAGGCCACAACCCCTGCCGTCTGTGACACCGCAGGATCCCCATCGCGGAAGATTGCAATCACAGTTTGCTTCAATCTCCGTCCATTTCCTCAAAGGGACGGCGAAGCACCGCCGCCCGCCCAGATCCAGGTGACCAACCGCCCGCCGTCTCCCTGTTCGTGGTCATACAGGTGATCGTTGAGGAACTGGAAAAAATCGAAAAGGCCATGAACTCGCTCGGAAGTGGACCGGGCATACATGCTGGATAGAATCAATCTGCCGGGTTCCGATGTTGTGGGATTCAACCTTGGGTAAAATGGATAGACTGTCCCTGGATGTGCGGATGTCCCCAGATTTGGGGACTTTGTCATCTTAAGTTTCTTCCCTTTTGGGTTACCCCCTGAAGAGAGACCGAGCTACCGGACGAACGGACAACTCCCCGGGTTAACACCTTTTCGTCAATGTGAACATCGGTACCTCTCGGAGACGCCCCTTAGACCCCTTTATTTTTTCAAGAGTTCTTAGTTTGGGAGGGGGAATCTGAACGGTTATAACTTAATCAGTTCCGAGTCGGGTATTTCCTTTGAAATCGCGCGTTGACTCCGTTAAAGAAGTCATCGTCGAGTTCCAAGGTTTCCGACTTTCGCCATGCCTGACTTTCTTCTCGCGTTATGCTGATAGTTCCCCATTCTTCAAATGGAACGCACCAAATGGAGTACTGGAGTTTGTGACGATATTTGTCTTGGCATAAATCATTAATTTCATTAACAAGATGCCTATCCATGTCTATTGCCTTATAAATTGACGATATTGGTAATTCCTGTTCGCAGGAATAGGCAAGCAAGCATCATTCCAAAAAAAAATTTTATGCGTTTTCATTATGTTATAAATTTCCCCATATAGTTTTGACGAAACTTTCGTTATAGAAAGCAAGAATTTTGACGATCACATGGCCCAAACCGAGGAAGATGTGCTTCAGCATATTCTGATGAAAAAAAACAAACTATGGTGAGAATTGGCTTTGACAGTTAATCTGACTTGCGATATTTTGCGCCTGTTTTTGATTTATGAAATGCTTCATGTGTTGGTTGGTTCAACACCTCCATAACGAGAAAAATGTTTTGATCGGACAGGGTGATGGGTGACGAACTTCTATTTGTTAGTTTTGGTAGTGAGGATCCTTTCATCGAGGTATTTAGCCCTACTGGAAAGGAAGAACAGCTATCTCCGCAAGCCCGATATATTCACACCTATATCAAGCATCTTGGTGTCAAATCTTGTATTATTGAGAAGAACTATCCCGATTGGGATTGGATTGCCCAGTATTCACAGTATTATTATAAGGGAATAAACAACCCCAATAAGTCTTGTACTCGCTTACATTTTTTCTCGGAAATTATTACTCAGGACTTATTTCAGAAAGCCCTCTTGGGAAAAGATGGGCAAGAAAGTCGAGAAGAACTACAGAAACATTATTGTGGATTTGTAGTCAAACGTCCTATTTTGGAATCGTTGGGGAGGACTGTACTCAAGTTACATGCAATCAGCGATGAAAAAGAAGCCAAGAACCGAGTGGTCCGTACTGTTAAGCGCAATGAAGTTCATATTGCAGGGATTACTCTGTATATTTCTGGGATACCATGGCATCAAAAGGATAAAACCGGAGGGTGCGCAACGGTGGCCGTATGGACTGCGTTGCAGGGGTCACCTTACAGAGATTTTTCATTCTCATCCACGCCAGATATTACAAAAGATGCGTTGGCACATGCCGAAAATCGCGGATCTATTTTCCCCAATACTCATCTCAGTTTGGCCAATGTTCAAACCGCTATCCAGGCTCATCGAGGGTTAAAACCGATGACCATTGATGGTAATATCAAGCGACAGGAAAATGGCAAGGAAGTGATACTTGGTTTTTCTTTAGATAAATTTAAATTATACTCATCGACCTATCTTGCAGCTGGTTTTCCTGTTATCCTTTTTTGTAGATTTGATAATGACAAGAACGAGAAATATCATTGTAACTGCATGATTGGTTTTAAGGAATCTCCGGTTGAG
Organism: Magnetococcales bacterium; assembly: GCA_015228925.1. Classification (GTDB taxonomy): domain Bacteria; phylum Pseudomonadota; class Magnetococcia; order Magnetococcales; family UBA8363; genus UBA8363. The sequence continues at coordinate 7,355 of JADGCQ010000117.1, read as the reverse complement.
ATCGGCGATGGACAGGGTGGTTATGAATTGTTCGTTTCTCAGGATGTAGCGATTGAGCATGTCTATCTTAATGATGACGTCGTTGGCCCCATGGGGAGTTTTAAAATAGTCGAGAAGCAGGTTCCTGGAGAAAACCGGCCCCTGACCGAACTCGTTTTACAAGCGCACGGGGAAATGGATCCAAAAAAATCAGAACTTGAGTTTGGAAAATCTGGACTTAAACGGTCCGACTTGGTTCCCATTCATATGGTTGTCGCTTTGCCTTCCGAAATTACGGTCACATTCGACCAGCTTTTGCAGGCAGCCTATGAGAAAGGTTTTGCAATATCGGCCTGGGATTATGTGAATTCTAAAGCTAATAGTACAAAAGCCCCCAGGTACACCATTATTACGGCTGCACGATTCGTCAGTCAAAGTGGTTTTTTCCAAGAGGGGCTGGAGAAAATTCTTGGGACGGATAATTCTGTTTTGGGACCGTTGCGCCTGGAACTTGGTCTCAACGTCCCTGCCCTCTCCCGTTTCATCGGTCTCGTTCGGGTCGCAATTGTTGAGACTTCTCCTTCATCAAACCCACGACCTTTGCTCGATTTATTGTACGATAGTACTTGTGTAGAAATGCGTTGTATCGCCACCATAAGATACCATGAGTTTATTTCAGATGAAGTAATCAAATTCATTCAGAAACATTCCAATGAAATAGTTGTACGTGCGAACAACCCTAAGAAATGGGATCATCCTATCGTTTTCACGGACATCCCTCACGATCTGGGGTCTTTCGGTGTTCTGATCAAAGGTTTCCTTTGATCTTTTGACGATTTGATATAGAGTATACAAAAAATCATAGTTTTTTACCAAATAGTTATTGAAACTGACAGTGTCTTTCTGTTAACCTCAACCAAGGGTCAAAGCGGATGCAGCCTGAAAGGAGTTTTGCCATGGGAAAAAACAGTCGCGGCAAAATAGCCACAAACCCGAATGTGGATTCCAGTCCTGTAGAGGGTTCCAAGTTGGCTTCTAGCGAGCAAACACCCCAGAAAGATTCCGAAAGACTTTACGGAGAAAAACTCTTCGGGGAAGGGATGGTGCAGGCGAGTTGTTTGCGAAAAATTTCCCATGCGGAAATGGCCAAAGCTTTTGGGGACTTTGAACCTGAGTAAGATGTATCCGGCTGAAGGAATGCAGGGAAATTGTTCCCGGCAGCAGATGGACTCTTTTCTGGTCTTCGTAAGGGGGACTGGCAGGGGGTCTTTTTTTTCGCTTAGGATGCCTATTCCATGTTTATGTTTCCTAATTTGAAGGATGAAGAAAAATCTGCATTCAGAGAACATTGGAGCGTTGTGGAAGAAAATGCCCCAATCTTGCTGGAAAAAGCTTATCTTGGGAAACGAGTTCCGGCAGGTTATCCGAGAATTCCCTCGGATTTTGTCTTCGGCGAGGACTTTTCTTTGGACAAAACATGGTGGGTGGAAGGGGTTATGGAGTTGGCGTTCATCAACTGGCAAGTCGAGAGGCGCGTTGGTAATTTCCGATCGTGTGGAAGTTATGTCCAGTTCGGTGGTTGTTTAGCAGAAGCCATTCATAGGATTAAACCCATAATTTTTAAATCAGAAAAACGTTTTCCGAATCAGGATGCTATTCTATTTAACGACTTGTTCGCTGTGGAATATGGGTGGTGTTTTGCCTTCATTTTTACCAGATTGCTCGAATTTAAAAGACTTTCTGGTGAGAGTCGTTCCTGGAAATCAGATGATTTTCGCAGTGCGTTAACACGCATCCGCAATGCTGGCTTACGATCTGATGAAATGTATAATAAACTGCGACGGTTCGGGGCAATGCATCATGAGGAGATGACATTGTTTTATGACTCTCTCTTGAAAGGATGATGAATCGTAGATGGAGGTGAAAGTGTTGTCCTTAGTGGGAAGGGAGACTCATGGAGTTTCGAGTGGTTTTGATACTGGGTATTTCTCCATAATCGCTAGTACTTTATCGTAGACTTCTTCAAAAGCATCTACAATCCTTGGATCAAAGTGCGTCCCTTTTCCATTGATGATTAGATCCAATGCTGCTTCTGGTAACCACCCAGGTTTGTAAGGTCTTTTGGCTGTTAATGCGTCAAAAACATCGACGACAGCAACAATTCTTGCCCACAAGGGGATGGCATCGCCTTTGAGATGATCGGGATATCCCGATCCGTCCCATTTTTCGTGGTGGCAGTAAGCCACAGTCGCGCATTGTACCAAGACCGAATCTGTGGAATCGAGTAGCTCTTTACCTATTCTAGGGTGTTCTTCGATCTTTGCCCGATCCGTTTTGTCAAGAGTGCCAGGCTTCAGAAGAACTTTGTCGGGAACGCCTATTTTCCCCAAATCATGAAGCATGGTCGCTTGACGCAATAAAGGTATTTTCTCGGGTGATACCCCCATTTTTTCACCTAAGAGTGCTGCATATTCGGCCATTCGTTTAACGTGGTTTCCTGTTTCGTCGTCTCTATATTCCAGTGCTTGAGCCAAACGATCAATCATAATATTCGTTTGTTTGGTAGAAAAAGATGCCAGGAGTTTTTCCATCGCGTGCGCATCTAAGAGTTTCTTAACGCGGATTAGAAAGGACGTATAAGGACTCAGATGGCTGATAGAGTCTAACTTATTGTATTCTAAAGAAAGATCATTTACCTTACGTTCACGGTCAATGTCTCTGGAATCACTTAAAACTAAAATTGCTGGGCGAATGTTATTTATGTCTGGAGATGTAACTAAGAATTTTTCAAGCCGTTCCCAAGTGTACTTTCCATCGTCTATACCGAGTTCAAAATCTAAGATGAGTAAATCGGGCGGTTCATTACTAAAATATTTTTCGGAACAATCGTGAGCAGATTGAAAATGACAAAATGTTTTACATCCAATTTTTTCAATTATCAAACTTTCTATGATCTTGGCCTCATGGTGGCTGCGGTGAGCAATGTCAATCCGAGCCTCTTTGATGAACCTCTTGAGTATCTCCTCCTGTTCATTTTTTTCCATAGCACACCGATTGACATCCCTAACAATGGTCGGTTTTGGTCGAGAACTACTTTGGATTTTATGATGATCAACGGTCAAAAATCAAGTCCTAGGTATCATTATCGCAGTCAGATGAACTTTTTTTTAGAATCAAAACAATAGATCAGGAATTTCTAGAAATCCCTTATTTCTTCAATGGTTTCCCGGATTTTGGGTGAAACGGTATCGACATGGAACGGTAATCACTTCAAACTTTTGCCGCTTTCCATACACGACACACGGTAAACCAATTGGTTTACAATTTTTTTTCCACCGCAAGATTTCCACCCCCCTTGCTCGTAGCGTCGTTGCCATAACAAAAACAGCTACGGCGTCTTCCGAAAGGGGTCCGGTTCATCCAAATTTTAGGTGGAAATCCTCCGCAAGCGATTCATAAATCCCACGTATTTCTTGAGGGCTTTTTTGGGTTCTTTTTGCGGCTTCTTCAATGCGCACATCCGTGATCGGTTTTCTGGGATCAATCCAGGGAGCGAACCCAGCAAAGCCGAAGGACAGCAGTTGTTGTTCCGTCTCGTCACGGATTTGTGCAAGTGCCTCGACGGCATCTCTCCGCTTATTGGGATCATCGTGATCCAGAAATTCATTGATTATGGAACGACCGCAGTCATCGCCAAGGTTTGTGAGCGCGATGGCGGTATAGAAGCGGATGTTGTCATTGCTTTGTTCAAACAGCGGGATCAGGGCAGCCACTGCTTGTTTATCGCCCAACCGTCCTAGAGCCTTAATGACGTTCAGTTGGTTTCCTGTATTCGAATCGTTCAGTCTGGCCAATAGAAGCGGGAATACATCTGGATCATCGCTTTGGCAAAGAAAGTCTATTAACAAAAAACGTGTGAACCCCTCACTTTTTGGAATAGCGTTCAATGCCCGATCCAGCCGATACAGATCGTTGCCCCGTGCGGTCCAAATCGGCGTTGTTTTGTCTTGGCGAGATAAATAGCCCTCACATAATCCTTCTAATGCCAAAGCTGCGGCATAATTTGCCGGAAAGTCGTTTTGTCGCTCCAACAGACCCAGGAGGATATCGGAAAGTTCCCCTACGATCTCAATATTGTTTTGATCTACCGCATCCACGATCTCCAGCGCAGCCGAGATGATCTCCGTGCGGTTTGTTGATTTAAGGCGCACCATGCGGTCTGCAATCCATTGTTGGGATACGGCACCCGATGGTTCTTTCCACACTCCCCCCACCGATCCCCAAAGGTTTCCCGGATTAATTCGCGTGTCTTCTGGACGACGGCAATATTCTTCAATCAATACTTCTTTGAGTTGTTCAGACCAACTGCTCCTCCCAACTTCCAGTGCTGCTTTTTCAACCAGTGTACTTGGTTGTAAGTGAAAGCCATCGTTCGTATTATTAACCGTGGTGGCCAGTTTTTTCAGCACCTGCTGCGCTACCTCTTTGCTGACGTTGGGTTCATCGGCGAGGCACAGGGCGGCCAACACAGCGCGTGGCCGATCTGATCGTGCCGGATTTTCACCCGCTATCGGCTCCAGGATGGCGCACAATACCTCATCCACATCATCATCTTGGCAATCGGCCACGAGGAGCCGCATGGCTTCGTGCCAGGCATCCACCACCTTTTCTTCCTCATCCTGGAGCATATTCTGAGATTTCTCCAGTTGACCAGCCAATGGTCCAACCTGCTGGGCCAAAGATTTGCTTTTGTCGCGATCTGGATAACGACCATCCAACAAGGCCCGTGCGGCAAGATATTCTTGGAACGTCAGGTGGCGGAATTCCCAGGCGGGTTGCCCCTGGGGGGTCTCCTTGTGCCAGATTGCGCCAGACATGATGAGGATGCTGGAGCGTTCTTCCAAAAGTTTGAGGAATGCCTCCGGTGTGCGCTGGCGAATGGCGCGGATATTCGGATATTCCCCACGTAACTTGTCCAAAAGATCGAGAACTTCATCATGCTCCAGCCGTTGAACGCCACGTCGGCACATCTCAAAGGCAAGATATTCCAACTGGGGGATGGCCTCTTTTTCATCAATGGTTTCGTAGAACCTTGGATTCCAGTTGAGCAACACAGAAACCGCTTCGGCATAGAGCTTGGTCCGGCGGGTGGGCAGTTTGCCGACCTTGCGTTTCACCAGGGCCAAGGTGGTCAGCAGCATCGGATTTCCGGTAAGCCGTTCGATGCGGGTGCTGGAGTGCAAAGCTTCGCGTAACTCCTGAATCCGTTGTTCCTGTTCATTGGCGGGGAGATGTTGTTCGGTGACTTGCACCCAACGATGGGCAAAAAGATCTTTGTCCTTGCGGTCAAGATCGGCGATCACCCCATGCTCAAACCCGGCACCCATGCGATAGGGCATGTTGCGATAACCGACGATGCGGGAAGTGACAATAATGGGTGTTTCGGGATAGCGTGCTGCCGTCCGTTCCAATTCTTGGCAAAACATCATGCGTACACGCGAGTTGGCAATCTCGTCCAAACCATCGACCGCCAGCAGGACTTTACCCTGGGCGATGCGGTCAAGGATGATGCTCTCCATGATGCGAGCATCATTCGGTTGGAGTTCCGTTTTATTGAGATGCTGCGTCAGAAAATCTTTGAAACAACGGCAAAGGTCTTCCTCGCCCAGGTCGCGGCAGCGGATGAGGACGGGGATCCAGGGCTGTTCCGGCAGGGTGTCGGTATCGGGAAGCTGGTTGAACGCCTCTCTGTCTTTATCGCGCAACAGATAGGCGGTTGCCATCCAGCGCAGCAGGGTGGTTTTGCCACCGCCGGGTTCACCAAGCACCACCAGCCGATGGAAAAGCCCCAGGCGGGTGCCAACGGGCAGACGAGCGGTACTGGTACTGTCGGATTCTCCCCCCAAGAGACGGCCAGCTTCGCGATAGCGGCGGGCGTCCCGTTTTTCTTCAAGTTTATCGAGCGGTGCATCACCATCATGTTGTGTCGATTCCACTTCGATGAATAACGGCATGTAAAGCTGACGCAAGAGAAGCTTTTGGGTGGCTAGGTGGGAGTCGCCTTCAGGCAAATTGTTCAGGTCGATAATATCCCACCGAGCCAGTTCCTTGTCGCAGTATAAGTCGAGTGCCACCTTTTGCTGTTCTGGGGTAAATTGGCCAGCGGCTTGCGCAGCGTACTCCCGCAGCGTCGCCACCTGCCCCCGGAGATAATCGAGGCTTAACTGGTGCCGCCAATGGGCGAGAACTGGATTGGCGAACACAGCTTTATCGAGTGTTTCAAAAAAACGGGTTTCCAGGAATTCTATCTGCTCGGCAGTGGCGTGGGTCTTCGTGAGGGATTGCCCCATGGTTGTCCGCAACCGTATTTTTGCCGCCTCTCCTTCGACGATATCGCCCGCAACCAGCCATTCATACAAATCTTTTTGGAAAGGCCCGTCGTTCAACAAGTTCAAAAGGGCCTCTTTCTGCGGCGTCACACCGTGGCTGTATTGATCGCGGGCGAGTTTGACGCAGGCCGCGTTCAGGTCTTCACGCAGCGAACGTTTGGAAATGCTGTCTTGGTGACGCTTGAATTGCTCCTGTAGTTTCTTATCCAGCCCGCTGGCGATGGCGTCACTGTGCCGATTGACAGCCAGTCCAAGAAAATAATTTAAAATTGTGCTTAGGATTAGTTCCATGTTGGATCATCCCTGGGAGGTTGATTCACACTGTTCGCGGCTAGTCACGCAGGATTATTGTGTTGGCGTGGGTCAACAACGAGGAGACAAAACAGATCTATTGAGAGCGGTGCTGGGGTTTCGCTCTCCCATCAGCCTGGGGCCATCAATTGATTGACCAAATTACAAATGTTGCGAAAGTCTATGGGCTTGGCCAAAAACCCATTGGCACCCGCCTTGACACCCAACCGGGCGTTTTGACTACGAGAATCGGCGGTCACAATGACAATTTTACCGGCAAAACCTTTGTTGCGAATGGTTTGGATGGTTTCGATACCATCCATCCCGGGCATATGAATATCCATGAAGATCAAATCCGGTTTCCATGAATCCGCCAACGTGATCGCGTCTGGACCCGAATAACAGGATCGGGAGGCGTGCGGCGTTGGACACCGTTTCAGGGTTGCCTCCAACAACAGGCAATTTTGCGGCTCATCATCAACAACCAGAATTTTTGCCAAAGGACAACTCCGTCGCAGCCGATTCAGACCACCACCCCGAACCCAAAGGGGTGATATAAAAATACATCGGAAAATATCTGTAATTCTCTTTCCACGCTACCATAAACGAATCTGAATTGGAACATTTGAATTGTCACCGGCCAGGGCAATCGCATTTGAAATTTCTTGGCACCATGGCGTATTGATATTCGTTATT
>JADGCQ010000116.1 GCA_015228925.1 Magnetococcales bacterium | reverse complement strand
AAAAACAAAACCCTGGGGGCAATCCCCCAGACCCCTTTTTTCTTTTAATAATTTTATCAACCACCCTTAAGCGAACGGCGATCACAACCATGTCCTTCCTTGCTGAACTCTGGGCTTTCATGCGCGTCAGAAAAAAATTCTGGCTACTTCCCATCCTGATCATGACAGTCCTTTTGGGAGGTCTCATCGTGTTGAGCCAAGGGTCTGCCGTGGCACCGTTCATCTATACCCTGTTCTAGGCGACCCTTTTGGTGCGTATCCTCGGAATTTCCGCCTATTACCACGATAGTGCCGCCGCCCTGGTCCAGGACGGCATCATCGTGGCTGCCGCCCAGGAAGAACGGTTCACCCGGATCAAACATGACCCCGATTTCCCCGCCAATGCCATACGTTACTGCCTGGAGGCGGGAAAAACATCCCTCTCCCAAGTGGACCATGTGGTGTTTTATGACAAGCCGTTTTTAAAATTTGAACGTATCCTCGAAACCTACCTCGCCTTCGCCCCCCGGGGATTTTCATCGTTTCGCATGGCGATGATGGTATGGATCAAAGAGAAATTATTCCAAAAAAAATTGCTCCTGGATGAATTGCACAAGATTGATCCCGCTTTTCAGGGAGAGTCCCAAATTCTGTTTGCCGAACACCACCAAAGCCACGCCGCCAGTGCTTTTTATCCATCGCCTTTCTCGGAAGCGGCGATTCTCACCATGGATGGCGTCGGAGAGTGGGCCACCACCTCCATGGGGATGGGACGGGGCAATACCCTGGAGCTGCTCAAAGAAATTCGCTTTCCCCATTCTCTGGGATTGCTCTACTCCGCCTTCACCTACTACACCGGCTTCAAAGTCAACTCCGGGGAATACAAGGTCATGGGGCTAGCCCCTTATGGTCAACCCCGCTTTGCCCAGATCATTCTAGACCACCTGATCGATGTCAAACCGGACGGCTCTTTTCGGATGGACATGTCGTATTTTAATTATTGCACCGGGTTAACCATGACGGGTGAAAAATTTCACCATCTTTTTGGCGGCCCCCCCCGCAAACCGGAGGAGCGCATCACCCAAAGAGAGATGGATCTGGCCGCGTCGATTCAAGCCGTAGTCGAAGAAATCGTGTTGCGCCTGACCCGATCCTTGGCCAAAGAAACCGGCTGCCCCAATCTTTGCCTGGCCGGAGGGGTCGCCCTCAATTGTGTCGCCAACGGTAAAATATTGCGTGACGGCTCATTTCAACGCCTCTGGATTCAACCCGCATCGGGTGACGCAGGCGGTGCCCTTGGGGCGGCGTTGGCAGGCCATTATTGGTTTTTGGAGCAACCACGTACCCCGGCACACCCCCTGGATGCCATGAACGGGGCTTATCTTGGACCCGAATTCTCCCAGGAAGAGATTGAACGCCGTTTGCGTGATGTCGGTGCCCGCTTTGAAGTCTTGGATGAAAGCGGACTCCTGGATGCCTCGGTCACGGCACTTACCGAAGAAAAAGCCCTCGGTTGGTTTCAAGGACGGATGGAGTTTGGCCCGCGCGCCTTGGGTGCCCGTTCCATCCTGGGCGATGCCCGATCACCGCACATGCAGTCCACACTCAATCTAAAGGTTAAATTCCGCGAATCATTCCGACCTTTTGCCCCCTCCGTCCTGCGAGAAGATGTCCACCAATGGTTCCATCTCGATGGTGACAGCCCTTACATGCTTTTGGTGGATGATGTGCAGGCTTCCCAACGGCTGGGGATGACCGATGCCCAACAACAACTTTTTGGCATCGAAAAGCTCAACATCCCCCGATCATCCATCCCCGCCGTCACCCATGTCGATTATTCGGCGCGGATTCAAACCGTACACCGTGAAACCAACCCACGCTATCATGCCCTGATCCAACGTTTTAAAGAACGGACCGGCTGCCCGGTCATCGTCAATACCAGCTTCAACGTTCGCGGCGAACCCATCGTCGGTTCGCCAGAAGATGCCTTTCGCTGCTTCATGGGGACAGGGATAGAAACCTTGGCCATTGGTCGTTGCTTTTTGCGCAAGGAAAACCAAGATCCAAAACTCTTGACGGATTACAAAGATCAGTTTGAATTGGACTAGAAGGGAAGATCCGTGTTCTCACACGATTATTCAATAAAAACGCAGAGATGGCCCTGATGTTAAGAACAACTATCGAACTTGACGAAAAACTGGTCAAAGAAGTCATGAAGCTCACCCATAAAAAAACAAAAAATGAGCTTGTGACTTATGCCCTCGAAGAACTCTTAAAGCGGTTAAAAAGAAAGAAAATCATCGAACTCGAAGGCAAGGTTGAATGGACTGGCAGCCTTGATGAGATGAGGGACAGCAGGGTATGATTCTGGTCGATACCAGCGTTTGGATCGACTTCCTGAATGGCGCAAACTCCAAGGAACGCCATGCACTGCATAGACTCATCGAAGAGGAAGAAGATATTTCGATTACGGAGATAATCCTGACGGAAATCCTTCAGGGGATCAAGGATGACGAGGACTTCAGAAGAACGAAAAACTACCTTCTGGAATTTCCACTTCAAAAACCGAAGGGCATCGAAACCTATCTGAAAGCGGCCAAGATTTTCAGGGACTGCCGAAAAAAGGGCAAGACCATAAGGAAGACCGCAGACTGCATCATCGCCGCCATATGCGTCGAGAACGACCTCATCCTCCTGCACAAGGACGGCGACTTCGATGTGATGGAAACATGCGCCGGGCTTAGGGTACTGAAAATATGAGTGATCGTATCGAAGAAAATGGAGTGGCGTCCGTAGCCAAATAACCGATTCATATCATGCGGCATCGCGGACAATAATCTCAATGCGCTTGCCCAGAGCTGCCAAGGCCGCTTCCATGAGATCTATCCGGGTGGAGTGACGCAAATCCAACAACCGATCCACCTGGGGCAGATGCCATCCCAGTCGCCGGGCCAGTTCGGCTTTGCCAATTTTACCATGACGCATGGCGGTATAAATGTCCAGCTTGATACAAACCTGCGCCGAAGGGGTCACTGTTGGACGGCCCTCGGCAGCAGAGGGTAGAGGCAGATCACGGCGACCATCCACATAAAATTCCAACGCCGTCTCCAGCGCATCCACAGCGCGAATCAAAGCCTCTTCCCGATCATCGCCAAAAGTGTGGACCTCAGGAACGTCGGGTAAAGAAACCAAAATCGTGTCATTCGTGTCATCGGCCAATGCAACAGGGTAATTCCACATCGCGCATTTCCCTATTTTAACTCCAAATCTTTCTTAATTTTTTCAATCAAACCCCTGCCAAGTTCCTTTCCCATACCATGCATAGGAAGAATCGAACTCCGACCATTCAAATTCACCCGCAAATGTCCACCCTTTCCTGGAATAAACGTCGCTCCGCCGGGACAACCATCGTTTAAATTCGCTGCTGTTCATGTCCGGGAGATTACACGATTTGAGAATGGCAGGTCAACAGAAATGTTGTGTTTTGATGAAAGTCACACCCCAAACAAAAAGGACTTACACCGTGAATCATGTAAGTCCTTGTTCTTTTGGCTCCCCAAAGATAACCCTCCTCAAAACTATTGCATGTCCCGACCGTCCAGCAACCCCGCCAAGCCGTGGCCAACCATGCACGACGTGTGATATGACCATGCAGAAATTATGTTCATCACCGGCCAACGTTGGATGTCCAGTTTCTTGGCTATTCCACGGACGATTCCATGCCGGAGACACGTTGGATCGACCGGATCGTTTGCGAAGACAACATCATCCAGGCGTGGGAGCAACTGCTCTCCAAGTACCGATTCTTCACGCCCAAGCCATTCCGGGACATTGATCCCGTAACGCTTGGCCGACGCGATGACCCGCCCGGTTTCCGGGTCTTCCGCGAGGCGGCGGTCAACCTGCTGATCCATCAGGACTACGGCGATCATTCCCGCAAAGCCGTCATCAAATTTTTCCGCGACGGCATCCATCTCTGGAACCCTGGAGACGTGTTCGGCGACGATTCCCGTCTCTGGGAACCGGGCGAAAAGGAAGTGCGCAATCCCTCTATCGCGATGGCCATGCGACGCATCGCCATGTGCGAACAGGCGGGCACAGGCTTGCGCATGATGCGCGAAGCGTGGCGGAAGCTCGGTCATCCTTCGCCCACCTACAAAAATGACCGGGCCGGAAAAGCATTCGAACTCTTCATCCCGGAACTGGATAAAGAGGTGGACATGGCATCGAACTTGGTGAAAGCTATGTTCGGCGGTGCCCAGACAACAAGAACTCCCGTCATCGCAAAAGGGGACCAAGCAGATGAAGACACCCAAGCAAAGGAAAGAACGGATTCACTGAAAGTTGCACTGAAAACTTCAGTGAAAGCTACACTGGAGACCGCTTCGGCGATCATGGATGCTATGGCAAGGGATTCGGGAATCACCGTCCCAGAGATCGCCAAGATGCTCTCCGTCAGTACCCGCACGATCCACAACCACATCCAGAAACTGAAGAACGCAGGCCTCATCCGCCGCATCGGCCCGGACAAGGGCGGACACTGGAAAATATAACGGACCCCACTTTTCAGACAATGGGTTAGACTCCGAGCCATTGCGCACAAACAGATTACCACAATTCAGAAATAATTTGTCTGGCTTTTTCAATTTGGCTGGAATCCATCAACGGAGGGGGGATTCTGGACGGACACGTCATTCAGCGGATTGTGAGACTGGCTCCCCGGCGCGGACTCGAACCACGGACAAGGTGGTTAACAGCCACCTGCTCTACCAACTGAGCTACCGGGGAATGTACAGAAGGGGCACGTTGCCCCAGGTGGAGAATACTAGGGTGCGTTCTTTTCCTGGTCAAGGAATTTCCAGAAAAAGACTTAAAAAAATCAGTTGGACGGTTTTCGAGAAATAATCGGCGATCTGTGGCATGATATATGCTTCTATAACTCAGGAAGTTTTCCAAACCAACCATTTCCAATGGGGGTTCACTCATGGAACGTGATCATGGACTCAAAAGGCTAGCCAACGAAAAGGGGGCGCAGACCTTTTTCTTCGCCACCAAAATGGATCTTGCCGAATGCATCGATAATAGAAAAAAGGTGACCGGGAAAGCCCGTCTCCCCGATCTGAGACCATCAGGAAGATCGCTTCTCCTCAAAGCCCAGATTGATCACTGAATGATCACAACCCATGCCACTCGATGATTCCCAAATTGAACGGTATTCCCGCCAGATTTTGCTCAAAGAGATCGGTGGCACCGGGCAAGAAAAGCTTCTTAATTCCACGGTGTTCATCCTGGGTGCCGGAGGTTTGGGGGGACCGTCGGCGTTCTACCTCGCCGCAGCCGGTGTCGGCACGCTGATCATCGCCGATTCCGACCAGGTAGAACTTTCCAATCTTCAACGTCAAATCCTCTATAAAACCTCCGACATCGGCCAACCCAAAGGAAAGGTCGCAGCCAGGACGTTGCGTCAACTCAACACCGATATCCATGTTTGGTATTCTGGAGAACGGGTCACCGATGTGCAATTGGATGAAGTGTTGCCCGGATGCCAGTTGGCCTTGGACGCCAGTGATAATTTTGCGACCCGATATCTCTTGAATGCCGCCTGCCTGCGCCATCATAAGCCTTTAGTGACGGGGGCGGTCATGGGGTTTGAAGGTCAGGTAGCGGTTTTTCGTCATGGCGTTGATCCCCAGGCCCCCTGCTATCGGTGTCTCTACCCCACTACGCCGCAAACCAACAATGCCTCCTGTGCCACCACCGGGGTTTTGGGTGGTGTCGCCGGGATGATCGGTTCTCTGCAAGCGGTGGAAGCGGTCAAAGAACTCCTCGGCATCGGAACCACGTTGGCGGGAGAGTTGCTCCTCGTCAATGCCCTCGATGTCATCTTTCACCGGGTCCGTATCGCCAAAAATCCCTCCTGCCCGACTTGCCACAAAGGATAAAAACTACCCTTTGATGGATTGGCCATCCAAATCGATGATCACGCGATGTTCTTGATGATTGCGAATAAACGTTAAAACAGGCTTTGGATTACGCGATGGGGAACGGAGCAACCGCACCAGTGTGTGCGGCTTAGGGAGGGGTTGTTGGTCCAGACGGATGGGTTGATCACCCACTTTAAGTCCAGCACGCTCCCCGGGAGAACCGGGAGTCACTTCGGTAATGACAATGGCGGCCCCCCCCTCCCCTTGGGAAGAAGCGGAAGCCGCCTCCAGGGCAACCCCCATCCGGGACAAGGGTTTGGTTGGAACTGGATGGGGTGTCCCCCAGACAAAATCGGATGCTTGGTAAGAGATGGGGTTGTCTTGTCCATCCCAGGGGAGCAGAACAACGGTGTCGTCTTGCAACCCCATGGCCGCCAATTGGTGGGGGATGCCGTGTTTCATGAGCAGATGACCCGAACCGGCCAACCCCACCACCCGTCCATAGGGGTGTCGATGAGACCAATCGGCGATGGCCTGGGCCATGACCCCATCCCACACACGCTGGGCATCGATAAAATAATCCACAGTACCGGCAGCCGCCATCATGGGGTGGCTATGGAAAACCTCCTGCAACCGCCGACGATATTCGGGCAATGGTTGCGCCAGAGGGGGCAGATTTTTTCTTATGGACGCCTCCAGACTCTCCAAACCACGCATACGCACCTGACTGACGATGGTGCGGTCGATGTTCATGGCCAGCAAAGGGATATGACGCTCCTTGGCCAGACGGAGAATGGGGAGATACAAATCGGCATCAAACCCCCAGGTAAAATACCAGGATGTCTGGTCCAAAAATTCATCTTCGTTCAGCGTTCCGGCACTCCATTGGTCCAAAACGGGCTGCATACTCCGAGGAAACATTTCCATGGCCACCGCCAGTTCACCTCCACGATCCGCCATGGCGGCAATAACATGTTTCTGGACGGCATGGTGTTCCGGGTCATCGTGGGTCTCCCCCACCAGGATAATCCGTTGGCGGGCCAACGCATCCATGAGAACCGGCTGCTCCAGGCGATTTCCATCGGCATGGACCCCAAGTCGAAAAATTTCCCCAGGTTCCACCGTCATGCCACCCATGCCAAGCACCTGCAATACAATAAACAGGGTTAAGAATCCAAGGATACCCATGGTTGGCCTGTCTCACACAATCTGGCACGACCTGGATGGGAATGCCGGGTTGCCCATCCGCTTCAAAAGAGGAAGGTCGGCGGGGGGAAAGGAGAGTCGTCCCATGGCTTCCTGGTCAAACCAACCCCAATCGTTGACCTCCCGTGCCATCGGCTCTCCCTGGAACCGGGTGCAGTGATAGACCAGCATCAACAAATGGAAAGTTTGATAACTGTGCGAAACAAAACACCACGGTTTGGGATCCAACACGGTGATACCCAACTCTTCCTGTAGTTCCCGAACCAGAGCCATTTCCGGGGTTTCACCCTGTTGCAGCTTGCCCCCTGGAAATTCCCAATGCAAGGGGAAGCTGTCACCGGGACGACGCTGGCTGAGCAAAGTCAACCCAGCGTCATTTTGGATCCAGGCGGCGGCAACGGTGATGATGGGTTGGGTTACCATGCGCCATTCATGAGAAAAACTTTCCCAGCCAATTTTTTTTACTTCCAGAATCCACAGCACAAGCGGATTGGGTCCAACCCGGCACCGATTCCGGTACATCCCGAGAAAGAATCCACCAGGGGACGATACCGCCACCGCCACCACAGCCACAACCGGCCCGGCGGGGGTGAAAGACCTTGATCAATTCTGGATTTTGCCGGGATTGCACATAGACCATGGTGGTCCAAACCCCCTTCTCTTCCCGAAGGATCTCTTCCAGCAAACGCTCCAAGTGTCCCCGCGCCTGTGTGCCATCCACCAACGCCGCCTCTCCCCCCAAGGTTGGCTCGTTGAGATACCATGGACCCATGGCTTCAATTTCAACGGCCAGTTTTCGCGCATCATCAATCTTGACCAAACCGTCAAATGGTCCGTTCACCTTATCCTTAAATGACCGCGTTTGCATTCTCAGGGCTTGTTGTGGCATCGTTCGTCGGTCCTTCGTTTCCTGTTATTCTTACTGGCATGCAACGCCCGCTCGCATGGTATGGGGCGAAGGAAGTTTGCCGGGAATCCAATAGCGATGCAATGGCACTTCCCGATCCGGGGATGGTTTTTTAACTTTTGCCACCAACATCCATTCCAACATATCCTCATATTCTGGTTCCATGTCGCCAAACCAGGATGGACGATTCAAACGGTTTCCAAGTCTTTGTCCCATGGGAGACTCCTTCCATAATGATGGTCGATTTGTGGTTGCGTCAGGCAGGACCAGCCCTGGTCCAGCCACAATCATCCTTGTGACTATCAAAAACAGTGCCAGAAGTATTGATGATCGGTTTCAACCCTCCCAGGGGTCTTTTTTTACCATCTGACATCCAATAATATGTCTGGCGTCAACCCTTGGTTTCGTTTATGGTAGCGGCGTCAAATTTGATCATAGTCCCTCGGCTTTATCCCCTGTCTCTTTGTTGACGTGTTCGACACAACGGGAAGGTTTACGACGCATGGCTATTCTTGAAGTCCCCCCCTCCAATTCCTGGAAAATCCCCGGATTCCGTTTTGCCACCTGCGCCAGCGGTATCAAAACCAACAACCGTACCGATCTGTTGTTGGTCGCCATGGAGCCTGAGACGACGGTGGCGGGAGTTTTTACCCAAAATCAAGTCGTTGCCGCACCGGTGACCCTCTGCCGCGCCCGTCTGTCCCAGGGCCAGGCACGCGCCTTGATCGTCAATTCCGGCAATGCCAACGTCGCCAACGGTCCCCAGGGAGAACAGGCGGCTCTGGCCCTGACCCAGGCGGTGGCCCAACAATTGGCAATACCCGAAGAGACCGTTTTTATCGCCTCCACAGGGGTTATCGGGGAATATTTTCCGGTGGACCGCCCCCTGGCGGCACTGCCAAAACTGAACCAAAACCTTTCAGATCAACATGACTGGCTGGAGGCGGCCCAAGCCATCATGACCACCGACGCCTTCCCCAAAATGGCACTGGCACGCTGTGACGTGGATGGTCAACCCGTCCATGTGTTGGGCATCGCCAAAGGGGCGGGAATGATCCATCCCAACATGGCAACCATGCTCAGTTTTGTATTTACCGATGCCGCCCTGTCCCCTGAATCGTTGCAGCACCACCTCGTCCGCGCCGTTGACCGAAGCTTTAACCGCGCCATCGTCGATGGTGATACCTCCACCAATGATACGGTTTTGGTGTTCGCTTCGGGTCGTGGCGGCGTTCAGATCCATCCCTCCCATCCCACCGCCATGGAGACCTTTGCCACCGCTTTGGAATCGGTGTGTGGACAATTGGCGCGTGCTATCGTCACGGATGGGGAAGGGGCGACCAAATTTGTCACCATCGCAGTGACGGGGGCCGCCAATCACGCCGATGCGCGCACCGTCGCATCCACCGTGGCCAAAAGTCCTCTGGTCAAAACCGCCTTTGCCGGAAGTGACCCCAATTGGGGCCGTATCCTCGCCGCCGTCGGCTATGCCGGAGTTCCCCTCCAGGTTGATCACATCGATATCTTTCTCGATCAAGTCCAAATTGTTGCCGGTGGGGTTCGGGCACCCAACTACCAAGAAGCGCAAGGGGCTGCCGTCATGGCCCAGAAGGAAATCAACGTTCGCATCAATCTGGGATCAGGACCGGGAAAAGAGACCGTGTGGACGTGTGATCTGACCCATGGCTATATCTCCATCAATGCCGACTATCGCTCATGAACCGTACCGTTCATCCCGTCGGACCGCTCCCCTGGGACACCATCGAAACCGTGTTTTTGGACATGGATGGAACCCTGTTGGATCTCCATTTTGACAATGTGTTTTTTCGGGAAACCGTCCCTCAAGCCTATGCCGAAAAAAAATCACTCTCTTTCGATGCAGCACGATCGGAAATTTTGACGATCTACAAATCCTGCGAAGGGACTCTGGCTTGGTATGACCTGGACCATTGGTCACGAACCCTGGGAATGGATATTCCCCGTCTCAAAGACCGGGTGGCCCACCTGATTGGTATTCGTCCCCATGTTCTGCCGTTTTTGGATAAACTCAAACAACAACAACGTTCCGTCACCTTGGTTACCAACGCCCATCCCTACGCGGTCTCCCTAAAATTTGAAAAAACCGGGTTGGGTGCCTGGATACCGAAGATCTATTGTAGTCACGATCTGGGCTATCCCAAAGAGACCCGTGAGTTTTGGGATGCACTGAAAATGGCCTGCGATTTCAATCCCGAAGTTACCCTGCTGGCCGATGATACCGAAGCGGTCCTGCTGATGGCACAAGACCAGGGAATCGCCTATCCAATCCATATGGCGGCCCCCAGTTCGACCCAACCAGCGGTTTTTTCCCAACGATTTCCATCCATCATGGATTTTCGTGAGATCATGCCACCCGAGCCTGAGTTGGCATAATCTTTGAGTTACTATAATGAAGCTCATCAACATCCCATACGGAAAGGAGTCAACGATGTCTTTGGAACTTAATGAGATTCAAGAGAAAATTGACTATCTGAAGCAAAATCCCAACGTTTTTGCCATTGTCAGAAGTCACAGCGGTGTCAGAGATTTGACCGACTTGCAGACCCTCAGCAGCAGTGCCCTCAACCGTCTGAAGCGTTACGTCGATTATTATTATGGGATTTTGACATTTCCCAACTGAACGTGACCGCACATGGCCGGTGATCCCCCTCCGGCCACCAGGGCAATTGCATTTGGAATCCCTTGACATGAAGGCGTGTTGATATTCGATAATTTGTGACACTTCCTAAAAAAATATTAAAAGAAAAAAGGGGTCTGGGGGATTGCCCCCAGGGTTTTGCTT
>JADGCQ010000115.1 GCA_015228925.1 Magnetococcales bacterium | reverse complement strand
TCGCGTGGTATTTTTCGCGCCTTTTGCGAAAAATACCACGCATAATGCCATGTTTCAACACCTTCAGCATAGCATATGTTTTCTTCGCAAGAACAAAAAGGGAGAAAAAATGCTGTGGGAGGGCGGAATGGATTGGACGAACACACAAAACCCGCCCCCTCCCGCTCGTTATCACACTCCAAAAGCTCTAAGTTAACAATTTTCGTGCCAACGACATGCGTATACCCCGATCCGTGGGGGAAAAATTGTCCGGCAGAGATCACTCTTAACGATACTAATAAGAAAGACAACCAAATAACACTACTGCCATCATTATAATTTATTTTATTGTTTTCTAACTTTCGATAGAACCGGTCAAGCCGTTACAAAAAATGGGCAAAGTTGCGGTCAGGGTATATCGTTGGCGGAGACGATTTTCAGCAGACGGTTGAGATCGGCGGCAGAGAGTTCGGTGGTGAACGACAACGGGGTCAATGGCGTCCTGTTAACGCAATCATGGGGTCCATTTTGCAGGTCCATGGCGGCGGAACGGGCAAGTCCGTTGCAGGAAACTGCGTTTTGGATAGTGTAAACTGCATTGTTATCATTAATATTATTCATTTTCCCACCTTTTTTCTTACTCGGAACGGCCACGTTATCTGACCCCACGAATCCTACCAGAGGAAGCAGGGTAAAGCCCGGAAATTTGATCATCCCCATGTCGGTTTTTTGCTCGGAAAAGGATAACTCTTTGAGGATAGTGGCAAAAAAAATGGCGGGTCCAAAATCAAAACACGGCATTGGAAATGCGAAGAGACAGCAAAGAGACAGCCAAGAGGCAAGAGCGATGTGGGATCATCCTTTACGGACATAAATAACTTAGATGATATATTCCGGTTATATTTTTTTTGCTACCCCAATCCTTCCCATAGGGCAACCTTTTGCTCTATAATCGTTCGGATCATGTGGCCATCTTTTTCACCTATTGCCCGAAGGCGCTGGGAACGGTTTAAAGCCTGCCGTCGTGGGCTTGTTTCCCTGTGGCTGTTTTCAGCCATGTTTCTCCTTTCCCTCGGTGCCGAGTTTCTTTCCAACGACAAGCCCATCGTTGTCCACTATCAAGGACGTTATTATTTCCCTCTGTTCAACCAGTATCCCGAGACTGAATTTGGTGGCTTTTTCCAGACCGAGGCCGATTATAAAGACCCATTTCTTCAGGAAATCTTGAACCGTCACCCAAACAGGATGTGGTTTCCCCCCAATCCGCACAGCTTTGATTCCATCAATACCCAGTTGACGCGCCCCGCCCCATCCCCGCCCGATGCGGTCAACCTGTTGGGGACCGATGATCGCGCCAGGGATGTCCTGGCACGTTTGATCTATGGCTTTCGCTTGTCGATCCTATTTGCTTTGGTATTGACCATCATTGGGGTGGTACTGGGAATCATTGCCGGTGCGATTCAGGGCTATTTTGGTGGGTATCCCGACCTTTTGATGCAGCGTTTCATGGAGATATGGGGCAGTATGCCGGAACTGTATCTTCTGATCATCTTTGCCAGTTTGTTTACCCCGAGTGTTTGGTTGTTGATCGGGCTGTTGTCGCTGTTTGGTTGGATGGGATTGGCCGATTATGTCCGGGCCGAATTCCTCCGGGCGCGCAATCAGGTTTACGTGAAATCGGCCAAGGCGTTGGGGGCATCGGATACCGCCATCATGTTTCGCCATGTCCTGCCCAACGCGATGACCCCTGTGATCACCTTTTTGCCCTTCCGCATTTCCGGGGCCATTCTGGCGTTGACAAGTTTGGATTTTCTCGGTTTGGGTGTCCCCCCGTCCACCCCCAGTCTTGGTGAACTTCTCAGCCAGGGCAAAGCCAATATCGATGCTTGGTGGTTATCATTGGCCGCCTTTGTGGTTTTGGTGGTGATGATGTTGTTATTGAATTTTATTGGCGAAGCGTTGCGCGATGCCATGGATCCCCGCAAGGAGTGATGGGATGAACCCCTTGCTGTTGGAAGTCAAAAATCTTACCGTCACTTTTGGCGAAGGAGATACCTGTGTTCGGGCGGTGAATCACATCTCTTTTTCCATGGCACCTGGGGAAACCTTGGGGTTGGTGGGGGAATCGGGCAGTGGAAAAACCATGGCGGCTATGGCTGTGTTGCGCTTGTTACCGCCATCGGCCCGTTTACATGCCGAAAAACTTTCTTTTGCCAATCAGGATATCCTGGCGTTGGATGAGCGGGAGATGTTGGGTGTACGCGGTGTGCGCATTGGGATGATTTTCCAGGAACCTATGACCGCCTTGAATCCGGTCTATCCCGTTTTTCGGCAATTATCCGAAAATATGGCCTATGGCAAGGGGATGGATCACCGTAAGTTACGCATGGCGGCGGCGGAACTGCTGGATGTGACGGGTATCGCCAATCCCGACAATTATTTGGACGCCTATCCGCATCAACTCTCCGGGGGGCAGCGGCAGCGGGTCATGATTGCCATGGCCTTGGCACGCAAGCCCGATCTATTGATCGCCGACGAACCCACCACGGCGTTGGATGTCACCATTCAAGCGCAGATTTTGGATTTGCTGGTTTCCATTCAGCAAAAGCTGGGAATGGCGTTGTTGTTGATTTCCCATGATCTGCACATGGTCCGTAAGGTCGCTTCGCGCGTTGCCGTCATGCAAAACGGACACATTGTGGAACAGGGGACCACCGAGGCTATTTTTCAAACGCCCCATCATGAATATACGCGAACGTTGATTGCCAGTTTGCCCGAGGGTGAAGGGCCTAAATCGGCTTTATCGGCGACCCCTTTGTTGCGGGGGGAAAATTTGGCCTGTCATTTTCCGATCAAAAAAGGATTTTTCCGGCGGACGGTGGGGGTCATCAAGGCGGTGGATGGGGTTTCCTTGCGCATTAACCGTGGGGAAACGTTGGGGGTGGTGGGTGAATCGGGGAGTGGCAAAACCACATTGGGGGAATTGATTTTACGGTTGAATGCGGGGCGGGGGCGGCTTGAGTTTGATGGAACCGATTTATTTTCATTGAGTCGTTCCCAGTTAAGGAAAATTCGCAAACAAATCCAGGTGGTATTTCAGGATCCATTTTCATCTCTTTCCCCACGTTGGACTGTGGGCCGAATTTTGGAGGAGGGGCTTGTCATCCATGGAATGCGCCATGAGCCTTCGATGCGCAAGGCTTTGGTTTTGGAGATGTTGGCGGAGGTTGGGTTGGATGCGGCGTCGTTGGATCGTTATCCGCACCAATTTTCCGGGGGGCAGCGGCAACGTATTGCCATTGCCAGGGCCATGGTACTCAACCCCACCCTTTTGGTATTGGATGAGCCGACCAGTGCTTTGGATTTGACGGTTCAGGCCCAAATTCTCAGGCTGTTAAAAAAATTACAGCAGCGACACCAACTTTCCTTTTTGTTTATTTCCCATGATTTGCGCGTCATTCGCGCCATGTCTCACCAAATTTTGGTCCTGTGGCAGGGAAAGGTTGTGGAAGCGGGGTTGACTGAGGAGATATTTCGCCAACCCAAACATCCCTACACCCAAAAGCTTCTCAAAGCGGCATTGGAGCTTTCTTCGTAAAATATTGGAGAAAATAAATTATTAAAAGAAAAAAGGGGTCTGGGGGATTGCCCCCAGGGTTTTGTTTTTGATTTTGCTTTTGATTTTGATTTTGTTTTTCACGCGCCCCTTCTCCCGAAGCATTTTTCCCGTGCCTTTTCTTTTAAAGGGAAAAATGCGCAGGCGCGCGCCTTAGCGTGGTATTTTTCGCGCCTTTTGCGAAAAATACCACGCATAATGCCATGTTTTAACACCTTCAACATGGCATTGTGTTTGCCTTTTTTCGCAAAAACCGCGAAAAAAATGCTTCGGGATAAGGGGTGCATGAAAAGAAAAACCAAAACCAAAACCAAAACCAAAACCAAAATCAAAATCAAAAACAAAACCAAAATCAAAATCAAAATCAAAATCAAAATCAAAATCAAAATCAAAATCAAAACCCTGGGGGCAATCCCCCAGACCCCTTTTTTCTTTTAATAATTTATTGTTATTCGGAAACAGTGGGCAGTTTCGGTGAATGGACCGTCGTTTGGTGATGCATCGGACCGTCACCGCCGAGAACCGGAACAGAGGGAGGGGCCGCTTTTTTGCCCTCTCGGACAACCGCTGGTTTTGGTTTTTCCGTGGCATGTGCATTCCCAAGAAATTTTGAAAGCCGAACGATCGCAACCTTCTTATTGCCAAGTGTCGGCAACCATACCCGCAATGCATCCAAAGTGGCTTGATGGGGATGACCGATGCCAATGGCCCGCCCCCGTTTTTTGGCGACGGCGACCAGTTCATCCAGTTTTTTCAGAATCGCGCGTTTCTCGGCAACATTGTCGATAAAAACATCCCGCTCCAGAGCCGGAACCCCGTGCGCAACAGCCCGCTGACGGGCAACGGATTGGGTGGAGGTGCGGCTATCGAGAAAGAAAAAACCACGCGATTTTGCAAATTTCATCACCGCATCCATGGCCCGTCGCTCGTTGGTCAACTGCGATCCCATGTGGTTGTTAAAACCTTTAGCGTGGGGAAAATCTTTGAAATTATTTTCAAGGATGTTTAAAATCTCCGCATCGGTCATCGTTGAATACAAACCACCTGGACCTGGTTTTATTTTGGGATAGCCCTGAGGTTGCATGGGTTGATGGAGAATTAATTCCCTCCCCAGAGCAAAAGCCAGTTCAGAAAGTTCACCGGAAAAAATACCGCCAGGCAACACCGCCAGGGTGAGATCCGCCGGTAGTTGGGCGATCGCTTTGGATAATGGTTTGTTATATCCCAGATCGTCAATGACAAGAGCAACTTTGTTGCCTGAGCCATTTTTTGGAGGCGTTACAGGATCATCATCGTGTTGCACCGCCTTCTCCGGCTTGTCGGAAATAGAGGATTCTTCCTCGAAAAGAAATTCTTCCGCAGCTTTGGACTGTTCCGGTTCTCCCGGTTTTTCAATCCCAGAGATATTATCCTGGTTGGGCGTTTCTGTTGTCGTAGGTTTCAAGCGGTTGGCAGAGCGTAACGCCGGATCATCATTCTTCAACGCTTCATTCTTGTCATCACCCTCCGGGAATGAATTTTCCACCATGAGAATGGAGGGTGGTTCTTGAAGGAAAATATCCCGCTGTGATTGGATTGTTGGCGATTTTTCCAGTGATCCCAATGTTTCCAAGGGATTTCCAGAGTTTTCAACCCATTTTTCAGGTGAGGATAACCCGGTGGTGAATTCTCCATGAAGGTCGGTAAAACCATTTTCTGGCTGCGGGAGCTGTCGATCCTGCTCCTGAGATGTTTGTGCATCGGAACCCGGTAACGCGACCGTTTCGGAAGCCCCCTGCGCGGTCTCTTGGACCACGACCAGCGTACTATCGGTGACCGTCGAACCATCGCCACTGACGGATGGTCTCACCGTATTTTTTCCAGGGACGGCGTTTTCTTCCCCAGGGGGTAAGGATTCCTTCGCCGTCGTTGCAATCCGAACAGGTTCGGGAATATTCGTCTTCCGTTCCATCACGGTCGTGGCGACCCCAAAAGCGACAACGACAAGAAAGAGGGTTACCACCCAGGTAACCCTCTTGCGCAAAAAGGGTGTCACTCCCCTTTCATTTTCACCCAAAGCCAAATCCCCTTATTTCCGGGCCATTCTGTTCAAGGTGTTGCTATCAAACAGTTGGCTTTGCAAAACCTGAAAGCCGCGCAACAAGTCCAAGGCCCGTTGCAGTTGATAATCCTCCTTGCTGCGTCCCGTGACTTGGTCTTTGTTGATCTCGGATTCATCTGTCTTCTCGGAGCGTTCCAAATCAGAGGGGACAGCCTCTTTCTTTTCTTCGGTGGTGCTTTCTTTTTTCGGCTTCTTTGTCGAAGATTTTGTGGTATCCCCATCTTCCAGATGACCACGAAGGTCCGCTTCTGTCGTACTGGGTAGATTTTTGCGCAAACCACCGATATCCAAATCTTCAACGATGATATCGGGTTCAATTCCTTTGGCCTGAATGGAACGTCCGCTGGGGGTGTAATATTTGGCGGTGGTCAATCGCAGACCAGAACCGTCGGATAGCGGAATGATGGTCTGAACCGATCCCTTGCCAAATGATCGCGTCCCCATGATCACCGCCCGATGATGGTCCTGAAGGGCACCGGCTACGATCTCCGATGCCGATGCCGAACCGGTATTGATCAAAACAACCATGGGAGCCTTGGAGACCAGATCCCCCTCTTGGGCCTCAAAGGACATATCTTTGCCTTCGATACGACCCTTAGTATAAACAATATTCCCCTTTTCCAAAAACCCATCTGCGACCTGTACCGCCTGATCCAACAAACCACCGGGATCATTACGTAGGTCAAGAACCAGACCTTTGAGTTTGGCTCCGGCACTTTTCGACAGATCGGCGATGGCCTCCTGGAGCAGCGGATAGGTTTGTTCATTGAACTGAATGATGCGGACATAACCGATCTTATCGGGTTCGAGTCTCCATTTGACACTACGAATTTTGATGATTGCCCGCGTGATTTTAAAGACCAACGGTTTGGATTCCCCCTGGCGGACCACGGTGAGATTGATCGCCGTACCCGGTTTGCCACGCATTTTTTTGACGGCATCCATCAATTCCATCTCTTCGGTACTCTCATCCTCAATTTTGATGATGAGATCACCCGCCTTCATCCCGACCTCAAAAGCGGGTGTATCTTCGATGGGCGATACCACGCGAATCCCCCGGTCGGCATGGGTGATTTCAATACCCAGGCCACCAAATTCCCCCTTGGTATCGACGCGCATTTCCTTAAAATTTTCAGGATTCAGAAACGAAGAATGGGGATCCAACGCCTTGAGCATCCCTTGAACGGCCCCATAGAGTATGGTCTTTTCATCCACATCTTCGACATAATTTTGTTTAATTAGGCGGAAAACCTCTGAAAAAACTCTGAGTTTTTCGTAAGTTACCTGGCTAACGGCCATCACGTTCGTGCTGGCCAAGTTAAGGCCAAGCAACAAAGCCAGGATAAATGCGGCGAACAGATAGGGTCTGGGACCCTTTAATAAACCTTTCATTGTTTTTTCCGTAAAGAGTCTGTTATCGGACAAAAAGGGCGGCATCTTTGTCCGCCACCATGGGTTACGCCAACGAGATGTTATGATCAAGAACCAAGCCAAAGTCGAGGATTGACAGACAGTCCATTGTCCCTGATTTCAAAATAAAGTCCAGTCACCCCTTCCAACGAGCCGGTATCCCCAGATTCGGATAGTTTTTCCTGATTTTCAACCCAATCTCCAGGGGCGACCAGGAGTTTTTTATTATGTCCGTAGAGCGAAAAAATGTGGTCGCCATGGTTCAGGATGACCAACAAACCATACCCCCGAAACCAGTCGGCGTAAACGACCTGTCCGCGAAAAATGGCTTTTACATCGGTATCGCTTTCAACTTTGTAAAATAAACCAGGGGGACGACTTTGTCCCTGGGAACCTGTTACAGGTGGTTTCAGACGTCCTTTTTTCTGAACAATCCGTTCTGCTTTCTGCTGGGTTACCGTATTGTTGGGTAACGGTGCTGATTGGGCCAGGTTTTGGGCGGGTTGTTGGGTTGGTTGGGACGCTATTCGTTCTTTTGGCGCGGTATCCGGCAGATCGACCAAGGCCGATTGCAGTTTATCGACAAAGGCACTCAAGGCATCGCGTGCCGTTTCGAGTTCCTTAACTTTCTGTTGTTGGAGGTTTTTTTGATCAAGAACTCGGGTTAGGAGTTGGACACGTTCTTTTCTTTTCTGTTCGAGTAGAACAAATTCCGCAGCCAGTTGATCGG
Source organism: Magnetococcales bacterium (assembly GCA_015228925.1). GTDB lineage: Bacteria > Pseudomonadota > Magnetococcia > Magnetococcales > UBA8363 > UBA8363. Next base: position 3,114 of record JADGCQ010000115.1, on the reverse strand, counting down.
CAAGTTTTTGGGTTTCCGCGAGCAGCCTCTGATGATTTTCAACGGATTTCTCCCATTTTTCAAGGGTTTCAGAAAACAGGTGAAGCTGTGCATTCCTGTCCCGAATCACAAGGCCATAATAGAGGACACCCTGCCGCGCTCTGGCGGTATTCTCCTGGGAAAGAATTACCTTGAGGATACCCTGTCCACCCAAGCCGTACATCAGGCGGACATGGGAGGCTAGGTTGGTTCGTATTGTTTCCAAACGCTCTTGTTGCCATTGGACTTGTTGTTTCAGTTCAGGCAATTGGTCCATGGCATCTTGCATTTGCCTGGATCGTGCGACCCGTTGGTTGGAGAGGATACTCAATTGCTGGTCCAGGTTTTCCAAATCACCGAGAAGCCCTTTTTCCTCTCCTTGTTGCGCCCGAAGCTTTTTTGTTTCGGAGTGTAGACGTTTCAGGGTCTGGTTAAGTTTCAGACGGCTATTTTGAAGATCGGTTTCCGTGGAAGCCAAAGACCACGAAGGGAACAGCAGCATCCCCAAGCCGAAGAGCAACACCTTCCCTGGCGTTGTTGTCTTCGGTTGCAACATCATCTTAAGTCGGCACCAAGGCCTTGGGTAAAACTGACAAGTGATTTTCCTGTCATTTCTTTGGGTTGTGGCAGACCCATCAGTGTCAGGATCGAGGGTGCCACATCACAAAGGGCACCATTGGTGATGTGTACCCCTGGCCGACCGATGAAGATCAGGGGTGCTGGATTATTGGTGTGTGCGGTATGGGGTTGGTTGGTCGATTCTTCCAGCATGCAATCGGCATTGCCGTGATCGGCGGTAATGAGGACTTCACCACCCGCTTTGCGTACCGCTGCAACGAGTTGTCCCAGGCAATGATCGACGGTTTCGATCGCTTTGAGGGCGGCAGCCATGATTCCGGTGTGTCCCACCATATCGGGATTGGCATAGTTCAGGATGATCAGATCATAATGACCGCTTTCGATGCGTTGGATGGCGGCATCGGTCAATTCCTGAGCGGACATTTCGGGTTGCAGGTCGTAGGTAGCGACTTTGGGCGATTGAATCAGCAGACGATCTTCCCCAGGGAATTCTTTTTCTTCGCCACCGTTGAAGAAATAGGTGACGTGGGCATATTTCTCGGTTTCTGCGGCGCGTAATTGTTTCAGCCCCGCATGGGAGATTTCTTCACCGAGAATGCGGGTAAGGTTTTCGGGAGGAAAACCGATATCCACCCCTTTGAGGCCCTCTTCGTACTGGGTCAAGGTAAAATAGCCGGACAGTTTGGGAAGGAGGGTGCGTTCAAAGCCGGTGAAGGCCCCATCACCTTGGCGCGGTCCGAGGAAAGCGTGGGTGATTTCGCGGACGCGATCAGCGCGAAAGTTCATCATGATAATGGCATCGCCGTCCTTGACCCGGGTTTTATGAGCATCGCCGTCACCGATGACGGTAGGCAGCACAAATTCATCGTTTTCGTCACGATTGTAGGCGTTTTGGACCCCTTCGGTGGCGGATTGAGCTGTTTCGCCATGCCCTTGGGTGAGCATGTCATAGGCTTTGACGACGCGCTCCCACCGTTTGTCGCGGTCCATGACCCAATAACGTCCTGAAAGGCTGACGATGCGTCCGGCACCGATTTTTTTGAGGGCTGCTTCAAAATTTTGGATGTATTCGAGGGCGGAACGGGGTGGTGTATCACGACCGTCGAGGAAACCATGGATGAAGATATCTTTGACGCCCAGCGCATGGGCCGCTTCCACCACGGCCAGGAAGTGATCGGTATGGGAGTGGACCCCACCCGGAGAGAGCAACCCCATGAGATGGATGGCACCATTGTTTTTTTTGGCTTTGTTGATAACGGTGACCAAAGCCTGATTGGTGTGCATGGTTTTGTTTTTGACGGCCAGATTGATTCGGGTAAAATCTTGGTAAACGATGCGACCGGCACCAAGATTGGTATGTCCCACCTCGGAGTTACCCATTTGGCCATCGGGGAGACCGACGTGTTCGGCACAGGTTTCCACTTTGGCATGGGGACATTCACGCAACCATTGGTCATAATTGGGGGTGTTGGCCAGATGGATGGCGTTGTTTGACTTGGTATCGCGCATCCCCCAGCCATCCAGGATCACGAGCGTCATGGGTTTGGGTCTCATGTTCAATCCGTTCCTTGGGTTTGTTTTGATAAAAATCTGGCGAGATGATTTCTGTGTGTACGGCAAGCCAGCCATCATGCTGGTTGTGACCGCCATGGTAGAAAATCCCGACGTTGGGTTCAAGCGTGACAGAATGCCAGATTTTATCGAAGAATGCCCTTCTTTTTTTAATCTTCTGAACGATAAATTTTGGCACTTTTTTTGTTTGTTTGGCCATTCCAAACGGGCGTGGACGGTGATGAACCGTTTGTTTGCATCATTTGCGTTGCGCTCAATGGCTTGTGTATGGACGGTATTTGCGTTAAGGTCTTGGTAGGCTGTCGGGTAGCGGATCACCCCATGTCACTGGAGAAGTGCCGGAGCGGTTGAACGGGACGGTCTCGAAAACCGTTGTGGGGGAAACTCCACCCAGGGTTCGAATCCCTGCTTCTCCGCCAGTTTTAAAACGTTACGAAATCTTCGTTTTTTGTGGTTGCACTACACAACATCTATCCAGCAATAAAAGCACGAAATAATTATGTAGTTAGCACCTATCAGACATTTCGTTTTGGTCGTCAACCGAACCTCTTCTAGGTAACTTTTGGCCTCGTCCATTCCCCTACCGCCCTCTTTTTCCTATCCAACGCAACCGTTTGTCAAAACCGACATTCCGCACCCCTATTAACGAAAATGTGATATTTTCCCGCCAGGAGTCAAAATATTCAATCTTGGAGGGATGAAGCATGCCAACCAATTATAGCAGTCAGACATTGGATCATCTGGGCCTAGTCGCTGGGATATATGATGAACTTTGCCTCGGAGAAACGATTGACCGAATCATTCCCCAGGATATGTCCATGAGGAAGGTTTCCATTGGTCAAGCGGTTAAAGCTATGGTGATTAATGGGTTAGGTTTTGCAAATCAACGGCCTGAACCACCATGGCGGGAGGGCGATGGAGCAATTTAACCACCACCGTTTTCCC
>JADGCQ010000114.1 GCA_015228925.1 Magnetococcales bacterium | reverse complement strand
ATCAAAACCCTGGGGGCAATCCCCCAGACCCCTTTTTTCTTTTAATAATTTTCCAGGAGGGTGTCAACACGCCCTGTCTCAAAATTGTCGTTTCATGGAATCCCGCTCCAGGGTGTCTCGGTGGATCCAATAGCTCTCCGCCTGAGGATCGAAAGAAAGTTCCAGAGGACGTTTGCCAAACAAGCGCATGAGAAGCGCAATAGGGGTCACCGTCAGGAAAAAAAGCAGACTCATGATCACAGGAGTCATGAGACGATGCAGAACCAAGCCAAAGCGCGTCCATAGCCGGTTGAGCGGCCCCAAAAGTTTGGGTCGGACCATGGCCAGGAGGGCAAAAAGCATCGCCAGAACCATGGCCCAAACACGAATCGGGGCCTGATGGATCAGGGGCAGGAGACCGATCAGCAGAAAAAAACCGGCAAAAACAAATCCGAAAGCTTTGTCCGAGGAACCGTTGGATGACATGATATCCTCACAAAACCGATTAAACCTGCCCCTGCTGTTTGACATGTTCGACGTAGCGCATGTCGGTACGAAGAATATGTTCCGTCAGCCAGCTCTTGGCGATGACCAGCAGATCCATGATGACGGTGAATTCCCCCTGGTGATACTTGGTTGACAAATCTTTTAACTGGCTGACCAGACGGTCATGCTCGCCAGAGTGATTTTTAATATCGGGATAACTGTATTTACGGAGCATGTCCATCTCTCGGGCAAAATGCTTTTCCGTATAAGCGACCAGACCATCCATGACGGCACCGACTTTGGAAGAACCTTCCTCCTCCTTCATGGCCAAATGCAATGCATTCACCAAGTCCACCAATTCATGATGGTCGTGGTCAACAAACTGGATGGTGGTTTCCAACTCTTTGCTCCAGGGGAAGAACGGACGTGTTTTTGTGGAGTTTTCTGGGTTGGCCAAATATATTTTGTTGAGGAGGGTGAACAGAGTTTTCCTCTTATCCAAGAAGTGTTGCAGGGCCTGGTTGGCCTCATCGCGGCCATCCCACCCTTTTTCGGTCATGATGGATAACACCTGTTGCGCGTGTTGGTGAAGCTCCTGATGGAGCGTTTTGGCGTCATCGATCATGGTTTTATACGGAAACTCGGTGGCCTGTGGGCTGGGGAACCACCGACCCAGGGGTGAATCATGGGGTTCACCCAGCAATTTTGCGTCAGGTATGATCCGTTCCTGGATGATTTGCTCAAGGAGTGCCTGCATCGTGAGGAGATGACCCTTGACCTGGCGCATTTTGAACAGGGGGACTCCCGTATTCATTTCCATGCGGGCGGCAAACAGCGCGCCGGTCATGTCTTGCAGTACGGCACCCATGCGTTGAAACTGAATGGCCGAACCCAAGGTTTGGTGAGAAATTTTGATGGCATCCTCCATTTTTTCCTGCACCACCTTGGAGGCCGCTTCGGTGGTTTCTGCCGAATTTCGGATCGCCTGAGACATGGTTTCTGCTGAAGAACTCTCTTTGGCGACCTCTTCGGCGCCAGAGGCGACTTCGGCGGCGGTACGGGCGACTTCGGCGGTCCCCAGGGCGGCCTCTTGAGCGGATCGTGCCACTTCCTGGGCCGCCATGTTGAGTTCACTGGCGTTTTGGGTCACGGAAGCGGCACTTTGCGCGACGGTGGTGATGGCCTCGGAAATGGCGTGGATGGTACTGTTTTGTTGATCCACGGACAGGGTGATTTCAGCATTGGATTGATTGATGCGGGCGATCGCTTTGCCGATTTCACTGTTGGCACTGGCCGCTTCGCGGGTATTGGCCTGAATACCGTGGATTTTGTCTGAAATCATGTGCGTGGCTTGGGCGGTTTGCCGGGCCAGTTCCTTGACCTCGTTGGCGACCACCGCAAACCCTTTGCCCGATTCCCCGGCTCCGGCGGCCTCGATGGAGGCGTTGAGTGCCAGCATGTTGGTCTGTTCGGCGATATTGTTGATGACATCGACCACTTGGCCAATTTCCTTGGCCGATTGCGACAGCCGCTCCATGGTACTTTGGGTTTGTTCCGCCAAATCCTTGGCCTTGCTGGATTCCAGGCTGGCATCCTCACACAACTTGCTGACGCCGCCTAAGGAATTGGACATTTCATGGATGGAGGTGGCGACCGCCTGGACCGATCGATCCACCATCTCCAGACTTTGATTGACACCGGCAAGGTTGGCGGTAATCTCCTCAGCCGCCGCCGCCATGGTCGATATGTTGGCACTGGCCTCTTCGGCCCCAGAGGCGATGGTGGAAACATTGACGGAGACCTCGTGGGCCGCACCAGAAACCGCTTGAATATTGCCACTGATCAGACCAATCTTTTCGGTGATGGCGACAATTTCCTCGGCAAGATTTTTATTGTGTTGCGATACTTCCGTACTGACTTGATTGGCATTGTTGGCATCCGCGATGACCAGATTGCGAATTTTCACCAACTCCCCGGCACACGCGCTGATACTCCCCGAATGGAGTGCGATCACCTTCATGACTTCAGCCAAATTATCCGCCATGGCGTTGATGGCACCACCAATCCCCTGGGTGGCCAGGGTGTGGCCAGATCGCACGCGGGATGTCGCATCACCCGCAGAGAGTTGGTTGACCGCGTTCATCAGGGGGACGATATCCGCCCCCAATTGTCCCAGAATGCTTTTGGCGATCAATAGGAAGATCACGATGAGTGCCAGGGTCATGAACAGGAGGATTATGGCCTCATGCATTAGATTTTTATGGAAATCGCTATCGACATCATCGATATAGATCCCTGAGCCGATGATCCACTTCCACGGGGCGAATTCCTTGACGAACGAAATTTTAGGGACCGGATCGGAGACGCCCGGTTTGGCCCACATATAATCGACAAATCCCTCTTTGTTCTTGCGGACCTCTTCGACCATGGCGATGAAAGGTTTTTTGCCGGTGGGATCGGAAAAATTGACCAAACTGGTTCCATTCAATTCCGGTTTGAACGGATGCATGATCATCGTCGGATTGAAATCGTTGATCCAGAAATAGTCTTTTTCACCGTAACGCAACGTTTTGATTTGCTCGATGGCCTGTGCCTGCGCTGCTTCGACGGTCATGGCACCCGCTTGCTGCCGGTCATGGTAGAAGGTCAGAATTCCGAAGACCGACTCGACCACATGTCGGGTTTTTGTCTCTCTGTCGGCCAGCATGATATCTCTGGTGGCGAAGGTGGGGAGGGTTCCCGCAATCACCATACCGACAGCGGCCAGGATAATGAGGAAGATGATTCGATTGCGTATGCTTGTTTTAGTGAGCAGGTCCATGGAAAAACCTTGTAAGAGTTGCGCGTGAAATGCCATGAAGCCGGATCAGAGCAGATCGAGAGTTTTCGTTCCCGGATTGTCCACTCAAGGGAATCTTACTACTGGGCATCGGCGGAATCTTTGGCCACTTGCATGATTTCTGCATTGGAATCCCGAATTTTGTCAATGCTTTGTGTAATTTCCTGAGCGGTATTGGACGCTTCAGCGGTATTCTTTTGGATTTCTCCCATTTTTTGGGAAATCAGGTTGGTTGCCTCGGCGGTTTGTCGGGCAAGATCTTTGACTTCGTTGGCGACCACCGCAAACCCTTTTCCCGCTTCGCCGGCACCGGCGGCTTCGATAGCGGCGTTCAAGGCGAGCATATTGGTTTGGCCGGCGATATTTTTGATCATCTTGACCGCCTGACCGATTTCAAGGGCGGATGCGGCCAATTTTTCGATGACGGTGGCGTTTTTTCTGGAATAATCCTTGGCGAGTTCCAATTCGGCACTCGCTTCGTTGACTTTGCCAACCAGCTCTTCGACAAGCAGTTGTGCTTCGTCGATGGATTTGAGTTGTGGGACTCTATACATGGTCATTTACCTGTTGCAAGAGAGGCACGGACACCTTGATTCCATCCAGTATTGGGTAGGGGCTGAGATGTTGATAACGTCCGATAACGTGTTGGTTCCCAGTGTATCATGATGCTTGGATGAAAGGGCAGGTTTCATGGAGATTTTTTGATGGATGAATTACTGCCAACCGGAAAGTTCATTCTGGATGATCGCATGGAGTGCGGACAACCATTCGGGGGAATCGTTGAGGCAAGGGACGAATCCGAAGGTGATCCCTCCGTGGTGGATGAATGTTTCCTGGCCGGCCATGGCGATTTCTTCGAGGGTTTCCAGGCAATCGGCGACGAATCCTGGGCAGACGACGGTACAGTCGGTGATCCCAAGGGTTGGGAGGGTTTGGAGGAGCGTTTTGGTGTTGGGTTCAAGCCATTTTTGCGGACCAAAACGGGATTGGAATGTCATGGTCCATTGATTTTTATCCAGAGGGATGGCCTGGGCAATCCGGTTGGCGGTGAGGGTACAATGGTCGTGATAGGGATCCCCTGCGTCGATAATGCGCTGGGGGAGACCGTGAAATGAAAAAAGGTAATGGCGTCCGGGTCTTGGGGGATGGTAGGTGCGGATGCGTGTGGCCCAGGCTGCGATGGTACGGGGGTGATCATGGAAGGGTTGGGCGATGCGCAATGCGGGAATTTGTGGGAATTGGGAGAGCGATTGAAAAACTTTGACGATACCCGAACCGGATGTGGTGCGGGAGTATTGTGGAAAGAGGGGGAGGACCAGCAGGCGTTTGACCCCTTGGTGGTGCAAGTCCTGAAGGACATCACCGAGTGCGGGTTGACCATAGCGCATGGCCAAGCGGATCGGGATGGCGGGGCCAAGACGGCGTTGCATTTCTTCGGCCTGGATCAGGCTGTAGTGCAGCAGGGGGGAACGCCCATTTTCCATCCAGATTTTTTGGTAGAGACGGGCCGATCTTTTGGGACGAAAAGGGAGTATGATGCCGTAGAGGATGGGGAGCCACAGATAACGTGGCAGATCGATCACCATGGGATCGGCGAGAAATTCGGCCAGATAGCGTCGGACCGAAGCGGGATCGGGGGATTGTGGCGTCCCCAACTGGAGGAGAACAACACCGGTAAGACCGCTCATGGAAGGTTGTTTCGTCTGCCGGTTGCGTGACTTGGGAAGGGGATTATCCTGGATTTCTTGAAATTCTAGGCTGTTTCGGCTAGAAAGGCAACCTGGAGGGTGATGTGGTATCAGGCTATGGGTGATGAAACAGTGATAAATACCAAAGCAGGTGATTCAATTCCCAGGGTAATGATCGGTGCCCCAAAGAAAAGTTCAGGAAAGACAACAATATGCATTGGTATTGTTGCCGCCTTGGCCAAACGCGGCGTCGATGTTCGACCGTTCAAGAAAGGTCCAGACTTCATCGATTCCAGTTGGTTGGGGCGGGCCGCCGGCAGACCTTGCCGCAACCTGGACCATTTTATGATGGGGCGCGAGGGGATCGTTGAAAATTTCCAGCGGCATGCCTTGGGGACGGACTTGGCGTTGATCGAAGGCAATCATGGATTTTTTGATGGTCAAGATTTGGAGGGGAGTGATTGTGGTGCGGCACTGGCTGCCGATCTGGGTGCCCCGGTGGTCTTGGTGGTGGATTGCCGGGGGGCGACGCGGGGGGTGGTGCCGGTGGTGTTGGGCCACCTGGGGTTTCGGGATGGTCATGTCATTCGTGGCATCATTCTGAACAATGTGGCGTCGCCGCGTCAGGAAAAACGGTTGCGTCAGGCGATGGAACGGTATGTGCCGATCCCCGTCATGGGCGCGGTTGCCCGTTTGAGTGGGGCGGGTATCGAGGAACGGCATCTGGGCTTGCACCCGGTCATGGAACGGGAGGAGTTGGAACGAAAAATTGATGTGATCGCCGCCATGGTGGCGGAGCAGGTGGATCTTGATGCGGTGATGGCGTTGGGACGCACCGCCGCTCCCATGGTATCGGTATCCAGGGAACCGACCAAAATCTCCTTGGATACCCCTGGGGGGGGGATTCGGATCGGCTATGCCGTGGATCAAGCGTTTCATTTTTATTATCCAGACAATCTGGAGGCGTTGGCGGCCCAAGGGGTGGAACTGGTCCCTTTCTCCATGCTGGGCGATTCCCAGTTGCCAGCAGGGATTCAGGGACTCTACATCGGCGGCGGGTTTCCCGAAGTATTCATGAGCCGGTTGGAAGGCAACATGGCATTGATGGTCGATTTATCCCGGGAGGCGGCGGCGGGGATGCCGATCTATGCCGAATGCGGTGGTTTGATGGTTTTGTCGGAAAATATTCATTGGGGGGATCGAAGTGCCCGGATGGCGGGGGTTCTCCCGGTGGATGTGGCGATGAGTGCGCGTCCACAGGGGCACGGCTACCTGGAACTGGAGGGGACGGGGCTGACGGAATGGCCTGGGGAAGGGGTACGGGTCCATTGTCATGAATTTCATTATTCCCGCATTGTGGCCTGTCATTCCGAAATGCGTTTTGCATTTCGCGTTCGGCGCGGTACGGGCATCGATGGTCAGCGCGACGGATTGATCTATCGCAATGTGCTGGCGAGTTATGCCCATTTCCATGCGGCGGGTTCCCCGGGCTGGGCCGCTTTCCTCGCCAAGTTTTGGAAAAAAGGGGGGGTGGTTGCATCCCGTTGAATCTCGGAACAAGAGACGTTTTTTTACATGGAACCTTGGCACGTTGCGGTTCGCTTGAGATAATGTGCGTCGGACGTTGTTAAAGTCGATTTACCCTTGGCCCAGGTTCACGATTTTGTGATAGGCTTGTAAGCTCTTTTTCCATCCTGATCTGGCGCAGCCGGGCGGTGCCTGAAGCGTGACGTTCCAAGGGGGCCAATGGGGATGGTCGTTTTTTCTATTTGTTCCCGTGGTAGCACCGGTATGGGTCGGTCGCGCATGGGATAGGGTTGCAATCGCCAGCATGGAGAGGAAAGCGGGGATGAAACTAGCTGTGTGCATCTATGAAGGGCCTTATAACCATGAAGCCTCGGACAGTGCCTATAACTTTATCAAGGCGGCTGTTGCCAAAGGGCACGAAATTCGTGGTATCTTTTTCTATCACGATGGTGTTTACAACGTGACCAAGCTGATGGATCCGCCACAGGATGATCGGCATATCGCCAACCGTTGGTCCGAGTTGGGGGCGACGGGGATTGATATCGTCGTCTGTATCGCTGCCGCCAAACGGCGCGGTATTGTCGATGAGGTTTTGGTTCCCAATGTGCGGATTTCCGGCTTGGGGCAACTTACCATGATGGCCATCGAGGCTGACCGCATGGTGATCTTCGGGGATTGAGGGAGGCAGTTTCATGTCGGAAGAAAGCAAGAAGAAAATTATGTTTACCGTCCGCAAGCCGCCTCATGGCACCATCTACGTCTATGAGGGGTTGGAGGTCAAGTTGATCATGGCCGCCTACGACGCGGATATTTCGGTGGTGTTCATTGATGACGGTGTTTACGCCCTCAAGGCGGGACAGGATACCCGCGAGTTGGGCATCAAAGGTTTTGAAGCCACTTATGGGGTGTTGGTCGATTATGAAATCCAAAAGGTTTATGTCGATCGTCAATCCATGGAAGAACGTGGCCTGACCGAAGATGATCTGCTTGTCATTGGCGAAGATGAGGATACCGAGGAGCCGATTCGGCCCAAGATGGTCGATTCCTCCGAAATCGCCGCCATGATGGCCGAACAGCACAATATCCTGAGCTTCTAATCACAAGGGTTACGAGACATGCTTCATACCGTCAATAAATCCCCATTCCAGAATATGGCTCTTGAGAATTGCCTCCGTTTTACGCAATCGGGAGATGTCATTCTACTGATGGAAGATGGCGTTTATGGTGCCGTTTCCGGGACAGCCAAGTCTCCTTTGGTGGAATCGGCCCTGGCCAAAAAAATCAAGGTGTATGCACTGGGAGCGGACCTTAAGGCCCGTGCGCTCGGTGAGACGATCCAAGGTGTTGAGGTGACCGACTATTCCGGGTTTGTGGATCTGGTGGAGGCCAACAGAATCCACTCCTGGCTGTGATCGGATCCTTTTCATTACACGTTACCGGGTGACCGGTTTTTGTCGGGAGTTTTATCGTGGAGCTGTTACGATCTCTGGCTGCCCGAATTGGCGTCGCCGTATTTGTGACTCTGCTTTTTGTGTTGGCGGTGGGGCTTCCCGCCAATGTGCAGGCAGGTCCGCCGCAACTGGAGGAACCCAAGGGGGGGGGCGAGTGTATCCGCCCTGAGGGTTGGATGCGGCGCAATCATATGGATTTTCTCAAGCATCAGCGGGGATTGACGGTGCGTGAAGGGATACGTGTCCGTTCCGAAAGCCTTGCCAAATGCGCCGAGTGCCATACGAGTCATACGCGCTTTTGCGACCGGTGCCACAACTACGTCGGGGTGGCTCCAGATTGTTTTGAATGTCACCTTTTCCCTGAATAGGAATGGCTACACAGGAACTTCAACCATGACCATGGACAGAAGATCGGTTTTGGGACTTGGCGGCGTATTGGCTGCCGGGTTGGTGTTGGCTCCGGGGATGCGCCTGGTGGCAGCACCAGAGAATGTTACCGAGGCATCGGACAAACGCCGGTGGGGTATGCTCATCGACACCACTCATTGCGATGCTGCATGTACGGCGTGTACCCAGGCGTGCCGCACGGAGAACAACGTCTCCATCGTGGGCGACCCGCAACGGGACATCCATTGGATACGCAAAGTTGATTTGCACGACAAGGATGGGAGGAAGCCGGATCGCAGTTTGCCGGTGTTGTGCAATCATTGTGAGCATCCCCCCTGTGTTCATGTTTGCCCGACGGAGGCATCCTTCATCCGCAAGGATGGGATTGTTCTGGTGGACATGCATCGGTGCATCGGTTGCCGCTATTGCATGATTGCGTGTCCGTACAAGGCCCGCTCTTTGGTTTATAGCAAACCCAAGGTTCCTCCCGACGCCAATACCCGGGTTCCCATCCGTGCCAAGGGGGTTGTGGAGAAGTGTACTTTTTGCGTCCACAGGATTGATGATGGTGGTGAGCCGGCCTGTGTCGAGGCGTGTCGCAAGGATGGTGGCGGGAGTATGTTATTTGGGGATATCAACGATCCCAATTCGGAAATCTCAAAGCGTATCCGTGAGGTTTCCACAACGACGATTCGGGCTGATCTGGGTTTGAAGCCCCGTGTTCATTACCAGGGGATCTAGGAGGGAAACATGTTAAGTGAATTTTCCGCCATCGAAGGCCGTTCCCCAAGATATTGGATGCTCGTGGGTTTGTTTGCCTTGGTGTTGGCCGTGGGGATGGGGGCTTTTCTGGCCATCGAGGTGTATGGCCATGGGATCACGGGGATGAACAACCAGGTCGTCTGGGGGATGCCCCATGTATTTGCTATTTCGTTGCTGGTCATGGCATCGGGGGCGTTGAACCTGGGGTCTATGTCCACGGTGTTTGCCACGGTGCAGTTCAAGCAGTTTACCCGGTTTTCTGCCTTTTTGGCGATTGTGCTGCTGGTGGGTGGTTTGACGGTGTTGCTCCTTGATTTGGGGCGGCCCGACCGGCTGTTGCTGCCGATGCTGCACATGAACTTTCGCTCCATGTTTACTTGGAACGTCTTTTTGTACTCTGGTTTTTTGGTTTTGTGTCTGCTTTATTTGTGGAGCATGTTTTCTTACAAGCAGTTTACCAAGGTGGTTGGTTCGGCTGCCTTTGCTTGGCGGGTGATTTTGACGACGGGTACCGGGTCTATTTTTGGGGTGATCCAGGCGCGGGATGTGTTTCATTCGGCGATTACCGGCCCTATGTTTGTGGCGGTTTCGTTGACTTCGGGGACGGCACTTTCGACCATTCTGTTGGTGAGTACGTATCGCAGAACGGGCAGGCACATGGATGAAAAGTTGGTTTTTGGTTTGCGGAATGCTTTGATTTTCTTCACGCTTTTGGTGGGTTATCTGTTTGTTGTGGAAAAATTTACCAAAATGTATTCCCCGGCCTTCTATGATGTGGAGTTGTGGTTGTTTACGGGTCCGTGGGCGAAGCTGTATTGGTTTGGGGTGTGGGGGTGCTGTGTCATTTTTCCGTTGATGATCCTTTTTAATGGGCGTTGGGGCAATACGGTCCATGGTGTTATGGCCGCCTCTGGGATCACGGTGGTTGGGGTGTTTGCTTTTGTGGCCCATGTTTTGTTGGCGGGGCAATCGTTTCCGTTTGATATGTTTCCGGGGTATCAGTTGAGCAGTGTTTTTCTGGATGGTGTGGATGCGGTTTATACGCCGGCTTTGGTGGAGTTTGCTTTGGGGTTTGGGGGGATTGCCCTGAGTGGGATATTGTTTTTATTGGGGATTAAATTTTTCCGGTTACTGCCGGGGAGGGCTGTTGCGCCGAAGGGGTGGGAATTGCCTTGGAGTCCCTGACCTGGGTGCAGAAAGATTGGTAGTATGCTGGATGTTTGGACCAGTTATTGCGTACCCCGCCTTGTAAAGAGGCGGGGTTTTTTGCCTTTGGTGTTTGTGAATGGGGTGGCCATATGGAGGTAATCCTTTGAAGATGACCCTATTGTCACCATTTTTTCAATGGTTGAGGCGTCGTGCGCAACAATCTTCGAGTAGGACGGGACGTTCGGGGTTTCGTGCGATATCGCCGTGGATGTTGAATCTTTTATTTTTACCGTTATTGGCATTTGATTTGTTTGGTGAGGTTGGATCGTTGTTGCGTGCGATGCAATCGGGTGGTGAGGGGGGGGTGGTTTCGGCACAGGTTGCGCAGCCGTCTGGGAGTGTGGAACAGAAAAATGCGAGTGAATTGAAGAACCTGACCCAATGGTTTCCGTTTGGGGGGCAGGGGGTGCTGGGTGCCCGGCTTGAGGGGACCGATACGCGGAATCTTCCTGAGACCAGTCTGAATTTTCAGTTACACGGCATTCTTTTTATTGAAGGGACGACGATACCGGCATTTGCTTTGATCAAGGTTGCGGATGGTACGGAGAAGGTTTTTGGTATCGGTGAGGTGTTATCGGGGGATGTCCGATTGATGGCGGTGGAGGATGACCGGGTTATTTTGGATCGTGGCGGGCGACTGGAGGCGTTGAAGTTACCGAGGGCGGTGTTGCCGATCAGGAGTTTGGACGAGTGATGGAATTTTGACGTATTGGGAGGTCTTGGAAAAATAAATTATTAAAAGAAAAAAGGGGTCTGGGGGATTGCCCCCAGGGT
>JADGCQ010000113.1 GCA_015228925.1 Magnetococcales bacterium | reverse complement strand
TCTCACCAAATTTTGGTCCTGTGGCAGGGAAAGGTTGTGGAAGCGGGGTTGACTGCTGGAGACACCATAGAGGAATGCTTGAATCACGCCGAAGACCTGTTGGAAACCATGGTCTCTTCGTATATTGAGAAGGGCTTGGCTTTGCCCAAAGCTTCTCCAGCCAAAGACAGGCCGTTGGTTCATCTGTCTCCCATGACATCCGCCAAAGCAGGACTTTACATGGCGGTCAATGAGTCTGGTATTTCCAAAGCCGAACTTGGTAGACGATTGCGCTGGCATCCCCCACAAGTGGTTCGGGTTATGGACCCCCGGCACAAAAGCACGATGGAGCAAATCGACAAAGCTCTGGCTGCCATAGGCAAACGCTTGGTGGTTTTTGTTCAGGATGCAGCTTGATGCGGAAAGTTATGGTGGACCCCAAGAATGCGACAGTTGGTTAAGCTACAATCATACCTGGGGTCAGGTCTTGCATTACGACATTCACATGTCTGGGGTCAGGTCTTGCATTACGGTAAAACGTTTCGAAAAGGAAATGTCGCAATGCAAGACCTGACCCCATTCTTCAAGACCCAAGACCTGACCCCATTCTTCAGACCCCATGTAAGTCTTTGTTTTTATTGGTAGCGATGGGGGGACTTGAACCCCCGGCACACGGATTATGAATCCATTTGCAAAAGTGGCCTTTGTTGGTCAATAGATGCAAAAACAGATAATTACAAAATGCAAAGTGGTCATTGTTGGTCAATATTGGACTATAAAATGGACACTAAATGGACACCATCATTCCAAAAATGTGTGGACATAAACTTTTTGTTAACTTATGATCGACTAATGTACAAACTTGAATGGATGCCCAAAGCTTTGCGTCAAACCCGAAAGATCCGGGATATTGAAACCCGGCATGAGGTCGTGGCTGGTGTTGAAACGTTGCAGAATTTCCCCCATTGCCTGAACGTGAAATCCTTGACTCGTCACAAATATGGGTATCGGTTGCGTGTTGGGCGTTGGCGGGTTTTGTTCGATGTTCATGAGAATGTCCAGATTATCAGCATCGAAGAGGTTAAAAAGCGTAATGAGCGAACTTACTGAATATCAAACCATCATGCAGGATGGCAGGCCAGCTTTCGTAGTGATCCCCTATGAGGATTTTCAAAGGTTGCTCCCTGAGGTTGCTATCGTCCATTCTCCCTCGGAACATACCATACCGCATGCCGTGGCTAAGGCGACCTTGTTGAACGGAGTCTCCTTGGTTCGTGCTTGGCGAGAGTATCTGGGCTTAACCCAGGAAGAATTGGCGGGTCGAATGGGGATCACCCAGGCGGCGTTATCGCAGATGGAGCGGTTGAACGCAAAACTGCGGAAACCCACTTTGGAAAAATTGTCGGTAGCTATGGGCCTGTCCGTGAAACAGTTGCGATGATGGTAAGGGTTCCCTGTTGGAAGTTTCTTATTTTTTTGCTTTTTCTTTTAAAAAAAATAAGAAACTTTCAATAGGGTCTGAGCGTTTGTTTTTTATAATGAATATATATAAATAAATAAAGCTTTTTATTTTTAAAGGGTCTTTTGTGGGAGGAGGAATAGCCTGTTGGAAACCTGTTGGAAAATTGTTGGAAAATCGGTTTTTTTTTCCTTTTTGAACGATCCCTTCCCGAACTTTCACAATTCACTGAGCTTGTCAGGGATCGGTCAAAAAGGAAAAAATGGATTTTTCAATGATTTTTCAATAGGTTTTCAATAGGCGGGTAATCATCCTTTACTTGGTTTGTGGATAGTTACTCTGGGACATGGATTTAATCCTTTGCTGCTCAAGCGGATCGGCGGTCAAAGAGTTTTTAGGGTGCGTTTCAGCGGCACCGGCATTTCAATGAGAAGGGTCTGTCTGTGGAGTCTGCGGCTCAAATACGGGTTTGGCTCGATCTTCAATATTTGGTCATTGCATAGGATGGCAGACCAGCTTTCGTAGTGATCCCCTATGAGGATTTTCAAAGGTTACTCCCTGAGGTTGCTACCGTCCATTCTCCTTCGGAACATACCGTACCGCATGTGGTGGTTTTTGGTCGTTTCTTGTCGTTCTTTTTCCTCGCAAGGTGGTGCCCCTGAGCGAGGAGCGCCAGCGACGAGCGATGGGGGGCACCACCTTGCTTAAAGCCTCCGAAGGAGGCTTTCCTCCAGGGGCAAGACGCTCTTGTAGCACGTCTTATGAAATGGAGATGACAACCGATCGTTAGTGGCCAATGCTGGTCATTGGCAAATTGATGTGACCTGAAAAACATGGTTTATTTAAATTCGTTGACATTACATTTTAAAGGTGTTATGTACATCAAAGATAATATTTTTTACTTTATGTCAACGACACAGCGGTGATCATACATGAGTTCCATAAAAATTTCACTTCGCAAGAGAAAAGCACTTTACCAAAGATTGGTTACGGAATTTGATGTGACTCATGAAGGTGCATCAATTCTTTCTTCGTCGAAACATGCAGGGGTGACCTTGGATTGCATTGAACGTAACGTTTCCATCCCAATCCCAGGTAGCGAACCCTGTGAGTATTTAAACTTAGGAAAAATGAGGGAGTTAAAAAAAAAGGAAGACTTAGAAAAGTTAAATTCAATCTCTAATCTTGATTGTCCTTTAGGCCAGTCGGGTCAGGAAATTCAGGAACATTTGCAAATTAGTGAAGATCTTCATTTTGTTGAGAAAGATGAAAATCTGATCACGTCTTTTGGTGGTCAAGACGATCACCAAGACCAAATTCCCGAATCTCCCCAAAAAGAAATCATCAAGGAATTAAGGAAACCACGCGGCAAACGGCAAAAACTCACCACATCCGTTCAGTTAAGTCCTGAACAAATGGAAATGTTGAAAGAAATTGCGGCTCAAGATGATAGATCGATTGCTTCTGTCATTCGGATTGCTGTACGCGATTTCATTGAAGCCCGAAAAGAGTAAATGCGGCTGGTCCCGATGTTACCAGCATCGAAACCAGCCTAATCACAACGCAACCCATCGAGGACGTGCGCCATGACTGAAAGAGAGATTATTGATTTATACGAAGAATTGGAAGGTATTTTAGAATCCTATGAGGCTATATCGTTTGTTTTGGTGGATGGTTTGCCAGATGGGGAAATGGTGACGCGAATATTGAGGCCGTTCAACCTTGAATTTCGCCAATTGCTTGAAAAATTCTATAAGCGGGCTTATTTCAGGCGCGTAAATAAATTTGCTGTAGTTGAAGTTGAAAAATGAGCCATGGGAATTGAACGACAAGCCAATGGTCAATGGAAAGCTGATATAAGGCCAACAGGGGCTAACGGAAAAAGATACAGGCAAACATTCAAAACCAAAAGTGAGGCCGTTCGTTGGGTTGCGTGGGTCACGTCTAAAAAACAGGAAGACAAGACCTGGAATCCAAAACGGAAGGATCAACGCGCGTTATCCGAATTGGTTGATATTTGGTTTCGTCTCCATGGCTCTCAACTCAAAGACGGTGAAGGTCGGAAGAGATTGCTTCTTCATTTTTCTGAAAAAATCGGGAATCCTTTTGCTGCTGACTTTACCCAGGCTCATTTTACTGCGTATCGAGAAAAACGGTTGCAGGATGGCATATCCCAAAACACGATCAATCATGAACATGCTTATTTACGGGCCATGTTCAATGAATTGGAACGATTGGGCGAGTGGAAAACAAATCCACTTGGGAAAATCCGACAGCTCAAGGTTGATCAACGGGAATTGTCATTTCTGACCGATAAACAGATTCAAGCCTTACTTGAACAGCTTTCTTCTCCAAGGCAAGAAAACGCCTATCTGTTTGTTTTCACGGCACTGGCAACAGGTGGGCGGTATAGTGAAATACTCAACCTTAACGTTGACAATATCCGGCCAAACTCAATCACCTTTGATTTGACAAAAAGCGGAAAAACCAGGGCTGTACCGATTTCTGAGACACTTTTCAACATGATCCAGGGTATAGAGCGGGCTACAAACCTTTCCAGGATTGCACCGGCACCATACGGAGGGCGTTTTTAAAAGTTGGGATAGAATTACCATCGGGACAACTCACACACATTTTCAGACACACATTTGCAAGCCATTTCATGATGAATGGGGGAAACATTCTTGTGCTGCAAAAACTTCTTGGCCATGGATCTTTGGCCATGACCGTGAGATATGCCCACCTTTCCCCTGATCATCTCCGGGAAGCTGTAGATTTCAATCCGATGGCTGATTATCTGAAAAAGATGGAAAAATAAAAATGGACAAAAAGTGGACAGAAACAAAAAATGGCTTAGACAGAACATCATCTAAGCCATTGTTTTTATTGGTAGCGAGGGGGGGACTTGAACCCCCGGCACACGGATTATGAATCCGTTGCTCTAACCAACTGAGCTACCCCGCCGCGAAACACAGGATATTCGGAGGAATTGAGCGCGTTGTCAACCCTCCCAGATTAAAAATCACTCTTTTATGATCTTGCCCATCACATTCGGTCCCCAAGCTTTGATCACCGGAACCGCTAACCCCAGTTTTGCAATGCGCTCACTCACCCTCCGCGCCTCGTCCTTGGAAGAATACGGACCTAAAAATAAATTCTTCACCGGCATGTCCGCCTCAACCTTGACCATGCGCAACGGCGTAATCCCAAGGGACTGCGCCTTCTCCATATCGTGTACCGCAAATCCCAACAGCAATGAACGACTTAACGATATGATGTACCCCTCCCACGTCTCCTCAACCTCAACATCATACCCATTGCTCTTGAGTACCGTCTCCATCACCTTGGCCTCCTCCATCTTCCTGAAGGGACCAGCCTGCACATTGTTTAAACGAATACTTTCCTCTTTTACCCCGATCTGCGGATCCATCCCATTCTCACGCATCCGCGCAAGCAAACTGTCCGTCCCCATCTCCAGCACAAAATTCCCAACCTGAACAACAAATCCCCCCGATCCAACAGCACCATCCAAACCACTCTTGGCCTCCACCTTGACCTCCGGCGGCACCACCACCGGCGGCGGGGCGGGAGGCTTCTCCTCTTCCTTCACCAAGACCTCGGGCGGCGGGGCTAATGTCTTGACCTCCTGGGGTTTGACCTCCTGGCTCACCTCCGGGGCAACATCACTCTTTTTCTCTGGACTGCCCAACACACGCGCTTGACCAAGCTCCGGTAACCCATACCTTTTGCCCGGCATCAGCGGACCCGTCCACAAATCCCCCTCCACCCGCTGCGTCATCAATAATTTACTATAATAGCCCAGATTACCCATCAATAGCAACACGGCCATCGTCCAGGCTAATATTCCCATCATGCCAGAAACACGTGAAGACACTTCTGGTTTCCTTTAACAGTTCCGCTCATATAACAAACGCAGACCATTCAATGTCAAAAATTCATCCACCGTTTCGACCCTAGCACTCTCCGTCGCCATCAATCGCGCCAACCCACCCGTGGCTATCACGCGGACCGGCGAAAAACCAGACTCCGCAATCATCCGGTCAATCAACCCATCCACCAAACCAACATACCCCCAAAAAAGACCCGATTGCATCGAACCAACCGTATCCCGCCCGATGACAGCCTTGGGCTTGGCAAGCTCAATCCGGGGAAGCTTCGCCGTCTTCTCCGATAACGCATCCATCGACAAACCCAACCCCGGCGCAATCGCACCACCCATGTAATCCCCCGTCGGTCCAATCAAGTCAAACGTCGTCGCCGTCCCAAAATCAACAACAATCGCCGCACCCTTCACGATGTGAAACGCCGCCACCGCATTCACGATCCGATCCGCCCCAACCTCCCGCGGATTATTATAACGTATCGTGATCCCCGTCTTGATCCCCGGCCCGACAATCAACGGTTGTATGTTGAAATACCTTTTGAGTGCCCGAACCAAAGCCGATTGAATCGGCGGTACCACACTCGCCAAAATCACCGCTTCCACATCCTTGGTCTGCAAATCAGCTAAATGAAAAAGATTAACGATCAAAATGCCATATTCATCACCCGTCTGCGCCACACACGTCGCCAAACGCCAATGGCGGACCAATTCTTCCCCCTGGTAGACACCAAGAACAACATTCGTATTGCCGACATCGATAACAAGTAGCATGATATCTTAACTTTTAGTTAAAGTGGCGTAACGTCACCTGCCATGACGCGCTTAAGTTCCTGATCCCCATGACGAAGCACCAACAAAAACCCTTCATCATCCATATCCACCGCCTCTCCAGAAAAACTCTCCTTCAGCAAGTTGCATTTCACCGGCTTGCCACGAATCCCTGAGCGGGCAATCCAGGCCTCACGAATCGGTGCAAAACCACCTGCAAGATAGAGTCCATACCACCGCTCAAATCGACCCAGAAAATCGGCCAGCAGGGGTGCCCGCAAGGTTATTTTTTTTAAGTGATCCCGCAACGAGCGTGCAACAACCTGAATCTCCGGCGAATAAGAACCCATCTCCCCATTCACGTTGATGCCAACGCCCACCACAACGTGATGGACCCGATCATCCTCCGCAGCCATCTCCGTCAAAATACCCGCCAGTTTCCCCCCATCCAACAAAAGATCGTTAGGCCACTTGATCTGGGCCGTCGCAACGCCAAGCCCTGCCACCGTCTCCGCCAACGCCAACCCCGATATCAACGTCATCTGGGCGGTGTGACGCGGAGAAACCGCAGGACGTAAAATCATCGAAAAATAAAGATTCACCCCCGACGGCGATTCCCACACCCGACCCAATCGACCACGCCCATGGGTCTGGCTATCCGCAACCACCACCGTCCCCTCCGGGACACCCGCATTCGCCAATTCCGCCGCCAAGGCATTGGTCGAGGCCAACTTGGGGAAAAAATGATACCTCTCCGGTAAAAAAATCTCCCCCGTAAGCCATCCCTCCATGACATCCCGGGTCAACAGGTCGGGAATCTCGTCCAAAACATAGCCTTGCCGTGCCATCGATTTGACCTTATACCCCGCCGAACGCAACACCTGGATACGCTTCCACACCGCAGCCCGAGTCATGCCAAGATCTCGCCCAATCGCGACCCCCGACACAGGCTCTCCACCGCGTCCCTGCAACAGGGCCAACAAGGGGTCGTTACATCGTGACGAGCAGCGAGACATCCTTGCTTCCCGCGCTATGGGTGATGGCCCCCACCGAAATCAAATCGACACCCGTTTCGGCAACCGACCGCACATTATCCAATGTAATATTGCCGCTGGCCTCCAACAACGCCTTCCCACCCACAATGGCCACCGCCTTCTCCATGGTCTCCAGGCTCATGTTGTCCAGCAAAATAATCCGTGCCCCCGCATCCAGGGCTTCCCGGAGTTGATCCAGGGTTTCCACCTCAATTTCCACGCCATGT
This sequence comes from Magnetococcales bacterium, assembly GCA_015228925.1. Lineage (GTDB taxonomy): Bacteria > Pseudomonadota > Magnetococcia > Magnetococcales > UBA8363 > UBA8363. Next base: position 4,008 of record JADGCQ010000113.1, on the reverse strand, counting down.
AAATGACTCACCGCGTCGTAGGCCTTCTTGATGGCCAAAGCAACCCCACCAGCCAACGCGATATGATTTTCCTTAATCAATACGCCATCATCCAATCCAAAGCGATGGTTATGTCCCCCACCAATGCGTACCGCATATTTTTGCAGCAACCGCAACCCCGGCGTCGTCTTGCGCGTATCACAAATCCGGGCACCGGTCCCTTCAACTTTCTCCACATAACGCCGCGTCAGTGTTGCCACGGCGGACAGATTCTGAAAAAAATTCAACGCCACACGTTCGCCCGCCAAAATACCCCGCGCCGGTCCATGAATGCTGCAAATCCGGTTACCCGCCAAAACACCTTCCCCATCGGGACGTTCCGGCAACATCCGAATCCGCGAATCGACCGCACGAAACACCTCCGCAACCACCGGCAGACCGCAAACAACCAAATCTTCCTTCGCCACCAATTCCGCTTCCGCCTTCTGGCCCGGCGAAACCAGGGCATTGGTCGTCAGATCTCCACGGCCTATGTCCTGACTGAGTGCAATTGTAACAATATCCAGCCATGGGGGATTCATCGTGACACGCTCCTCATCGTTTCCATCCGTCCTAACGCCTCCCGCAAACCTTGCTGTTTTTCCCTGATTTCCACCTGCTTGCCCCTTTCTTTCTCCACAACATCCGGTTTGGCCCGCGACAAGAACGATGGATTGTTCAGTTTCTTTTCGACCGTTTCCAATTCTTTTTCCAGTTTTTCCAAACTTTTCGTCAAGCGCACCATTTCCGAGCCGATATCCATCACCCCTGTCAACGGGATAAAGAGACGCAAATCTTCCAAAACACCCGTCGCACTCTCCCCTTCGGGAGCTTCCCACACCCGCGACCAACCTTCCAGACGGGCCAATACCGACAAAATCCGCGTATGTTTTTCCAACCGACAGATCACATCATCGCCAGCCATCACCACCATCCGCAAGGGTTTACCCGGCGGGATATCCAATTCGGCACGCAACGTCCGCACCATCGTTACCACCGAGATGACCCAATCCATCTCCTTCTCGATCGCCTCTTCCTGGGGATCCAGCACCACCACCTCCGGCCATGGTGCCAGCATGATCGTCTTTCCCGGACAACCCGCCAAAGGCGACACCCGGTGCCACAATTCTTCCGTGATAAACGGCATCAGCGGATGCAACAACCGCAACGATTCTTCCAACACCCGCAACATCGTCCCACGGGCCGCTATTTTGTACGACGCCTCCACCGATTCGTCATAAATCACCGGCTTGACCATCTCCAAATACCAATCGCAAAAAATGCCCCACAAAAATTGATACACATGATGGGCATAATCATTGAAGCGATAGTCGTCGATGGCGCGTGTCACCTCACCCGTGGTCCGTTTCAACTTGGCCAAAATCCAACGATCACCCAGCGACATAAAACAGTCGCCCGGATGGGGGGCATTGATCTGCCCCTCGGTGTTCATCAGCACAAACCGGCTGGCGTTCCATAACTTATTGCAGAAATTGCGGTAACCTTCAATCCTTCCCAAGTCAAATTTGATATCCCGCCCCTGTGTCGCCAAACTCGCCATGGTAAACCGGAGGGCATCGGCACCATAGGCCGGGATCCCCTGCGGAAACTCTTTGCGCGTCGCCTTTTCAATCCGCAACGCTAGGTGCGGTTGCATCATGTCACGGGTCCGCTTGGCAACCAAAGACTCCAAATCGATACCATCGATCAAATCCAAGGGATCCAAAATATTCCCCTTGGATTTGCTCATCTTGTTCCCTTCGCCATCCCGAATCAGCCCGGTAATATACACATCCCGAAACGGAACCTCTCCGGTAAATTCCAGCCCCATCATGACCATCCGGGCCACCCAGAAAAAAATAATATCAAACCCGGTCACCAAAACATTGGTCGGATAAAACGCCTGGAGTTCCGGGGTCTGTTCTGGCCAGCCCAAGGTGGAAAACGGCCACAGGGCCGAAGAAAACCAGGTGTCCAAAACATCCTGATCACGCTGGAGCGTCACCGGCTCTCCATAGTGTTCCGCCGCCAATTCATAGACCGTCTCTTCGCAGTTACACACAAAAATATGCCCGTCGGGACCATACCAAGCCGGAATCCGATGACCCCACCAAATTTGCCGGGAAATGCACCAATCCTGAATGTTACGCATCCACTCAAAATAGGTCTTCGACCAATTGGCCGGGACAAAACGGATGCGTCCGTCCTCGACCGCTTCAATCGCCTTCTCGGCCAACGGACCCGCCTTGACAAACCATTGATCCGTCAACAATGGCTCAATCACCGCCCGTGAGCGATCACCACGGGGGACCATCAGTTCGTGCGGCTCGATACCTGCCAATAAACCCAATGCTTCCAACGCCTCAACCACTTTCTTACGGGCTTCATACCGATCCAGGCCACGGTATCCCTCTGGGGCGTTATCGTTGAGGGTGGCATCTTCCGCAAACAGATTGATCAATGCCAACTGGTGCCGTTCTCCCACGGCATAATCATTGAAATCGTGCGCTGGAGTGATCTTGACGCACCCCGTACCAAACTCTGGATCCACATACGTATCCGCAATGATGGGAATCGTCCTCTGCGTCAGCGGTAACACCACCCGGCGTCCAACCAACGCCGCATAACGCGCATCCTCAGGATGCACCGCCACCGCCGTATCTCCCAACATCGTCTCTGGCCGCGTCGTCGCCACCACCAGATGACCCGATCCATCCTCCAGCGGATAACGCACATGCCATAAATGGCCCGCTTCCTTCTCCGCTAAAACCTCCAGATCCGATACCGCCGTCCGCAAGACCGGATCCCAGTTGACCAACCTTTTTCCCCGATAAATCAATCCATCTTCGTAGAGTTGGACAAAAACATCGGTCACCGCACGGGACAGTTCCCGATCCATGGTAAACCGTTCCCGGTCCCAATCACACGAGGCCCCCATCCGTCGCAACTGTTGCACAATCGTCCCACCGGAACTTTCCTTCCACTGCCATATCCGCTTCTCAAACGCCTCACGCCCCAGATCGTGCCGACTTTTCCCCTCCGCCTCAAGCTGCCGTTCAACAACCATCTGCGTGGCAATACCCGCGTGATCGGTTCCCGTCTGCCACAGGGTACGATCCCCTTTCATCCGATGGTAACGCACCAGGGCATCCATGATGGTATCCTGGAACGCATGGCCCATATGCAGACTGCCCGTCACATTGGGCGGCGGGATCATAATGCAATAGGGGGATCCTGGACCGTTCATATCGGGGGCGAAAAATCCAGATCCCTCCCAAAAACGGTACAAATCTTTTTCCACACCAGATGGATGATACGTTTTAGGCAGTTCTGATTCTGACATCGGACTCCATCCGGTTATTGTCGTTTATCCCTGGAAAAACCAAGCCAACCTACCACAAAAAACACTTCGCCCCCCTCCTTCATACCACCCAAACAATGGGGTTTGATCATTCCTTGTGGCGAATCCGGTCGATCTCTTCCCGGACGATCTCTTCCAAAAGCTCTGGAAGCAAGCGTCTCAACATCGATGAGACCATCTCCCGCACCAACCCCTCCACCTGGTCACCATACAGCTCTTCCAACGGTTGTGGTGAACCGGATGTCGGTTCCGCCGCACCCGCTTCGTCCAAAACCTCCCCTTCTTCCGCAATAACCGACGCTTCTTCTTCCTCAGGCTCGGCCAGGGGGGAGGCCAGATCTTCGACTTCCTCTTCTTCGGACGGCTCCGCTGCACCCGCCCCGTCTAAAGACTCCTCCGCAATCACGGGGGTTTCTTCTTCCTCTTCCTCAGGCTCGGCCAGGAGGGAGGCCAGATCTTCAACGTCCTCTTCCTCGGACGGCTCCGCTGCACCCGCATCGTCTAAAGATTCCTCCGCAAGCACGGGGGTTTCTTCTTCCTCTTCCTCAGATGGCTCCGCTTCACCCGCCTCGCCTAAAGATTCCTCCGCAATCACAGGGGTTTCTTCTTCCTCTTCCTCAGATGGCTCC
>JADGCQ010000112.1 GCA_015228925.1 Magnetococcales bacterium | reverse complement strand
AAAATCAAAACCCTGGGGGCAATCCCCCAGACCCCTTTTTTCTTTTAATCATTTTATTCGGAGAGAATCATTGTGACAGACGCCGTTTCAAAACGTTCGGTTGCCTTCAGTGCCGCCCAACCCACAGGACATTTAACCATCGGTAACCTGTTCGGAGCCATCAATAACTGGATCCCGCTGCAAGAACACCATGACACCCTCTTCTGTGTCGTCGATCTGCACGCCCTAACCGTTCGTCAAGATCCCCAAGAATTGCGGAAAAACACCCTGGAACTGGCCGCCATCTACATGGCCGCTGGGATCGATCCCGAAAAAAGTATCGTATTCATCCAAAGCCAAGTCCCCCAACATTCCCAACTCGCCTGGATTCTTTCCACATTCGCCCAACTCGGCGAATTGGAACGGATGACCCAGTTTAAAGATAAATCCCTGCGACATCGCGGAAACGTCAATGCCGGATTATTCACCTACCCCGTCCTGATGGCCGCCGATATCCTCCTCTACAAAACCAACATCGTCCCCGTCGGCGAAGATCAAAAACAACATCTGGAACTCACCCGCGATATCGCCATCCGTTTCAACAATATTCATGGGCCGGTATTCACAATCCCTGAACCCGCCATTCAATCTCACGGTGCCGCACGGGTGCGCGATCTGCAAAATCCTGAGAAAAAAATGTCCAAATCCGCCGAATCCGACCTGGCCAAGGTCATGATGCTGGATGACGCCAACACCGTGCTGAAAAAATTTAAAAAAGCGGTCACCGACAGCCTTGGAGAAATTCGATTTGACGAAACCAATCAGGCCGGAGTCACCAATCTTCTCAGTATCTGGTGCGCCGCCACCGGCAGCAATCGTGAAACGGCTTTGGCCCATTTCAGCCATAACCAATATGGCAAATTAAAGGTTGAAACCGCCGAGGCGGTTAACGCCGTACTGGAACCCATTCGTCAAAAATACCAAATGATCATGAACGATCCCACCAAACTGGAACGGATCCTAACACACGGCGCACAACAAGCATCGGCTATGGCCGCAATCATCATGACCCAGATCCACGATGTCCTGGGTCTGCCACCCCTTCCGGGAGCATACAACCGTGGCTGAACCCATGCGTCTGCAAAAATGGTTGGCCCAGGCCGGCTTGTGTTCGCGCCGAGAAGGGGAACGCTGGATCGATCTGGGCCGCGTCGCCGTCAACGGACAGTTGATCACACAACCCGGTTCCCTAGTCTCCCCAGGAGACCGGGTCATGGTCGATGGCAAACCCGTTATCCTCCAAAAAGGGAAAAAGCCGATTGTTCTGGCTTTCAATAAACCGCCAGATATTTTGTGTACCCGCAACGATCCCGAAGGTCGCAGGACCATTTTTGATTATGTGGCCGATGTCCCGGAACGATTGATCTATGTGGGGCGATTGGATATCAATTCGGAAGGTTTGCTGTTGTTTACCAACGATGGCGATCTGGTCCACCGTTTGACCCATCCCTCGGCGCGCGTCCCCCGGACCTACCGCGTCCGGGTCCATGGCCGTATCTCGGATACCACCTTAGATGGTTTACGCCAGGGGGTGGAACTGGAAGATGGTCCCACAGGCCCCTTGGAAATTTCGGTGGATCACAACACGGCGGCCAATAATTGGTTGACCATGACACTCCGGGAAGGGCGCAACCGCATCATCCGGCGCATCTTTGAAACTTTGGACATGAAGGTTTCCCGTCTCATCCGTATCTCCTTTGGACCGGTCTCCTTGGGAGAGTTACCACAGGGCAATTGGCGTTATCTTTCACCCGGAGAACTCAAACTACTGCGCAAAGATGCCCTGCCGCCAGCACCGATAGCCGCGAAACCGACAACACCGCCCAATGCTGTCCGCCCCAAACGATGAGTTTTCCCGTCCCCGTCTTGTTTGACCTGCTGCTTAAGCGGCATGGTCCACAACATTGGTGGCCGGCCCGGACCGTGACCGGGATGATGGTGGGTGCGGTATTGGTGCAAAACACCGCCTGGACGCAGGCATCCAAGGCGGTGGATCAATTGGAAGAACGTGGATTGCTGGACTTTACCGCCATCTGCGAAACCCCCGATGAAACCTTGTGGGACGTGATCCGCCCAGCGGGCTATTTTCGCATCAAAACGCAACGCCTCAAGGCATTGGCACGATTTATGGCTCCCTGGGGGGATATTCGCCAGGTCATACATCCCCATAACCAGGAACTGCGCCTCAACCTGCTGGGAATCCACGGAATCGGCAAAGAAACTGCGGACTCCATCCTGTGTTATGCCGCACAGCAGCCGGTTTTTGTCGTGGATGCCTATACCAAACGGTTGTTTTTGCGGTTGGGGTGGGTGGATGAAAAGGCGGGTTATGACAAAATGCAGGCGATTGTCCACGAAACCATCCCCATGGAGCCGCACACATTGGGGGAATTCCATGCCTTGATTGTGCGCCATGCCAAGGAACATTGCCTGAAACGCCCCCGATGCCAGAATTGCCCCGTGGTGATTTGCCCATCGATACCCAACTGAAAGTGATAGAAACATCATCCTTTCAACGAACCTGAACTTTGTGATACGCTGTTTTTGGTTGCAATCTTGGAAGAGTCATTCAAAGGAGGGCGTTTCATGTCTACAGCAACGATTGCGTTCGATACGTTGCGGTTTGTCCGTCGGCTCCGAGACGCCGGGGTCGAAGAGAGGCAAGCCGAAGCGTTTTCTGAAGCCTTGCGGGAAGTCCAAGATTCCCAGTTGAAAGAATTAGCCACCCAAGGCGATGTCGTAGCGATCAGATCGGACATGCGTGACATCAAGTCTGAAATGCGTGAACTCGAATACCGGCTCACCATTAAGCTTGGAGGACTCATGATCGCCGGATTTGGTGTCCTCGCAGCCATCATCAAAATGCATTGATGGGTCCACCTCAGATCCCGCGACTCCAAAACGGGGAACTGAAACGACGCAGATCTCTCAGGAATTGCGCAAACTCCAACGAAAGTTTTTCTTCCAACACTTTGGCCTGTTTCCCCGCCCATATCCACTGGGTTTGAGAGATGGGCTGAGGAAAACACAGTAAAATCTCATTTCTTGAAAGCCGAACGGGAAGACGCAACAGTCCCTCGGTAAAAAGACCCTTCAAGGTTTTTGCGATCATGTTGTACGCCGCAGTATCGGTTTTGGTAGCGTTGATGGCGATCAATCCCGAAGGGGTGAGGAGCTGCCTAGCAGAGACAAAAAAATGCCGGGCATAGACCGTCTCCGCCATCCCTTGATGATCAAAGGCGTCCACCAGAATCATGTCGTATCGGGTATCGTTGGCAGTTTGCAAAAAGACGGCCCCGTCGGCAACATGAATGTGCAAACGGGGATCCTCTGGCAGGTTAAAAAAGGTTCGGGCCAAACGCTCCATTCCCCCATCGATTTCGACCACATCCAACAAGGATATGGGCCAATGGTGCAGGATAAATTTGGCCAGGGAACCGCCGCCAAGACCAATCATGAGTATTTTTTGCCCCTCGGTAGCGGGTAAAAACATCAACGACGCCATCATATGCCGCGAATAGGGGAGAACCAATCGAATGGGATCGGTGGGATCCATGCGGGATTGGATGAGACGGCTTCTAAAATACAAAGCCCGTGTTCCCATCTCCTCTTCGACAACCTCGATGGTTTGTCCCCGCCAAAACCGCCGCAAAATAACGTTGGCGGGCAGGGGATACCCCGGCCCGCTGTCGTCGTCAGATGGTGCGTCAGAAATCAGAAAGTTATCCATGAAGTTCACGATGACGTTGACTTTTTACGCAACACAAAACTCCAGTAAAGGTCTGGACCCATCCGCGTATCAAACGCAAAATCCCCGCTCCATTCCACAATGAAGCCCGTTTTTTCAAACAAGCTCTCCCACATGGATTTTCCCATGACATAATAATGATTTGGATTTTTCTCATGGTGGCAAGCGGTATCGGGTGCGGGGACTTCCACGTAGAGCAATCCGCCGGAGATCAATATTTTTTCAAATCCATACAGGGTAAAAAGAGGGGAAAAACTGTGTTCCAGGGTATGTCGGCACCAGATGGCATGGAAAGATTGATGGGGGAATTCAAGAAATGAAACATCCATTTCCCGGCAATCAAACCCCTTCTCACGGCATGCCGCCGCTTCTGGCCCCAAAGTGACGCCAATCGCCTGGATGCGGTGCCGGGCGAATTCTTCCAAGGCCAGCCCACTGCCACACCCCACATCGAGAACCCGATGATGGGGTGCGATCAATCCGGTCTCGACAAACTTGGCAATCATCTGGTGGGTGATGGTGAGATGGGGTTCGCTGGGGGGTTCGGGATAGATGTCTGCACGCATCTGTGCCAGAAAGGGATCCAGGGTATCAGAGGTGGTCATGATTGCCTTTCGATGTGTCGGTCAGGGTTTATGGGGCTGGAAATCACTGTTTTGCAGTCCCCCGACGCCATGGTTTGGAGACGGTAGGACGTTTGCCGCCACGTGTCTGCCAGTGACGACTATTTTGGCTACGGCAGCGATGACAATATTTCCCACGATAGTCATTGGGAAGGGGTGTTGCGCAGCCATGACAATTCAATGACCTGGGAGGGGTGCGACCCAACTGGCGATTGATGGCTTGGTTGAGATGTTCACGGGTGGTTTGAGCCTCCTGATATTTGGGAAAATTTTCGGGAAACCGAAAATGAAGCCATGAATACAGGTTGACGATTTTCATGGCTGCTTCAAGATCGGTCAGTTTTTCATCGTTCCCCTGGCCCATGGCGGGCAACAAAGGTTTCAAAGAAAGTTTTTTATTTTTGGCAACCGTTGCCACCATCAGCTCAAACGCAGTGACGGCACTGTTGCTGTTGAGGGGGACGGGGGCCGCCGACAGGCTGAAACGGGTTTCAAGGGTTAACGCATGGTAGCGATCCGTAATTCGAGCCAAGGTGATTTGTTCTTCCATATCGGACATTTGATAAACCCTGGGGTCGGGTTTAACCGATTTGGTAAACAATAACAACAGCCGTGCCAAAGATCGGTCACCCACGCCGGCAATTTCGGTCATGGCAAGGATATGTTGCAGGTTGGGAGCCAGATGGGCTTTTTGAATATCGGGCGGTTTTTGTTCCCAACAGTGGCGGATATGATGCATGGGGATACGGAAAGAACCGATCCAGCCGATTTCATTTTTGCCAAAACGACCGGCGCGACCGCCGATTTGTCGGACTTCCATGGGTGTCAGGGGCACCTCGGTTTGATCAAAATGTTTGGTATCCTGGGCAAACAAAAGTTTTTCGATGGGAAGATTCAACCCCATGCCGATGGCATCGGTGGCGACTAGGAATGGGCGTTGCCGGGTGGCAAACAGATGGGCTTGGTGGCGACGCACTTCGGGAGGCAATGCGCCATACAGGACAGCGGCGAGGCTCCCGGTTTTTCGTTCGACGATCTCCTTGAGGCCAAGGACATGGCGGCGGGAAAAGGCGACGATGGCGGTGCCGGGGGTCAGTTCGGAAAAATCTTTGACCGGCTGGGGGAGCATCTTCAGGGGGGTCATCCGTTCCAAAACGATGGTTTCCCACGGATCTTGAGTCAATTGCAGCAATTTTTCGATGGCGGGTAAGGATTCCGGGGCACCGACGACGCAAACCTCCTTGGCTTGAAGTCCGAGGATTGCCTGCGTCCAGGCCCATCCCCGCTCTGGATCACCTAACATTTGGGCCTCGTCGATGACACCCATATCCCAGGTATGATCCAAGGGGAGCATTTCGATGGTGCTGGCGGTATGGCGTGCCCCCTCGACCATCATCCGTTCTTCCCCGGTGACCATGTTGCAGGGAACCCCCCAGGCATTGAGCGTTTCGGAGACCTCCAGGGCCAGGAGACGCAGGGGAGCCAGATAGATCCCATGGGATACAGCCGCCAGTTTTTGTAAGGCTTGGTAGGTTTTTCCAGAATTGGTCGGCCCAAGAAACAGGGTGAAGTGGCGTTGGTTGAAGCGGGCGGCAAACATCAAATGAAACTCACGGATACGGATCGCCTCTTCCAGATCATGATCCAGACGCGCCGTCTCCAGGGATTTAAAAATGCGACCAAAGTATTCCCAATAGGGGGTTAAATAATAGGGATGGAGATGACCGGCCTCTTCTTCCCTCAGTTTATGATCCAAACGGCGGATAATGGCTGGATCATAAGCCCTTTCGTCTTGTAGAATGGCCTGCAATCGCCGTTCGCGACAGGCTTCCAGGGCATTTTGCCATAGCACTGTTTTGGGTTGAGGAATGGGTAGGGCGAGGAGTTCCAACGTTCTGGCCAGTTCCAACCCCCAATCCAGGAGTCGTTCGTTATCGGCGACCATTTCCAGCCAATCCTGCTCCATTTTTGGACCCGGCAGGTCGGAAAGTCCATCAACCCAGGTTTGAAGGCGATGTTCCAACGCCCTCCATGCCTGTTCCAATTCATCGCTTTGCGCGACAAAGCGGTCTTTGAACTGGGCGATATATTCGACTTCGGAGATGGTTTGTTGATAGCTGAACAGATGCCTGGAAACCTCTCCAACCACTTCCACCTGTTCAGGTTTGGCTCCAGAGGGGATTCGGCGTCCCAGTTTTTTCCAGGCTTTGCGGGTTTTCATAAAATCGTGACAATCAAGGGGTCGTGTCCTGGAGCGGTGGTTTCTCAATAAAAAAGCCGATACTGACACATTCCACCCGCTTCGTCACCAGTTATGACAGGTCATGAGGATTTTGATGCGTATTGGACTCGATCTTGGGGGGACAAAAATTGAGGTCGCCGTTTTGGGCGACGATGGGGCATTCCACTACCGCCACCGGGTGGAAACCCCACAGGGACAGTATCGCAAAACCTTGGAGGCGGTGGTCTCTCTGATTCACCAAGCGCAACGACACATCCAAGCAATACGACCTGAGTGGGCGCAGGTGGGCCAAGCCCCGGTCGGGATCGGTTTGCCGGGGGCCATTTCACAACGTAGTGGGCGGGTCAAGAATGCCAATTCCACCTGTTTGATCGGAGAAGATCTTCAGGGAGATTTGGCGGCGATGTTGGGGTATCCAGTGCGGTTGGCCAATGATGCCGATTGTTTTACCCTGTCGGAGGCAGTGGATGGGGCGGCAAAGGGGAGTCAGGTGGTGATGGGGGTGATCCTGGGTACCGGCGTCGGGGGAGGAATCGCGGTGGGGGGACGGTTGCTGCAAGGGCCGAACCGAATTACCGGGGAATGGGGACATAACATGTTGCCATGGCCCATGGATGAGGAGCGACCGGGGCCGACCTGTTATTGTGGTCGCAGAGGATGCATTGAAACCTTTCTTTCGGGTCCAGGACTTGAAAATGATTATTTGACGATGACGGGAGAACGTTGTGATGCCCGGGAGGTGGTTGTCCGTGCGGAAAGGGGCGAAACGGCAGCGGCGACGGTCATGCAACGTTATGAGGATCGATTGGCGCGCGGGTTGGCGGCGGTGATCAATGTTTTAGACCCTGATATCATCGTCTTTGGGGGCGGATTGTCCAATATCACGCGCCTTTATCAGAATGTTCCGGTATTATTGCAACGCCATGTCTTCTCCGATAGCGTCGAAACACAACTCGTCAAGGCGCGGTTTGGTGATTCCAGCGGCGTCCGGGGGGCCGCTTGGTTGGGCTTGTAATGCGGGCATCCTATTTTCGGCCAGTGAGAGATTATTCCTAAACCTTGGTCCCATTTAATCCATGGAAACCGACATCCCTAGATTGTTGGCAGAGATGTGGGATAGACTTTTCTAGTAGATATCGCCTTGTGCGTCATGTTGTTTATTTCTATTTTTGCATAGACTAGATCTATAGTAAAAAAAGAATCACTAGCGTAAATTAAGGGGTTTTATGTCATGTCTTGGAATATTAAAAATAAGTTAATCGCCGGTTTCGGTACGATCATCCTCCTGATGGCCATTATCAGTTGGCTCTCACTGGAATCATCACTGCACATAGAACGATTCATTGAAAAAGAGATTAACAGTGCCTTGGCCGCCGCCGACGGGGCTATGGAGACGCGCATCAACTATCTCTCTTTGGTTTGGGGCGTTTCCGAAGCGGCAAATAGTTTTGACGATCTCTCACAAAAGGAGGGTCTGGAGCGGATTGAGCAGGGAAAACACAATGCTGTTGAAACCATCACTGTGTTGGAAGGGTCTGGTTTTCTTCCGGCCAATGACATCGCTGATGTTCGGGACCGTTTTGCCAAACTTGCAGAAACAGGCCCAAAGTTGGTGGAAATGGCTCGGAAAAAAATGGAGTTGATGGATGTCTTGGACCAGTCCGTCACCACAGCGGTCAAGACCTCCGGCAATGCTCTCGGCGTTCAAGGTGTTCAGGATCTGTGGTTTTTGGCCATGGCTGCCAATGACTACGCCTACACGGGCATAGAGAAATACAAAGATTATTATGATCAAACTATTACCAAGGTCAAGGAGCTGGCTTCATCGAACCCGGAGGTAACCAAAGTATTGGAAAATGGTGCTGCCCTGATGCGACATGATGCCGCCATGAAGGCCATGGGGGATACTTTTGATGAATACGCCGAAGGGCTGGATAAAAAAATGGAGTCGGTTGAAGAGGGTGACGGCAGTCACGAAGGGGTGGATGCCTACGTGAACCGACTCGAGAATGAAATGATTGAGTCCGTCAAAACCACGATCTATGAGACGATTCTTCTCAGTGCTATCTCCCTGATCATCGGTATCGCCGCAGCCGTTCTTTTGGCGCGAAATATCACCGGCCCCCTAACCAAATGCGGCGTTTTTTTTGGGCGTTTGGCCGAGGGGGATCTCAGCATCAACTGCGCCATGGACCGAAACGATGAAATCGGCGTACTCTTCAATTCCATGTCTGGCATGACGGCAAAGTTGCGCTCAGTGATTACCGTTGTTCAGAAAGCCTCGGACTCCGTAAGTAGTGGCGTTATGGAACTGACTTCCGCAGCCTCCGATATTGCAGAGGGGGCGACCAACCAAGCGGCCTCGGTGGAGGAAACATCCGCTTCCATGGAAGAGATGTCGTCCAATATTCAGCAAAACACGGATAATGCCCAACAGACCGAAAAAATTGCCGCCCAGGCCGCTTCAGACGCCGCGAAGGGTGGGGCGGCGGTTTCCCAGGCGGTGTCGGCCATGAAAGAAATCGCCAATAAGATTTCCATCATTGAAGAGATCGCCCGTCAGACCAATCTGTTGGCGTTGAATGCGGCCATTGAAGCCGCCCGGGCCGGTGAACACGGCAAAGGTTTCGCGGTCGTTGCCGCCGAGGTCCGCAAACTGGCAGAACGAAGCCAATCCGCAGCGGGTGAAATTGGTCAGCTATCCTCTTCCAGTGTAGAGGTGGCCGAACGGGCTGGCGGGATTATTTCCAAACTCGTACCGGATATACAAAAAACTGCCGAGCTTGTCCAAGAGATCTCCGCTTCCAGTTCGGAGCAAACCCAGGGAGCGGGTCAAATCAACCAAGCCTTGCAGGTCTTGGATCAGACCATTCAGAAAAATGCCGGTGCAGCAGAGAAAATGGCTGCAACAGCGGAAGAACTTTCCTCGCATGCCGACCGTCTGCAAGAGGCTATTGGAATGTTTAATGTCGGTACCACGAGAGCAACCGAACATCGTCGTCCCGCCCACAAATCGGTCGGTACTGGTGCGGCCACACGAAATATTGCACCGCCCGCACCGTATTCAAAACCCAAGGCACTTCCTGGTTCCATGCAAGGAGCTGATCTGAATACGAGTGGTCGTGGAAGTTCCGATGATGAATTTGAGCGTTTTTAATAACGCATGCTTCCAACCTCACCGATGTACCAAAGCACGGTGCTGTTTCCTAAGATGAGAGATGAGGCCGGTTCGGCTCATCTCTCATTGCAGTGTTCTCGCCACCGGATGCGTTGCGCAATGATCCGACCAGACAGTGAACGTCTTAAAAGACTTGTCGAGATTGATGTTAAGTTGATGAAGGATATGATTGATGACATCCCAACAAATTCATAGCGATTATCCTCCCGCAATCACCTTGGCAAGAATTGTTTCCGAAGGTTCTCGAAACAAGATTGTTTTCCTGGCCTTCATGACCCAAACCTGTCCAGGGTGTAAAGAAACTTACGAAGCATTGCGGAAATTTTCACGCGAACAGGAAGGGTTTGTCGAGATCGTCGTTGTCGATGCTGACCGACACCCCCCTCTGATTACCCACTATGGCGTAAGGGGCGTTCCCACAATCCATGTCTATGGTCAACAGCGGTCTTTATTGATAGAAATCGGACCCCGTTCCGTTCGGATGCTGACAAAAATGTTCAAGCAAGCGCAGAAAATGATTGCCTCTTAAGTCGTCATGACAAATAACAATGACTCTCGACAGAGGATAAACATAGGTGATATTCCGAAAAACGAGCTTGACGGTTACAGAGTTTTTTTTCCGCCAAACCGAAACTTTTCTTATCGATACCCGAGGGGCAACCGACTATGACCCTGCCATTCCAGGATCGAAACCATTCTATATTCTCGATTTAATGGATAATATAGAAAAGTTCCAGACAAAATATGATGCCGTCATGAGGGAGAAGGGTACGTTGCTGGTCTGTCGCAAAGGTGATGGAACAGAAATGTTGCGGAAAAGATTTTCCAGAAAGTACCAGGTCATGAGCCTTCAGGGAGGAATGGCGGCCTACCTGGAGTTCATCACACGTCTACTGGCTGAGCATCCGTATGAGCAGCCCCACATACGGGATGAAACCATGCGGTTGTTGTTGGAAAAATTGACCAACCGTCATACACCATTTCCTATATTCCGACGCATTGCCAACCGTCTGCTCAGTTCCTCACCTGATCCTGCCATACGTCAGAAAGGGGGACACAGAAACTGAAAAATGTTAAAATCAAATACATCGCGTCTCCTGCATCGTCAAGGCGGGGGATTGCCAGTGGGTCAGAGAGCCGTCTGGTTGAGTTTGTGATAGGGGCAAACTACCTTCCGGGGGTAAATATTTTTTTTTAAACCTTGTCCCATTCCTTGGCCTGATTCATCTTTCGAGGAGGTCGGATCTAGAATGAGGACGACCAAAGGCGCGGAATTATTTTCTCATGATCAGTCGGTAGGGAGGATACATCCATGAAGGGCATTGTGCTGGGTAGCGGAACAGGTATTCCATCACCATCGCGTAATTCGGCGGGGTATTTTTTAGAAGCTGGCGGGTTGAACCTGCTGATTGATTGCGGCCCAGGGACCATTCGGCGCTTGGTACAAGCCAGAAAAGGGATCACCAATCTGGATGCTATTTTCATCACCCATACCCATCCAGACCATGTGAGCGATTTGACGCCGTTGGTCCACGGTTTGCGCATCGCAGGGGCAGGACGCCGGAAAAAAATGTCCATTTATGGCCCATTGGGATTTCGAGATTATTTTGAACGGATTGTCCTCACGCAGGTACGGCTGCCGAGCCACTTTGTCATTGAAGCCTTTGAGATCGAGGAAACCCTTGAGATGGGTTCTTTGGTCGTGCGTCCCTTTCCAACCGTCCATGTGGACAATCTGAACAGTGTCGCCTACCGCTTCGAGGAAGACGGAAAATCGGTGGTCTTCTCTGGGGATTGCGATTATGACCAGGGGTTGATCGATGGGGCAAAACATGCAGATGTGTTGATTTTGGACTGTTGCACGCTGGATTCCGACAAGATGGAAGGGCACTTATCCGCAGGTCTGGCAGGGTTGGTCGCGGCCAAGGCGGAAGTCAAACACCTGATTCCCACCCATTTCTACCCCAT
>JADGCQ010000111.1 GCA_015228925.1 Magnetococcales bacterium | reverse complement strand
AAAATCAAAACCCTGGGGGCAATCCCCCAGACCCCTTTTTTCTTTTAATAATTTTGTTTAATGTCAACACGCCTAGATCATCTTTCCAAAAAATCTGATAAACTGTAAGAAATTATCTAATTTTATTGATCAAGGCAATAGGCTAAACTGGCCAGAATGTCGGAAATCAAAAAATTCTCCCTTTTTAAAGAGGTCAGAATATGAAACGCATCTTCCTTTTTCTTATCACCAACATGGCCATCATGGCCGTACTCATGGTGGTCCTCAACATCCTTTCCGCATTCCTGGGGCTGAACCAAGGTTCCAAGGGAGGAATCGTCCTGATGGCCCTGGTGTTTGGCATGGGAGGATCCTTTATCTCCCTCTTAATGTCCAAGTGGCTCGCCAAACGTTCCACCGGAGCTGTTGTCATTACACAGCCAAATAATTCCACAGAAGCCTGGCTTCTGGAAACAGTCCAGCGTCAAAGTCGTGCCGCCGGCATCGGTATGCCAGAAGTGGCTGTATATGATGCCCCTGACCCCAATGCCTTTGCCACCGGAGCCAGCCGCAATAACGCCCTGGTCGCCGTCAGTACGGGATTGCTGCGGACAATGAAACGAGAAGAGGCCGAGGCCGTTCTGGCCCACGAAGTCAGCCACATCGCCAACGGCGATATGGTCACCTTGACCCTCATTCAGGGCGTTCTCAATACCTTTGTCATTTTACTGGCGCGGGTCATTGGCGGAATTGTGGATGGCCTGTTATCCAAACAAGATGAGGAGGGAGAAAGTACAAGTGGCGGCGGCATCGCCTATTTCATCACCTCCATGATCGCCGAAATCATACTGGGTGTTTTGGCCAGCATCGTGGTCATGTGGTTTTCACGCAAAAGGGAATTCCGGGCCGATGTGGGCGGTGCCAAACTGGCAGGCCGAAACAATATGATCGCCGCACTGGAACGGCTGCAACAAAGCACGATAACCCCACAACTCCCCGCCGAAGCCGCCGCCTTCGGTATATCCGGCAATCAGAGCGGCTTCATGGCCCTTTTCGCCAGCCATCCCCCCCTGGAAACCCGAATCCAGGCTCTACAAAACCTGAAAAACGGATTGGAATGATCAACCACCCCGTCCATCCATTCGGGCCATTCGGGTGCAGAAAAATATCTTGTGGCCGAATGTCATGGAACCTCAAGTTGCAGCATGAGTAAGAGGGTTGAAAATATATATGATCCTGGCTTTTGTCGCTGTTGTTCTGGGGTTGGCACTCCTGGTGTGGAGTGCCGACCGTTTTGTTGAAGGATCGTCCGCCACCGCCCGCTATTTGGGTATGCCACCCCTGTTGATCGGTATGGTGATTGTCGGTTTTGGTACATCCGCGCCAGAACTCGTGGTTTCGGCCCTGGCCGCCTCACAAGGCAATCCAGGAATCGCCCTCGGCAACGCCTACGGCTCAAACATCGCAAACATCGCCCTGATCCTTGGGTTAACAGCACTCATCAACCCCATAACCGTCCACACGCAGGTGCTGCGCAAGGAACTACCCATTCTCACCGCCGTAACCGCCCTGGCCGCATGGCAAATCTGGGACGGCGAAATAACCCGGTTCGATGCCGTGGTGCTGCTCGCCGTGTTCGGCGGCCTGATGACCTGGACGATCTGGCAAGAAATGCGGAAAAAAACCGATGCGTTGGAAAACGCAATAAAACAGGAGTCGGACATCCGCACCATGCCCATTCGCCATGCACTTTTTTGGCTGGTGGCAGGATTGGTACTGCTCATCGTGAGTTCACGCATCCTGGTCTGGGGTGCTGTGGAAATCGCTCATGGATTTGGCGTCAGCGACCTGATCATCGGCCTAACCATCATCGCAGTCGGCACCTCACTGCCAGAACTGGCCTCGTCGGTCATCGCCACCCGCAAGGGAGAACACGATATCGCCCTGGGCAACATCCTGGGTTCCAACCTGTTCAACACCCTGGCGGTCGTGGGCATCGCCGGCACCATCCATCCGATGACCGTAGGGCCGGAAGTCTTCAACCGGGATATCCTGGTCATGGCCGCGCTGACCCTTTCGTTGTTCGTCATCGGCTATGGACTTCGAGGACCGGGACGCATCAGCCGAATCGAAGGGGCAGCACTGCTGGCCTGTTATGGAGGCTACACGGTCTACCTGATCAGTACCACTTTCGGTCAACCGCAATAATTTTTCACAATCCATTTTTCTTGTCATCCACCACAGCAATGGGGATGTATCGCGTTTTTCCGGGATGTACATCACTCTGAGACTGCGGTGCCACACCTCCGGCATTGCAACAAGATTTACCCGAACAATGGCATCCACCCCCTTTTTTGGCGGAAAAAAACCGGGCAGCCCTCCGCACAACAAATGCCAGGGATAAAAACAAAACCACCGTCAAGATAAACGACTCCAGCCAACTCCCAGCACTCACACGAATAACCCTCCCACCTGAACCACCAAAAAGGAAAGACCATAAGCCAACGTCATAGAAAACGCCACACTGTAACCGGCCCAGACCCAACCCCCCGCCTCTTTGCCGATGGTGGCAATGGTCCCCAGACACGGCGCATACAACAGAGCAAACAACATGAACGTAAACGCCACGATGGGCGTCATGGAATGTGACAGTGCCTTGCGTAAAGATTCCGAATTTTCCCTCGCCCCATCCCCTTGGGAATAAAGAACCGCATAACTGGCCACCACAACCTCTTTGGCGACAAACCCCGTCAAAATGGCAACCGTATCCTTCCAGGTAAAGTGCAAGGGGACAAACACCGGGGCAACCGTTCGGGCAATTTGTCCCAGATAACTCTGTTCCAACACCTCCTGCGCTTTTTTCACCTTCAACGCCGCAATGATTTCGTCATTTTGCAACGTTTGCGGCAACGACTCCAATCGAGAAATCTCCCCATCGTAATCCTGACTTAAGATGTGATGATGGGGGAATTCTTGTAAAAACCAGATAATAATCGATCCTACCAAAATAACGCCGGCCACCTTCTGCAAAAAACCAATCACCCTATCTCCCATATGAATCATGACCGCCTGCAACGTCGGCAACCGATAAGGGGGCAGTTCCATGACAAAGGCATCATCATCGCTGCGCAAAAATAAACGGTTGAGAATAACCGCCGCCCCCATGGCAACGACAATGCTCAACACATACATCAAAAGAACCATGGTTCCCGCTTCTTCGCTGAAAAATGCCCCGGCAAACAAGATAAACACCGGCAACCGAGCGGAACACAGCATGAATGGACTGATCAAGATGGTAATCATCCGTGAGCGGTAATCCTCGATGGTTCGCGTCGCCATAACCGCCGGGACATTGCACCCAAAACCCATAACCAATGGGATCAATGCTTTCCCATGGAGTCCAAAGGTGTGCATCGATCGATCCACAAGAAACGCTGCCCGCGCCAGATAGCCTGTCTCACTGAACATGGCCATGAAGAAAAATAAAATGACAATATTCGGTAAAAAAACGATGGTGCCGCCAACCCCGGCGATGATCCCATCGACAACCAAATCATGAACCATCCCCTCAGGAAGTCGCCCGGAAACCCATTCCGAAATCCAACCCACACCGGCATCAATCCAACCCATAGGAACCTGCCCCAGGGAAAATGTGGACTGAAACATGATCCAAAGCAAAACCAATAACAGGGGAATCCCAAAAAAACGATGCAAAAAAACCTGATCCAATCGCCCCGTCCAATCCCGTATCACCTCCCCTTCGGACGGACCCTGCACCACCTCTTTGACGACACCATGGGTAAAACCATAACGGGCCATGGCAAACAGCAAGTCACACTCTTCACCATGGCTGCGCGCCAAATCATACCGTTCGCGATGAACCATTTCCAAAAGATGGCCATGCTCCCCCTCCTGAAGCAAAATACGGTCATCCCCCTCCAACAACTTGATGGCCAACCAGCGGCTTTGATTGTGATCCAACGATCTTGGGTGCAACTCGGTCACCAGACGCTGTACCCGACGAACCGCTTGTTCCAAATGATTGTCATACGTTAAAAATATCGGTTCACGTCGCATTTTTTGCACATGCAGCCGTACCACGCCATCCAACAATGCTTTCAGGCCATCCCCTGTGGTGCCAACCGTCTCAAAAACCGAACCGCCCAGCATGGAGGATAACCCCTGGGTATCGATCTGCAACTTTTTCGACCGCGCTTCATCCGCCATATTGAGGACGAACAACAGCGGATGCCCCATCTCGATCAATTGTGAGGTCAAAAACAGCGACCGCTCCAAATTACAGGCATCCAAGACATTGATGATGATATCGACCTGCCCGGAATGAATAAAATCGCGGGTTTCCCGCTCCTCCGGCGTCTGCGATGTCAGGGCGTAAATACCGGGCAAATCGACCAGTTCGATAACCTGTCCCTGGTGCGTGAACTCTTTGCGTTTCAATGCCACAGTAACACGGGGATAATTGCCCACACTCTCCTTGGATCGGGTGATCCGATTCAACAACGTTGTCTTGCCACAGTTGGGATTACCCACCAACGCCACCGTTATTTTACCGCCCTGCATCGCACTCACCTTGCTTTGGGGAACGTCATCCCCTTTGAAAAAAAATCTTGCTTTCTGGCTAGTCAATTACGGACAATCCGTATATTTTTGGCTTCGACATTGCGCATACTCAACCGATATCCCAACACCGTATAGATCCTTGGATCACCCATGGGGGCCGCCGTTTCAACCGTGATCTCCTTGCCTTGAATAATCCCCATAGCCATCAGCCTTTTTTTGCTTTGGCTGGATCCGTCAATACCTTTGATGCAACCACTTTCACCGGGCTTAAGATCAATAAGGCTGTATTCCATGGAACGAACCACCTTTGTTAACGATTATTAATTTGAACCCACATCGCACAATGGCAACTGTATCCGTTTTAAGAATGATTCTCAAGATCAAAAACACGCATAAACCTATTCTGCAATTAGTGGTTGCAAATCGGACCCACTCCACCACAAAATAGGGTGATGGTCATTTTTGACTTTTTAGATTTGGGGGGACAGATGGAATGAGTCAATATCAGGAATTGAAAGAGGCTGGGCTGCGACCAACGCTTTCACGAATGACGATCCTTGAGCTGTTTTCCAGGGATTCCAATCAACATTTGACTGCCGAGGCCATTCATCAATTTTTAAACGAGTTGGGACATGATACCAGTTTGGCGACCATCTACCGGATACTCACCCAGTTTGAACATGCCGGCATTTTGGTGCGCCATAGGCACCAGGATAGCAAGGCCCTCTATGAACTGGCCCCGCTGGAGCATCATGATCACATCATCTGTCTACGCTGCAATAAAATCACAGAATTTTCCGACCCCATCATCGAAGAAAGAAAAAAATTAGCCGCCGAGGCGGCTGGTTTCAAACTTGTGGATCACCTGCTTTACCTCTACGGCGAATGCACCAATCCCCATTGCCCGCACAAATAAATTGTGCTGGTTCAGCGTGAATGTTACAAACTGCCTTCGCGCACAAGCTACTTTTCCGTATCTCTCAGACCTCATCGCTATCGGAGAACTGCGTTTTTTTAGGCATAACGGATCTACCGTCCAATGGGGGAAAGGACAAGGGGAGTTTCACCCCTCACCTTAATCTTGCATTCAGTCGAGCGTTATGAGCAAAAATATCGTGAAAAATCAAAGAATTGTTTGCCAGAAACCGGAGAGAATATCGGATCTTAATAGTGATCAGGTAACGATGATCGTGACAATAATGCCGATGAAAGTGACAACGATGGCCCATATGCCCATACGAATCTGACGTTTTTGGTCGTCCAGAATCTTGTTCAGCTCTATACGGGCGATTTTTGCCTTGGAAACGATCGGTTCTAACTGGCGGCTGGCTTCCCTGGTGCGCTCAAGAAGGTCAACACGATTATCTCCCTGATCGTCGATATCGCTAGGCTCAGTTTTTTTCACTGAGTTCAGCAGTGCCATGGTGACATCAAATTTTTCGGCGCAATCCACATAGTCTGGCCAGACCTGAGGTATGGACACCGCTTGATAATCCTTCTGAAAGGCTCGAAATTCATCAAGTAAAGACCAAAGCCGTATCTCCACGGCATCATAGCGGGCACGCAGACAATGGCGGCTAGCGCGGCGATATTGTTCCTCGCATTCTTCCGGGGCGGACGCCACCAATCCTTTCAGAACATGGTGACCGGCATATCGAAGTTCATTGACGGCGGGGGTGCAAAGATCCAAAGAACTCTGTTCAACACCCTTGATATCGTCTTCAGCCTCCTGGAACAGCTTTTGGATAGAAAAAAGCAGCTCTTCATCTTCCAATTCCTGACCATCACCCAAAGACGCACGAAGAGTCGCGGTCATTGGCGCGGGGAAAAACGGTAGCCACGCAGCGATGCCTTGATTCGTTCAAGATCCTCGGTCGTCGTATAGCGGCCCGATTGAAGATTGATGTTGCCGCGAGCAAAGGTTGCGACCAACTTACGTTCCCGTTCCCGAGGGAGGGGGCGGAGGACAACCTCGGCTTGGTTGGAGTTAAAGAAAACCTTGAGCATGGATGAGAAAAATGTGCGCAGTTTGTTCATGGGAGCGTTATATTCTCCTGAATGACCCTCCTGAACAGAATTTTTTTAAATTCCAGACAAGAGTACAATACCCAACGAATGCTGCAACCGCGCAGCATCAAATGCGGAAGGTACATCACCATCCATCGTGTTTGCAAACAAAAATTGAGCTTCCATCGGCTTTTTATACACTTCCACCCCCCTCAGCGATGGCCGGGAGCGGGAAAATAATCGGGACTGGGCAGATAACGTTTGTTTCGGGAATCCCCACCCGGAACCTCCATCCCATCACCGCCAGAAACGGTCGGGACCCCCCGGTTTGAATTGGGATTGCCAATACAGGTCGCCTTCCTCGGAGCCGCCATCTGCTCACACGCCGCCAAATCCTGATAGATGCACTCGGTCTTCCATTGCTCCACCAAGCAAAAAGGGGCACCCCCCTGCGGTGCAACCAAACTATCCCGGTCCAACACACAACTCCCCTGCGGTCCTATCGCCATCTGGCATGAGGCCAAATCGACAAATTGACAACGACGACCGTTGAAATCAACCGCACAATACAAAGACGCACCAACCTCCCACGACCATCCCACACCCAAAATAATGGCCAATCCAACAACCACCTTTTTCATGACCGTTCTCCCAGCCAAGCCACGCCATCCATGGCTATCAGTCCACCCTTGGGCAATGCCATCACCCCCACCGTTGTCCGCGCTGGAAAAGGCGGTGCGAAATAGTGGGCATAAATCGCATTCACCTGCGCAAAATGCCCCATGTCAACCAAATAAAGGGTGGTTTTGACCAAATGACCATAATCGGCCCCCACCGACCGCAAGACACCCCCTAAATTTTTTAGCACCTGATGCGCCTGATCTTCAACCCCACCCGCCACCAATAACCCCGTACCCACATCCAAGCCAATCTGACCCGACAGATACAACCAATCGCCAACCCGTATCCCCTGGCTGTACGGACCAACCGCCAAGGGTGCCTGATCTGTTTGAACCGAGCGCATCATACCCCCCTCCTCCATCGTCACTATCCCCAAAATCTCAGTCACCCCTTGATCCGTTCCACATTCATCACCACTTCCAAAGCAGAAATGGCCTGCACCAACGAACGCAATTGCTCCAAACCAGCCACTTCCACATCGCATATCAATACAAAAGGATCCCGGTCACGATCCTGCATTTTCATTGCAACCACCGTACTTTTGGCCCCCATGACCGCATGGGATACTAAATTTAATACCTCCTTGCGGTTGCGAGCCATAATGCGAAGCCTGGCAACATGAGCTTTCTCCGCAACCTCCGGCCAATCGATATCCTCAATCCAACGTTCCGGCTGATCGGCTACCGCCCCTAAATTGGGACAACCCACCGCATGGATCGCTATCCCCCTCCCCGTATGGACAATGCCCACAATAGGATCCCCCGGAACCGGACTGCAACAACGGGCCACCATGACCGCCATCTGCGGCAAAAGCCCCGCCAATTGCAACGAAGATCCCTTCCCTTCCCCGCCCCGCCCTTCCCCACCCCGCAGTTTCCCTCCCCCACCCTTCCCGGAAACCACAGGCAACTTCTCATCGCGGTGCAATTCCAACTGCGGCAGGATGCGCCGTACCAGCGTTGATGGCGCAATGTCCGAAGTCCCAAGTTTAAACAATAACTCCTCGCCACTCTTCAAACCTAAATCACTCGCCCACTGCCGTATCTTTTTATCGTTAACGCTCTGGTGACTGATACCTCCACGGCGCAATTCACGCAACAAAATCTCACGACCCAACACCAATGCCTGTTCGCGATTTTGTTTTTTGATCCAGCGGTTGATCCGATACTTGGCACGGCCCGTCACCACAAATCGCAGCCAAACCGGATTGGGTTCATGATTCTTGCCGGTGAGAATAACCACCGAATCACCCGTAGCCAGCGGTGTCTTCAACGGTACCAACCGCCCGTTGACCTTCGCCCCCTGGCAATGATCCCCCACCTGCGAATGAACCGCATAAGCAAAATCTACCGGAGTCGCACCCCTGGGCAGGGTGATAATGTCACCCTCCGGCGTAAATAAATAAATTTCTTCAGGAAATAAATCAATCTTGACATTGTCCAAAAATTGCCCGGAATCATCAGCACCCTGATGAACCTCCAACAGCCTCTTTAACCAAGCATAACCTGTCGCCTGTGAATCCTCCCGGGTCTTAAGCCCCCCCTCCTTATAACTCCAATGGGCCGCAACGCCACTCTCGGCAACCTCATGCATCGTCTTGGTACGAATTTGAATCTCTATCCGGTTCCCATACGGTCCAAATACCACCGTATGCAAGGATTGATAACCATTGCTCTTGGGCAATGCAACATAATCCTTGAAACGCCCAGGAATCGGCCTTAAATCACTATGCACCATCCCCAAAACACGATAACAATCGGCCTGATTGTTCACCAAAATCCGATAGCCGATGACATCGTATAACTCCTCCAACGTCACTCCCTTGCTTTGAAGCTTGCTATGAATCGAATACAAATGCTTTTCCCGTCCAAAAACATGCCCCTTGATCCCATGTTTCTTCAACATTTTGCGCAAATACGTGATCACCTTGCGCACAACATCCTCGCCTCCTTTGCGACGCTTGGCAACACGCTCCTTCAATTCATGAAAAGCTTCGGGATCCTTGAGCTGAAAAGCCAAATCCTCCAATTCATTCTTGATCCAATAAATACCCAGACGATGGGCAATGGGGGCGTAAATATCCAAAATTTCCGAGGTCATCCGCGGTTCCACCTGCAACCCAAGGGCTACCGCCCGATGCATCCGCCGCAAACACATCGCCAAGCGAACCAATATGACCCGAATATCCTGGGCCATCGCCAAAATCATCCGGCGTAAATCCTCGGCGTTAACCTCCGCACTGGCCCGCGCCGATACGTGGGAAATCTTCGATAATCCCTCCGTAAGAAACGCCACATCCTCGCCAAAATCGGTCCGCACCTGCTCCAGAGTCAATATCCCCCCTTCCAGACCCGCAACAAGCACCCCAGCCGCAATAGAGGCCGTGTCCATACGAAGTTCAACAAGAATCTTCGCCACCTCCAACGGATCATAGGAAATGACATTCTGGCATGGCGGCGTCGCCAATGATTTGGGAAACACCTCCAAAAACTTCCCTAGCCGCCCCAATAAATCCTGGTCCGCCTTGGGATGATAAGCCAAAATTCTCTTGACCAGATCCAACCACAGACAACTCTCTTTGGCACTCAATACCGGCTCATCCTCCTTTTCCGTGATATCCTGAACCCCAGCGCGTTTCCCAAAGTCGGTCAATCATGACCCATCAAATCTCTTCTCGATCCAAATCTTCTGGAAAATCATTGGCATCCAAAAATGATTCATCCCCTTCATCCAAATCATCCTCTTCCTCGTCAATCATTTCCTCCAACGCCACGTCGCCATCTTCCTCATCTTCCGATAATACCCCCCCCCCCAACGGTAGTGCCACAGCCGCCGCCTCCACCATCAACGCACGCGCCTCCACATCCACAATTTCCGGCTCCATCTCCTCCGGCTCCTCAATAACCGGCTTGGTAAATTCATCCCGTAATTCCTGAATACTCACCATCCCGCTTTCAATCTCCCTCAAAGCAATGACGGTAAATTTATCGTTGTCCATAGGCAACAACGTCGTGTGGCCATGGGTCAATTGCCGCGCCCTCTTGGCCGCCAGCAATACCAACTCAAAACGATTCGGTACAACCTTCAAACAATCTTCTACCGTTACCCGAGCCATCGTTGTTCTCCATTCCCAATGTATTTCATCACATGCTTCATTCAAAAAGAACCCACAACCTGTTTGATTCTTTCTGCCATCCTCGCCCTCTTCAACCGTTCAGCACGCACAATGGCCTCCACATCCCCGCACGCCAGCTCCAAACGATCATTGATCACACCATAATCGGCCTCTTCCCAATGAGAAAGTTCCACTTCCGCCAACGCCATCCGCTTTTCAATCACCTCCAGTGCATCCTGACCCCGTAATACCAAACGCCGCTGCAACGCCTCTCTGCTGGGGGGAATAATCGCAACCTGAACGACATCTCCCGGCATTTGCGCACGAACCTGCCGCGCCCCCTGCCAATCAATATCTAAAATAACATCCTGACCCGCTTCCAGATGATCCAATAAGGCCCGGCGTGATGTTCCATAAAAATTCCCAAATACCTCAGCCCATTCGACAAATGCTTGCTCTCGAATCATCTCTGCAAACGTTTCTTTTCCAACAAAATAATAATGAACCCCCTCCACCTCCCCAGGACGCTTCGCCCGTGTTGTCGTGGAAACGGAAAAACGGATCCCATCCATGGTCTCCATCAGATGCCGTGATAAAACACCCTTCCCGCCCCCCGACGGTGCCGTCATGATCAAAATAAATCCCCGTTTCTTTTCTTTCATGACAAACAACCCTTACTCCAAATTTTGAACCTGCTCCCGCATCTTCTCAATGGTCACCTTCATCTCCACACCCCACCGTGACAACTGCCCATCCTGAGACTTGGAACACAATGTGTTGGCCTCACGACCCAATTCCTGACACAAAAAATCCAACCGTCGCCCCATGGGTTGGCCCAGTTCCATGATCTTGACCACCTCCTGACAATGCATGATCAATCGGTCCAACTCTTCCGACAATTCCATCCGATTATAAAGGACCGCCAATTCTTGCATGAAACGATTTTCATCAACCGCAGTCGTCAACCAATCTTCCAACCGCGTCCGCAACCGCTCCTTCATCACAACACGCAATTCCGGCAACCGCCCACTGGCCTGCGCCACGGTGCCCCGAAGCTCCTCCAAAAGCTGCGACAAAACCACCCCAGTACGCTCCCCTTCCCTCTCCCTGACCTCCCGCAAAGATTGCGCCGCAAGACCCAGAGTATCCAAAACCGCCTGCCCCAATCGCCCCTCCCGCAATTTGCCCGCAACATCCACACGCCTCTCGCGAACCATCCCAGGCCACCCCAAAAGCACCCCAAGATCCATGGGCCGCCTCTCCCCAACCTCACCCATCAGACGCTTCTCAAAAGCCAGCAAATCCTTCAATAAACCCCTGTTTAAATCCAACACCCCCCCTTCCCCACCATCCACACTCAACGATAAATACCCATCAATATGCCCCCTGCTCAAATATTCCTTCAACAACGTCCCCGCAGCAACCTCCAACGCCTCCATCCCATCCGGCAACCGAAAAGAAAGATCCAAATAGCGATGATTGACCGACTTGAGCCGCCAAAGTATCCGAACCCCTTCAAATACAGCTTCCGCCTGACCATATCCGGTCATACTCTGTAACACTTTAGATCCTCCCAACTCTATAAAATTATTGAAATAAAAAAGGGGTCTGGGGGATTGCCCCCAGGGTTTTGACTTTAAATCAAAAGCTTC
>JADGCQ010000110.1 GCA_015228925.1 Magnetococcales bacterium | reverse complement strand
AAGCAAAACCCTGGGGGCAATCCCCCAGACCCCTTTTTTCTTTTAATAATTTTATGCACAAATCCTTATGCCGAAACGCCACACAAAGGAGCCTCCCCCATGAATGCATCCCCCCCCACCGTCGCACCAAGCGGCAACCAAGCTATCTTCCGCTGGATAACAAGTCTTTTGCTGATGGTGGCCGTCGGTTTGGCATTTCACTACCGGGCGCATCTCGATCCAGCGCAATTGGAATCCCTGGTTCAAGAATGGGGGGGAGCAGGCATGGCACTGTTCGTCATGCTGTATACCCTGGCCACAGTGCTGTTTCTGCCAGGTTCGGTCCTCACTCTGGCCGGAGGGGCAATGTTCGGTCCCTGGCTGGGAGGTCTCCTCTGCCTCTTGGGGGCAACCCTCGGCGCAGGAATCGCGTTTCTCATCGCGCGCTATCTGGCCGGCGCATGGGTCGCCAAACGCGCAGGGGGAGTAACAGGGCGTCTGTTGGCCGGGGTGGAAACGGAAGGGTGGCGGTTTGTGGCCTTTGTACGCCTGGTGCCGGTCTTTCCCTTCAACTTGCTCAACTATGCCCTAGGACTAACCCGTATCCGTTTCGACCACTATCTGATCACCTCCATGATCTGCATGGCCCCCGGTGGTCTGGCCTATGCCTGGCTGGGCCATGCCGGACGCGCGGCAGCCACAGGTTCCGCCGACGCAGTACGTACTGGCATGTGGGCACTGGCCCTGTTGTCCGTGGTACTGTTGATCCCCCGTTGGGTCAAACAGGTGCGTCAAGCCAAAACCCGGCCGACCATCACCCGTTTTCCGATGGAAAGATAGACCATGCCATGGCCACGTTGACCCTCGATCCAAGGCGTTCCAACACGCCAAAAAAGAATCCCCCATACCGTTGGAAGGTCACGATGAAAACCATCGTGGGAATGGTGTGGCTTGGGCTATGCCTGATTGTCTTCCACGCCAAAGCGTCGGATAGTCCGTCCCTCCTTTCGCTGGAGGAAAATTGTCTCTCCTGCCACCGAGAGCGGGATGCCACCCTGGTCACCGCCTGGGAAAAAAGCGGTCATGCCCAAGCTGGAATCACCTGTTCCGCTTGCCATGGGACGGAGCATCAAGGGACCATGGCGGCCCGTGCCCGCCGCAACGATACCTGCACCGGATGTCACCAGCGGGAGAGCGGCAGTTACACCCTCTCCAAGCACGGTGTGATCGTCACCCTGGAGGCGGATCGCCTGGACCTCACCCAGCCGTTGCAGGAAGGCAATCAGCGTGCCCCCACCTGCGCCTATTGTCATTTTCACGCTGGAGAACACGATGCGGGAACGGGAATTCTACCCCTGGCTCCCATGGGCCACACCCCGGTCATGGACGATGCCACCCGTATCGAGGCACGCGCCGTCCCCTGCCGGGATTGCCATTCCCCACGTTTTGTGGAAACCTGGTTTACCACCGGAGACCGCATGGTGGCACTTGGACGGATGAAAGTTCGGGAAGCCGCACAAGCGGCGGCAAAACGCGACAATCAAAAATCCCGTGATATTCTGCATCGCATGATCAACGACCATCTGCGCAACGTCCGCCTGGGGGTTGGGCATCAATCCCCGGACGACCAGTGGTGGCATGGCCATCCGGCACTGGATGGCGATTTGTTACGTATCAAGTCACTGGCGGAAAGTCCCCAAAAATCCACAGATTTTTGAACTCGAAATGCGGCATCATCGGGATAGCCTCGTAATAATGTGCGTTGACAAATGGAGAATGCTCCCCATATAACTTATGGTTCGTTCATTTTTTGATTCGGTCATCACATGCCGGTTTGAACATCAAAGGTGGAATCTTAATGGACAAGACCTGGATTCAACGTCTCAATGATGCCGACCCAAACGAACCTATCCAGATTGCTCCCCAAATCTGGTGGGTTGGAGTATGCCTGAAAAACGATATTTTTCAATGCCATACCTATCTCATTGAAAACGGTCAAAACTCGGTTTTGTTCGACCCAGGTGGTCAGTTAACCTTTCAGGCTACCCGGAAAAAAGTGGAGAAGATCATCCCCTTCAACCACATCCGCACCTTCGTCTGCCACCATCAGGATCCCGATATCACCGGTTCCCTGCCAACCATCGATGCCCTGGATACCCATCCCGAAGCGGTCGTCCTCAGCCATTGGCGCACCAACGCCCTCCTCAAACATTATGCCATCGCCCTCCCCCTCGAATGTGTTGAAAAAAAAGGGTGGGTTCTGGACCTGGGCGGCGGAAAAGTCTTAAAATTCATCTTTACCCCCTATCTCCATTTCCCCGGGGCCTTTTGCACCTTCGATCCGCAATCGGGCATACTCTTCTCCAGTGATCTTTTTGGCGGATTTACCGAAGAGTGGAAATTGGTGGCCGAAGATGAAAGTCATTATGAAAATATTCGCCCCTTCCACGAACATTACATGCCCCACAAAGATATTTTGATTCACGGTTTGTCCAAGTTGGATCCGCTTCCCATGACCATGATCGCCCCGCAACACGGATCCATCATCCCCGGGCATCTGATCCCTTTCATGATGAACCAGTTGAAGGCGATGGATTGTGGCTTGTTCCTCATGACCAAATCCAATTCCGATTTCATGCGGCTGTCCCGTCTGAACCGTATGCTCAAGGAAGTCATCCAAAGCATGGTGTTGCACCGGGATTTCAAAGAGGTGGCCAACCTGATTCTGGAGGCCACGGAATCGTTGATTCCAGCAGACAGTATTGAATTTTACGCGATGATGGACGAGGAACATATTGTCCATCTGGCACCTGAATCGGGATTTCGCGGTGCCCCGGCGCAGTTAGAGCCAGAATATCGCGCCTTTCTGGGCTTGCCCAGAGACCATTGGCAGGGCGATCAGGTCGGTCCCTACATGGTCATCGACCTCCCCATCGATCATCTGGAAAACGGTTCACTGCGGGGATTGTTGCTCCCTTTGTTTTCCCATCAGACCAATCAAGTCAACGCCCTGGTCATTTTTCGCCTCAAACACGATATTGCCGTCGATGATGAGTTGGCCATGGTCCTGAGCCGGATTTCCGAACCGTTGGGGGTCGCCATCGAACGGGAAACCATCTTCCAAAATTTGGAAAAAGAACGCGACCAGATCTATCAACGGTCCATCCGCGATCCCCTCACCAATCTTTATACCCGAACCTACATGCGCGATACTGCGGAACGCCTGTGCCGCGTCCATGATCGTGATCCCAGGGCCAACTTGGCGGTCGCCATGTTGGACATTGATTTTTTCAAATCAGTCAACGACACCTTTGGTCACGGCAGCGGTGATCTGGTATTGCAACGGGTCGCCAAAGTCCTCATCGACAGCGTGCGCAGTGCCGACATACCGGTACGCATGGGGGGCGAAGAATTTGTCACTTTTTTGGTGGGGGCCGACCAGAAAACTTCCAAAGAGGTCATGGAACGGATACGTCTACGCATTGCCCAACTTAAATTTGATGGCGACATGTCAGAACGTCAGGTCACCATCAGTATCGGCCTAGCATTCCGCCACGTACAGGAACCCTTGGAGGATGCCATCAAGCGGGCGGACCTCGCCCTGTATCGGGCGAAGACCAGCGGTCGCAACCAAGTGATCGTGGCCAACGACCGCTGATACCATCCGTCCGGGCCAAGTGCTTCAGTTCAGCCGAGTACCGCCCGAAGCCAGCGCAGCTTTATTTTTCAGACAAGCGGACATGGCGTCTATGAACAGGTCCATGGCTTGGCGTTCGGCGGTGCGTGAAATATCGGTCGTAGCAATCGCATGATCCAGGACCGCCTTACCCAAGGATACGGCACCATTCCCCCATGTTTCCACCGCTTGATATGGGTTTCTGGCCTGGAACATCCTTTTCATCTGCGTCTGGGCAATATCCATCAGGGTTTCGGAACTCTCCATCTGTTGCGACACGTAGTCCCAAGTGGTTTCGTTGCCAATCTCCTGAAACGCAAACAACAGCTCAAGCCTGTTTTTAGTGACCTTGCCGACATGTATGGGCATCGATGCAATCATGGTAGCGACCTCTCTTGAATGATTGTGCCATGTTGCATCGCAGCATAAACCCTTCCTCCAACCCGGTCAAGGGCTAAATCACGAGTTTGTTGGTGCAGAATAATCGGATGAACGGAACCCCCCCAAGGGGATATGTCCCTGGAGCAGGGCCAAAAATGCGTTTTTCCCCAATGGGGGGGAAAAATAATAGCCTTGCACATCATGGTCGCCTTGGTCTTTCATCATTTGCAACTGTTCGTCAGTCTCCACCCCTTCCACAATCACACGAAGGCGCAACTGTTGGGCCATGGAGACGATAGCGGCAATGAAAACGGCACTTTCAGGGTGCGCCGACAGGTCATTCACGAAAGATCGGTCAATTTTAAGCGTCTGGACCGGCAGTCGTTTCAGCAGGGCCAGGGAGGAATAGCCGACACCAAAATCGTCCATGGCAATGGTAACTCCCAGGGCTTGCAATTTTTCCAGTGTGCCGGAGACGTGATCCACATGGGTCATCATAATGCTTTCCGTAATTTCCAGTTCCAGCAAATGCGCGGGAAAGCCACTTTGTGCCAGGGCTTCTTCGACCAATTGGACCAATTTATCACCGTCACGAAATTGCAACACGGAAAGATTGACGGCCAATTTCAGACCGGGAAATCCCTGAAGGGACCAATCGGCGGCCTCCTGACAGGCGGTGAACAACACCCATTCTCCGATTTGGTGGATCAAACCTGTCCCTTCGGCCAACGGGATCAGTTGGCGCGGAAAAAGGATCCCTTCGCGGGGATGATCCCAGCGCAACAGGGCCTCCATACCGCTGATCTGGCCGGTAGCAAGCTTGATTTTAGGCTGATAATCGAGAAACAATTCGCCCTGTTG
Source organism: Magnetococcales bacterium (assembly GCA_015228925.1). GTDB lineage: Bacteria > Pseudomonadota > Magnetococcia > Magnetococcales > UBA8363 > UBA8363. The sequence goes on along the minus strand of JADGCQ010000110.1, from coordinate 7,234 downwards.
ACAGGCATGGCGCAATTCGGTTTCCAAACGCATACGTCTGTGCGCCCGTTGATTGATCTCATGGGAATAAAACTGAAAGGCGTTGCGACCCGACTCCTTGGCTTGATACATGGCACTATCGGCGTTTTTGGTCAGTTCCTCTGCGGTGGTTCCATCGGAAGGGAAGATGGCAATGCCGATACTTCCAGAAATGGAGACCTCCTGTCCCTTCAGGTGAAAGGGGGTGACAAGGTTTTCCAAAATTTTGCGTGCCACCAGTTCCGCCATGGAATCGTGAAAAATATCGGAGAGAATGATCGTGAATTCATCGCCCCCCAAACGCGCCACGGTATCGGATTTGCGCACAACGCTTTTCATACGGCGTGCCGCCTCTACAAGCAGTTGGTCACCGGCGTCGTGGCCCAGGGTATCATTGACCCATTTAAAGCGATCCAAATCGATAAACAGCAAAGCAAAAAGTCCAAGATTACGTTCACCCAACAGGACGGTTTGCTGCAAACGATCCTGAAACAGTTGGCGATTGGGTAGTCCGGTCAGGGTGTCGTATTCCGCTTGTTCCCGCAACTGGTTTTCCAGGCGTTGACGTTCCTGGATTTCCTTGACCAGGGCCAGATTGGCTTGTGCCAAGATATCTTTTTGTTTTTTTAGGTTAAGGTGGGTCTTCACCCGCGCCCGCACCACGGGAGGATTGATCGGTTTGGCGATAAAATCGACGGCACCACAAGCAAAGCCACGCGATTCTGCCTCCGCATCATCACTGCCCGTCACCAGGATGACCGGGATATCTTGGGTTTGCTCATCTTTTTGCAACACCTCGCAGACGGTAAAACCGTCCATTCCCGGCATCATGATATCAAGGAGAACCAGATCGGGTTGTTCGGACCGGACCGAATCCAGGGCATCCTGACCATTGGTTGCGTAGAGAATCCGGTACTCTTCGCCCAGGATGCGGCCCAATAGTCGGACGTTGGCTGGGGAATCATCGACCACAAGCAGGGTGGGTCGTGTTGCCGGTGAGGTATCCACGGGTGGGTTTGCACTCCCTATTCCAGCTCATGGCTCAAAGCGTTCAAAGCCAGCAAAGCCCCCGCGTGGTCCAAATGATCGATACAGGATTCCAAGCGGGCCAGGATTCCCTGAAATCGGGACTCTCCCGACAGGCTCTCCTTGAGCAGCATGAGTTGATTATCACAACGAATGTCTCTTTTGGCAAGAAGAGTTTGAAATTCCCGCATGATCGGCCCCAGGTTGTCACCATTTTGGTTGGGTAGCGGTATTTTCTTAGGTTCCTCAGATTTCAGGTATTTTTCCAATATTTCAACGGCTTGGCACATCTGTACCAGATCCACATCCAAAAGATCCAGATGCGCTTCCAATGCTTGGATTGGCGTGCCGTCGCGCAACATCCGTTCCAACACCTTAGCCCCTGCGGCCACTTTAAGGGCGGATAGATTGCCTGCGGAACCTTTAAGTCTATGCGCCAGCCTAAAGGCTTCGTCCACTGCATTGTGTGCCAAGGCTTCGCGAACCCGTGGAACAAAGCCGGAATATTCCGCAACGACTCGCCGAGCCAGAGAGAGATAAAACGCGCTATCCCCGTCACAACGCTCCAAGCCGGAGATCAGGTCCAATCCCGGCAGACAATCGGGAATTGTCATGGGTTGCAACGGAGTCGCTATCTCCTGATTTTTTTTGCTCCGTGGAATCCATTGGATTAATTGATCCAAGACATGGGCGGTATTGACCGGTTTGGCTATATGATCGTTCATCCCGGCGGCCAGGCATTGTTCTACATCCTGCGCCATGGCACTTGCAGTCATGGCGATAATGGGCAATGCGGCAAATTCCGTCCGTTCGCGGATACGGCGGGTGGCTTCCAAGCCATCCATGACGGGCATTTGCACATCCATCAGCACGGCATCGAACGGCGGACTCGTAGTCAATACAGCCTCCACGGCGTGTTGCCCATGGTCGGCGAGAAAAATTTCCATTCCGCGGCGCGTCAATAATTCCTGCATCAGAAGTTGGTTATCTTCAATGTCATCGACGACAAGGATCCGTGCGCCGCGCAAACTTTCCAGATTGCGACATGATTCTTGTTCCCGGGGCGGGGTCTTGAAGGGTTTGTCCAGACCAAACACACCAAACACATGAGACAAGGCACGATAGAGAGCTGGCACGCTCACCGGTTTGTGCAGAGTACCGGCTGGGGCGATGGCGTGGGCACGTTGCATCACGGTTTCCCGTTCCAGACTGGACACCATGATGACAATTGGAACTTGAAACTGGGGCAGCAAGCGATGAAGATGCAACATGGTTTCCACACCATCCAGATCCGGCATGTGCCAATCCATCAGAATCAGGTCATAAGGTAACGGGGAAGACGCCGCTGTCTGGGTCAACGTGGCAAAGAGAGCCGATCCCGAAGCCAGGCCGATCATCTCGATCGACAACATCGAGAGCATGGTTTGCAACATATCCCGGGAAGTGGCATTGTCGTCCACAACCAGAACGCGCTTGCCTTGAAATGGCGATGGAACGATAAAACGGTTATGGCTCTGCCGTTGGGACAGCCGTTTCATGCGGACAGAAAAGAAAAAACGACTTCCCCGCCCCGGTTCGCTGGTGACGCCGATGTGACCGTTCATCATCTCCACCAAGCTGCGGCAGATCGCCAATCCCAATCCGGTCCCACCAAACCTTCGCGTCGTAGAGGCGTCCGCTTGTTGAAAAGGACGAAACAAAAGCTCGATTTGCTCCAAACTTAAGCCAATGCCGGTGTCGCTGACAGAAAAATGGAGGATGACCTCTTCTTCGTCTTCGTCACCCTTCTGCCACGCGACGGCGACGACGATTTCTCCGCGTTCGGTAAACTTGAGGGCATTACTGCACAGATTAGTCAGCACTTGGTTGAGGCGGGTGGCATCGCCAACGATGGGTACGGGAAGATCGATGGGTTGGGAAAACAAAATTTCAATTTTTTTGCCCTCCGCCAACTTGGCCAAAGTGGTATCACCAATCTGGTCGAGCAGATCGTAAAGGTCGAACGGGACCGCTTCCAGTTCCAGTTTGCCGGCGTCAATTTTGGAAAAATCCAGGATATCGTCAATGATGCGCAGCAAAGATTGGGCAGCACCCTGGATGCGGCGGATATATTCCCGTTGTTGGGAGGTCAACTCGGTATCGAGGGCCAGTTGTCCCATCCCGATGATGGTATTCATCGGCGTGCGAATTTCATGGCTCATATTCGCCAGAAAGGCACTCTTGGCACGATTGGCGCGATGCGCTTCCATTTCGCTTTGCCGCAGGGCATCCTCCATGTGTTTGCGATCGGTGTTGTCGCGGGCGGCGACGACAAGTCCCATGACTTGGCCATCGGTTCCGCAATGGGGAAAATAGGAGACATCCATCCATCGTCTTCCCGTTTTGGGAAAATCAAACCAGGATTGATAATTGATGACCTCGCCCGCAAAACACCGTTCCAGATTACCCCGAATCTCCTCAAAAGTTTCTTCCCCAAACAACTCTTCCACCGTATGACCGACAATTTCATCAGACGTTTTACCGTGATTGTCCAGATAGGCATGGTTGACTGCCCGATAGACATAATAACGATCCAGATAAGCCATATGATCTTGGGAAGCGGCGACGATTCTGGCATATTGACGTAACGTTTCTTCCGCTTCCCTGCGTTCGGTAAGATCCAGGATGACGAGGTGGCTTTCCACAACTTTACCCAATACATCGGTTTTGGGAGTGACGGAAATGCTGGTCCACAGTCGCCGCCCCCCTTTACACATCAAATGCACCTCTTTATTCATGATGGGTTGATTGCGACGCATGGGTTGCATCATGGCTTCGACCACGGGGCACCCGCACGGCTCATCGGAAAAAAAGTCGAAAAGATGCCGGTTTTCCATTTCTTCGTGGGTATAACCAAACAATTCTCGACACGCCTTGTTGCTGCGTAGGATACGCCCATCATCGGCGCAAACCGAAAGAAATGCCACCGGGGCATTGTCGTAAAGATCCCGGAGCATTTGTTCCGATGCCTGTAATTGGTGTTCGGTTTGTTTGCGCGGGGATATGTCTCTGGCAATTCCAAGGATGAGGGCTTGATTTTCAAAATCGATAAAACTGGCACTGATTTCCACGGGAAGCGGGGAGCCATCTTTTCGGCGCAAGGTGGATTCAAACGTCATCCGTTCCTTGTTTTTGACCTCTTCCCAATGATTACGCCAGAAAGTCGGCTCCGGCGGAAAAGCGGGATTGATATCGGGGACCGATAGCGTTGTCATCTCTTCCCGCGAATAACCCAGGGTGATACAAGCCGCATGATTGACACTGATGAAGCGTCCTTGATCATTGATCCAAAAAACCATATCGCCCGTATTTTCCAGCGATATTTGCGCCAAGCGTAAATTTTGTTCGGCGATGACCTTTTCGGTCAGATCGTCGTAGACGGCGACAATTTCTCCGGTATCGAGTTGATAAACACGGTTTTCCAACCATCCACGATGCCGGTCGTCCAAATAATAGCGGATGGGGTGGTAGGCGGGTATTCCGCTACGATGGACCTCCTGCAACACGGCAAAAAGACCAAATTCCCGAATTCCTGGAAAGGCTTCGGTCACTTTTTTGCCCAGGATGGCACTTTGGGTAGGATTGCTGGTACGTTGGCCGGAGCGGTTGAGTTCTTTGATGATAAAATCTTCGCCATCGTTCCAAGGCTCGTAGACGGCGACACCGCTGGGCATAGTGTCGAACAGGGCACGAAAACGACGTTCACTGATGGCCAACTCTTGGGCCTGTGTTTCCAACACTGCGCGGGCCGATTTGGCCTTATCCAGCATCCATGCCATGGCCCAAATAGCCAACAGAGAATAAAAACGGTTGATCAAGATCATCCATGGGTCGGCATTCCCCACGGGAGAGAGGAAATATCCGACCAGGAGCAACAGGGAGGCGATTCCTGCCAACCACAAAGGATAACGTCGGTCGGTCGGATAGGGCCAAGCTGTCAGCACCACCAGGACGTAAAGGAGACCATCCGCCACCCCCAAAGGGAGCAGAGCATCCATGCCCAGAACGATGGCGGCCAGCACGATTGTGGTGGCCAGCCAGTGCCATGAAAGGGGTTCCCTCTCCATGAATATTATAGCTTACCCTCCCAGACGTGCAGACCAAAGCCACTCAAGGTGATGAATAACAAGGTCAAACCAATGGCGATCAGGGTAAAGCCCAACACACGGGACCAAAACTTTTTCCGGCTTGAAGGTGGATCAACCAACAACCGTTCCATCTCACCGTTTTGCACCAGTCGGTGGTATTCCCGCTGCCGCTCGTGTTGAAACTCAGAGACCGGCATCCGTCCAACAAACATCATGATATCCAGAGGAAACTTGCTGGGGCGAAAATGACAGTTAAAGAAGTGAACCGAAAAAATAAACACGACCGCCAAAAACGCCTCTTCACCATGGATCACCGTAGCAACATTAAAAATCCAACCCGGGAAAAACTCCCCCGCCGTTTTGGGAAACCACAAGATCAACCCCGACGAACCGATGATGAACATCCCCCAGAATGGTGCCCAATAGTCAAATTTTTCCCAATAAGCCCAATGGTCAAAGGTTGGTCTTGGCCCCTTGCCGAAAAACCAGCGGACCATGGCGATAAAATCTTTGAGATCCTGCCAGTTCGGAACGAGAGATGTCGGGCCAAACCAACGGAAGGTTTTGCGCTGCAACCAAAATATTCGGTAAAGCACCGCCCCCAGATGGATAAAAAATACCAGCGTAAAGAGAACCGCCGCCACCCGATGGACCTTGGCCATGACCGCAGAACCACCCAAAACCCGAGCAACGGCAGGTGCCCAAAAGGAATCCGAATAAAGCACCGTCATCCCGGAGAAAGCCAAAGTCATGATGGACAAGGCAAACATCAAATGCGCCAAACGCCACAGTGCGGGGAAACGTTGTACATATGACCGTTCCCCCTGAGTCGCCTCAGTGTGGACCGGCAGCAATCCCGCCGCTTTGTCTTTGGATTCCCGGTAAAACCACAGGGCCGAATGGGTCCAGAAAAAAAGAAAAACGCCAATCAGGAGAAGAATCATAAACTTTGAAGCCAACCACAATTCCGGGTAGCGATCAAAATCTTTAGCGTTGCCGTGGGGTTGAAAACTTAAAAACCCCGGCGAAACCCCCTGGTGACATTTTTTGCAGGTCAACTCTCTGTTTTTTCCGAAAACGGTTGAATGGGGACTGGACACCTTTTGATTGGAGTGCCCCGTATGACAATCAAAACATTTGGCGGTGTTGGTGTAACCCAAAACATTGACCTGACCATGATAGGTGGCGGTATAGGTCTCGTAAGATTCATGATGGCAATTGCCACAGCTTTTGGTAATGACCAGTCTGGCGGGATCCTGATGGGGTGAAGAAATCCGATGGGCGGTGTGGCAATCGGAACAGACCGCCGCTTTGAAGTTTCCATAGCGCAACACCTCGGTCCCATGCACCGAATTTTGGTATAGGTGCAATGGTTCCTCGTGACAGCGGCCACAAACGACCGGAGTAGACAAGCGAAACGCTTCGCGTCCTGGAGTCCCTTTTGCCGAGATATTATGGCCATCATGGCAATCGGGACAACCGGCGTTGGGCCTCCCCGAACCATCTTGACGCGGTTTTCCGTGAACCGACTCCATATAGAAGGCGATATTTTGGACCACCTTATCCAAAACGGTACCGTCCTTCCCTTTGATCCGTCCCCACCCTTTGTCGTGCAAATCCTCGTGGCATCGGACGCAATCGACCGCGCGTTTGACGCCGGGCCGATGGGGAATCTGGTCAATGTCACGATGACACTCGACGCAGAGCCGTTTTCCATGGACGCTCTCTTGGAGTTTGGCGCGATCGATGTATAAGAGCCGTTGTTTGGAGCGCAACCCCTCCCCCAGGGGGACGCTAAACCCTTTTTCTCCGTGGCAGGTGTAACAACGGACATCGGAGGTATTGCCATCGACACGGATGGGTTTTACCTCTTCTGGTATCGGAGCCGCCGCCAATACGGTTGGCCCAACCACGACCGCCCAAAGCAACCCCAGCAACCCCAGCAGCCCCATCAACCAGCCCCTCAGGGCAATCGGATTTGAAATTGGCACGTCCAAATTCCCGGAAATAATCAATGATTAAAAGAAAAAAGGGGTCTGGGGGATTGCCCCCAGGGTTTTGAC
>JADGCQ010000010.1 GCA_015228925.1 Magnetococcales bacterium | reverse complement strand
GAATCCGCCGAGTTTCTGTACAAAACAACGGACTATTGGTACCCCGAATATGAGCGTAGCCTGTTGTGGTGCGACCCTACCGTTGGTATTCAGTGGCCTGTTAAAGGTGAGCCAAAGTTGGCTGCCAAGGATGTCGCTGGAAATGTATTGACAGAAGCCGACACCTTTGAATAACTAAGGTGTACCCCATTGCAAGGACAATTTTTCAGAAGAATTAAGCAACACTTTCCTCCCAATTTCGTCTTCTGTTCTACAAACCTTGACATGCCATCCAAAATGGCAAAGCTGGCGGTGCCAGATGAAACGGAAGTAGGCTGAAACTGAGGAGCAACCTGCCAAGGGATAATCCGGTCAAGACTCACCAAGGCGGTGATTGGGGTACAGAAAAAAAGAATCCGTACCCCAACATACCGGATGGTAGATCTTGTCAGGCCAACTGAGCCACGGTTTCCTCATCCTTCAGGGCGTCCATAGCTACCTTGGCTTTGAAACCCGCATTATGTTGACGTCGTTTCGCTGTACTCATTTTCCGCCTCCTTTGTTGAATTTAGAAGAGGCAATTGTAGCTTAACCAACTGTCGCATTCTTGGGGTCCACCATAATCCCCCTGGCAGGAAAAGGCGACCCAAGGTACACTTTTCGGTAGGTGGGTTGTTTTGAACTTATTGGGAGGTACCATGTTGGAGCCTTTTGGGGTGGATTTTATCAAATGTCATGGAGCTGGCAACGATTTTATCGTGGTTGATGAGACCGGTTCGCAGCAGGTACCGGAGTCTGTCAAACCGGCCTTTGCCCGTTTGGCGGGTCTTCGGGGTGGGGGCATTGGTTCGGATGGGGTTATTTTTGTTTCCATCCATGACGCATCCCATCCACGGATGCAATTTTTCAATCCCGACGGCAGCGAAGCGGAAATGAGCGGCAACGGGTTGCGTTGCGCATCGCGTGTAGCCTACGACGGGTATTATGCTGGGCGATCCCCCCTGATTTTCGAGACCAAGGGGGGACAGTATGAGACGCATAATTTTATTTCCGAGCCATATCGGTTACCGTTTGTTCGCATCCATATGGGGCGTGTGGAAACCAACCCGGGCCGCGTTTTGGCGAATGGTTCCACGACCCCCTTTATTTCGCAGTCCTTTGAGGTCGCCGGGGAAATGCTGGTGGGGACTATTTTGTCCATCGGCAACCCGCACATGATCATCACGGTCAAAAGGTTGCGGGATGTTGATTGGAACCGTCTTGGTCCGGCGTTGGAGCATCACCCGATGTTTGCCAACCGTGCCAACATCAGTTTTGTTGAGGTATTGGATTCCAACAAAATTTTGGTGCAGACCCATGAGCGCGGGGTTGGACTGACGCTTTCATGTGGTACGGGGATGACCGCCTCGGCGATTGCTCAGGTATTGAATGGCCATGTGACCAACGACCATGATATTGAGGTTCATACGGCTGGCGGTTTGGCCTGGGTTCATCCGCAGGTTAGCCATACGTCGATCACGGCGCAATTGACCGGCAATGTCACCTATGTTTACCGAGCGACGGCGCATGTTGGATGGCAGGGAGACACCATGGTATTCGCTTCCGGCAACCCCATGGTCAAGACGCACATTTTTTCCGACGAGACTGCGGCCTATGATCTTTTTGCCCGACACAGCCTGTTTGACATTGCCATGCTTGCGGGAACCTCTTTAGAATCTTTGGTGCAGGCCCGTGGGGCTGTGTAATCAATCTGGGGGAGTGCCACGGGTTAAAATTTTCCGATTGATACGGAAAAAGTTCCATGGCGACCTTGCTCAAATGAAAAATGACCGAATATTGTCTACGGAAAGGGATATAGGGGTTGCCAAGCACCGGAACATGTTTTAGGATGCCGCATCTTTGGATTGTGGGGGCCGTTAGCTCAGTCGGTAGAGCAACAGACTTTTAATCTGTGGGTCGTTGGTTCGACTCCAACACGGCTCACCAAAAAACAGGCACTTAGGCGCAAGCTTAAGTGCCTGTTTGGTGTTTGGGGTATTGTAACGCGATCATTTTTTTACTTCGCGCTGATGTCAAACCAGTCCCGTGACCCAAATTGAATGGATGAAAGTCGTGCAAAGATCAAAAGTTTTTATCAGCTATAGTCACGCGGATGAAGAAGTGCTGCGAGAGTTTCTCCCTTTCAAACAAACTTTGGAGGCTGACGGAGTTGCCCGAGTTTGGGTAGATCAAGACATCAAAGCAGGAGACAAATGGCGCAAAGAGATAGAGGAAGCACTGCGCCAAACACAAACAGCCATTTTGTTTATCTCGGAAATTTTTCTAGCCTCTCATTTTATTAAAACATATGAACTTCCTCCTATTCTTTCCGCGAGTGAACAGGGACGACTCACGATCCTTCCCGTGTTTTTATCACCATCATCCGTCGGCGAGATTTCTTTTATTCACCCAGACAGTGGCACCACTTCCCAGATAAAACTGACCGAGTTTCAAGGATTCGGAACACCAGGCAAAACATTGGAGGAATTGCAACCTGTAGAAAGGAAAAGAAAATTTCTGGAACTGTCCCAACGTATCCGAGAACTGGCCAAGCAGCCTCCACCCGTGGAGGAAAAGATTGCAAACACCGGGAAAGATGGCTATTCCACCTGGGCACTGGAGAAATTTGGCCGGTTGTCGTTGTTGGGGGTGGATGGTGGTGATATTTCCCTAGATTTAAATGAAGTCTATGTGCCGTTGCGCATCTCGCAACGCGCCTTTGGGGTTGATCTGAAAGAGCGTCGGGGGCGCATAGCCGAGGAGGCGTGGCAGCAAAGTGCTGGTGATGTCAAACTGGAAGAGGCTTTCAAAAATGCGGACGGCGGCTTGCGGCAGTGCGTGGTGTTGTTTGGTGAACCGGGTGCGGGCAAAACGACCTCGCTTAAAAAAATGCTGCACCATTGCCTCATCCAAGGGTCGCACTCTTTGGGGTTACCGGAAGGGTTGATGCCGGTCTTTTTGCGTCTGCGCCATTTTAGCGAAGAATATCTGCATATACCCCTCCAATCCTTCATCGACAAAGAATTAGGAGATCTTTCCGCCGGGCGTTTCCCAAAAGAACTAGGCCGGGATTATTGGAAAGATGGCAAGCTGTTGCTCCTCTTCGACGGCTTGGATGAAATCGCCGACTCCAACCTGCGGGCCAAAGTGGCAAAACGAATCAACGATGGTCTGGTCGGTTTACAAAACCAGCAGATCTACGCCGCCGTCTCTTGTCGTTTTACCGGATATGGGGATGGGGTGCGGCTGGAAAATTTCTTTCCCCTGGATGTCAAACCCCTGGATGGTGAACAGGTCGAGGAATTCGTCAAAGTTTGGTTCGATGAGGCTGGCCAATATCTCGTACCCGACTTGGCTAATGAAGCCAAAGCCCGTTCCCTGCGCCTCCTCAAAGCCATGGATGAGAATAATTTTTCCGACCAACGCATCAAGGTGTTGATGGGCAACCCACTGTTGCTCACCCTGTTGTGTGTAGTGGTACTCCGGGTGGGAGAAATTCCCAAAAAACGGGCGGCGTTTTATCAACGATGCCTGGAAATCCTATTGGGCAAATGGCGTCGGGAGCAAACTGGGGGTGAACCACTCCTGGATGTAAAAACAGCCCTGGACATCCTGCGCCCCCTGGCCTGGAAACTTCACCAGGAAAACCGCCGCGATAATGTCAAACGGCTGGAATTTGCCAATTTTGCTGAAAAATGCTTGCCCAGTCAAAAAAACAGACCCACGGGACTCCAAATTTTGGAGTGGCTCCACCGCGATACGGGCGTTTTCATCGAATATGCACCCAATCAGTATGGCTTCATGCATCTGGGGTTGCAGGAATATCTGGCGGCGCGGCATGTGGTGATGGCGTCGTCGGACGAAACGCTCTTGGACTTTCTGGCAAGTCAGGGGGATGAAAAATGGTGGCGCGAGGTGTTGTTGTTATTGGTGGGGATCCCAGACCATCAACTATTCGCGCCGTTCATGACGCGGCTGTTGCCGGATATTCTCAAGGGAGACCGCGCCAATCTGATGCGGGATATGCTGACCGAGGCGGAACAGACCGATTATTCTGTTTTTGCCAAGGCACTACAGGATAAAAAAACGTCGGTGGGACACCTGACGGCGATTCTGCGGCTACTCAAGGGGGTGACCGATACCGCCGTTCTAGCGGCTGCGGAGGGGCTGAAACAACATACAGATGAAAACGTCTCCAGGCTGGCACAGGGGCTGTTGGGCGAAGCGGGTGGCAAAGACTATGACCTGCTACTGATCCATGATGCCGATAGGGAGACCTTCGCCGAACAATTGGCCCCTCTCCTGGCCGATGCGGGGGTGCATGTCTGGCCGAAAACGGCGCGGGAATGGGTCTCCAACGAATGGCTGCAATACCTGGATCCGATTCGGGCCAAGGTCGGGGCCGTTGCCTTTCTGCTCGGTGCTGAAGACCGTCTGTTTACCGACGCCGAATGTGAAGAGGGGTTGCACTATCTGGCCAGCGACTGCCGCCTGATCACAGTGTTCACGCCGGATAGCCCGGCGGCACCCAAGCTCCCCGCACCACTGGGGACCGTAATGGTCGATGCCCGTTCCTCCCTGGCAGCGGGGGCAAAAGCCCTGGTCAACGCCGTTCATGGCCGAGAGATCACGGCAACGAAAATTCTGGAGCCTTTGCCGGGGCTACGGCTGTTGCCGGTACCCGGTGGCATTTTCACCATGGGAGACAACAAAGGAAACAGTTATGAAAAACCGGAGCATCGGGTGAAACTCTCGCCGTTCCTATTGGCGGAAACACCAGTGACCAACCAACAGTATGGACTTTTTCTCAAAGCGGTAAAACACAAAGAACCTGAGTATTGGCGCGACCAAAGATTCTCGGATCCAGAGCAGCCGGTAGTAGGTGTGGATTGGAACGATGCCATGGCCTTTTGCGCATGGCTCAGCAAAGAGTCCGGGAGTCCCATTCTTCTACCCAGCGAGGCGCAATGGGAATATGCCGCACGGGGAAGCGATGGTCGCGTTTATCCCTGGGACGGCGATAAAAAACCAACGAAGGAGTTGGCCTGTTTTGGCTTGGACGGGCAAAAAGGGAAGCCGGAACTGGTGGGACAATATCCCGCTGGCCGTGGTCCTTTCGGCCATCTCGATCTGGCCGGCAACGTCTGGGAATGGTGCCGAGATATTTGGGATGAGAAGGCTTATAAAAAACGCACTGGCGCGGTGCCAACCCAGGATCCCGTTATCACCAAAGGTGATCGAGATGTTCATCCTATCAGGGGCGGGTCCTGGGGCTTCGCGGCTGACAGCCTCCGCGCTGCTGGGCGTAACTGGAGCCATGCCGATAACCGCTACGTCTTTCTGGGCTTTCGCGTCGCCGCCCCCGCCAGCATGGTTGATCCTTGATTTTTTTGGTTTTTGTCCTTTGTGGGGGTCCAGGGGGCGTAGCCCCCTGGCTTTGCAAAATGACCAAAAATAGCCGTTTTTTGTCATTTAAAGTGACAATCAGGTCGTTTTACATCCAATTTTGTCCATTCAAATGGACAAAGTGTCATTTGAAAAGTGACAAACTGACAAAACGTCACCTTATAAATGACACTTTGTCAATCTTCCCTTACAACAGCACTCCGCGATAGGAGGCAACGGCATGGCGGATGGTCTCCTCATCCCCCTGACGGACCAGGGTTGTCATCCGACACTGCATTTTGCGAATCTGCCGCCGACTTGGGTTGATACCGGCGGTGGAAATGCGTTTGCCCAGCCAGGTCATGGGTTGCTTGGTGGAACGGATGGCGGCGTTGGGATGTTTCAATTTCAGACGCCGATACACCCAAAGCCATTGGGCCACGGCGTCACGGGTCTCCTGCAACTGGCTTTTGGAATGGGCGAAAAAAACCATGTCATCCATGTACCGATGGTAGGCGGGAACCCCAAGAACCCGTTTGGCATGGTGATCCAATCCCGAAAGATAGTGATTGGCCTGCCACTGACTGGTCAGATTGCCAATGGGCAGACCACATCCATCCGGGGGAAAACCAGGGGGAAAATCCAAAAATTCCCCAATCCCCGGATGCCGATAGAGTCCAGCACCACTGCGACAGATTTTCCTGAGCAGTTCGAGCAGACGCCGGTCCTTGATACGCCGCGCCATGACCTCCTCCAGAAGAATGGCGTGATCAATACTGGGAAAGTAATGGCGTATATCCAGGGCCATCCGCCAGGGATAATTCCGCATGGCCCCCACACAGGCGATTTGCGCCCGATGGCTGCCGCGCCCTTGCAGACAGGCCCAGGTCTCCCGGATCAACCCTGGATCCAAAAGCGGTGAGAGAATTCGATAGATGGCATGATGGACGATTCGGTCACACACCGGAGCTGCCGCCACCAGGCGGTGTTTGGGTTCATGAATCATTTTCAGACGATAGCCCTGGGGGCGATAGTTCTCCGCCATCAATTGCTGGTGCAGAGACACAACTTCCTGGGGTGCTTGCCATACAAAATCAGCCACCGTGATGCGCTGGCGTTTTCCTTTGGAAAAGTCCTGCCAGGCCCGCCAAAGATTGTTCGTCGAGGCGACCTCCACAAACAGATTGCCAAAGCGACGCATGGTCACAAAGGCGAAAAAGCCCGCCCGGACGCTCGGCGTCTGCTGCCTACGAGAACGGGCGGGCATGGGATGTTTCGGCGCACAATGCAAGCACCGGGGCCACTTCTGCACGGCGGATGTGTCCGGCGTGTTGGCGGGGGCGGCGACGCGAAAGCCCAGATTGTCGTTGCGGTTATCGGCATGGTTCCTGTTACGCCTAGCAGCGCGGAGGTTGTCAGCCGCGTTGTTCCAGGACCCGCCCCTTGTGGGTTCATGGTGATGTCCATAGCCATAGCGGAATTCTTGTTTCGAAGCGTCCCCAGTTCAGAATAGCGGCCCCTCCCCTGGGAGGCAAGTTTTCTGCGGCGTCAAGCGGATTTAGCCCGCCCTTTTTTGATCCATCCACCCAATTGCCGACCCACCTTTTGGGCCGCTTCGGCCAGTATCAAAAAAGAATCTTCCTCCATCAAGGCCATTTGAAGCGCGAGAAAACAATGGGCACGCAAGGTTTGCAGTTCGGCATCGGCGGCAGCGATGCGGTGTTGCCGGTCCTGGCCGGCCAACGCCAACACCACATGATCCACAAGACGCAACGCACCATCCTGCAAGCGCCGCCCCAATGGTGACTGCCTGAACGTCGGTGTTTCGGTCAACCGAAGAATCAGGGCGGCGAGGCGCATGGTGTCGCCATACAGGGGGGCGGGTCGCATCACTCCCCAAGCATGCCGGGGAAAAAGCCGCTGAGGCTCCCCTGCTGTTTTTTGCGCGCCCGTTTTTCCTGACCAGCGGCCAACGCCGCCAGCTTGGGGATCAGTTCGGTCTCAATGCGGCGGGCCAGGGTGGTGCGCTGGGGATCATCGGCATCGCCTTCCAGGAGCAAGATGGCGACCGCATCCGCTGCCGCCTCCCGTGCCTCGGTAAAACGAGCCTCCTTTTGGGGCGGTTGAAAGGCGTGACACCCCCGGCAGAGCTTCTTCAGGGCTTCAAAAAGGCAAAGCCTGGCGGAATCCTCCCGGCCCAGATGCGTTTCCAACGCCCGGCAAATGTCCGCTCCCAGGGTAAAAGCCTTCAGATCGGTGACGGAATAGACTTTTTTCTCTTTTTCGCCGTCTGCGGTTTTCGTTTCTGCGGGGGAAGGGGCCGGGGATGCCGCTTTTCGCAGCGGTTCGGTGGCTTCGGCCATGGCATTCTGTGCGGTCTCGGCACGTCGGGCCACCGCCTGACGCTGGGCGGCGGAAAGGGGAAGATCGGCGTTGTCGATGACCCAGCACCCCTTTTCCTTCTTCGCCTTCAGCGTCCCGTTCTTGATGAGATAGCGCACCTGCCGAGGGGTCTTCCCCAGGACGATGGCCGCTTCGGTCAGAGACAGATTCACATGACAATCCCTCGTGTTCTTTGTCATTGTGTCACTTTCAAAGTGACACGATGATCGTCAAAATGACACCAGAATGACAAAATCTAATAAAATATCGCTATTCTGTCAATCAAAATGACAAAAACAGCCCTAAAATGACAAAAATAGGCCATTTTGCAAAACCAGGGGGCTGCGCCCCCTGGACCCCCACAAAGGACAAAAATCAAAAAAATCAAGGATCAATCATGCTGGCGGGGGCGGCGACGCGAAAGCCCAGACCGACGAGGCGGTAATCGGCACGGCTCCCGTTACGCCCAGCAGCGCGGAGGTCGCCAGCCGCGTAGTACCAGGACCCGCCCTTAAGCACCTTCGGTAGTCCGTACTTTTGAATCTCCTCGTCAGACACATCATCACCCTCCCCCGGGCTAGCACACCATTCCCAAACGTTGCCCGCCAGATCACAATGACCGTAGGGACCATTGCCGACGGGATAGAGACCCACCGGCGTCGGTGCGCCAATCTGGCCATCACCATAGTTGGCTAACTCCGGGGTCGGGCCCGGCTTACCCCAGGGATATTCCCCTTGGGCAGGGGTAGCGGCTGTTTCCCAATCCTTCTCCTCGGGCAAGAAAAACTTGACACCTTTATTCCTGCCGAGCCACACGCAATAAGCCGCCGCTTCATACCAGCAGACCCCCACTACCGGACGGTTGGGATGGTCCAACTGATTGGCCCACTCATCCGGTTCCTGCCATTTCTCAGCTTGGCGGAAAGTCCAGGCGCGATCTTCCTGCCAATAATCGGGATTGTCATAACCGCCATCCTCGACAAACCGTTGGTATTCCTGCACCGTCACCGGATATTTTCCCAAGGCGATGGCTGTGCCGGGGACTTTGATCAGGTCTTCCCGCCAGCGATCCCCGGTAAAACGGGGATCTCCCCCCTGGCCCAACGCCTCCGCCGCCGGAAGGCGCACGGCAATAGGGACTCTGGCCGCCCCCTTCGGCTCGAAGATGTCCATAGCCCGGTCCAGCACCTCCCGGTACTGAGCTTGAATTTCCGGCTTGGGCTGATATTCATACACCCTCATCGGCTCCAGGATCCGCCCCAAAATACCGGCCTTGCGGGCATCCTGCGCCAAATCATTACCGGGATATTTTTTCAGCACCCGCGTCAGTAACTCATCCACCCGGCGTCCGCCCCCCTCATCAAACAATGCCCCCGGAAACAAATCTACCGTCTCCCGCCACTGGGCGTTTTCCAGCCGGTTTTTGACAACCGACCACCAGCCATTGTCCTTGTCATCGCTCATCCAAGCCAAGTTTTGCGCCGCCAAATATTCCTGGAAGGTTAAATGCCAGAAACGGAGACGGTTTCGGCTCGTCTCCTCCAGAATGCCACTATACAAACACTCAAAACGGACCCATTCCCGAACCAAAATCAGCCGGTCCATCGTGACTTTCGGGAAATGGCGTGCATGGAGCGACTCGACGGCGACGGCTGCCTCTTCCAAATCGAAGATGGCCTTCTTATCACCCTTGCTGTTTCCCATCATGGTCAAGGCAATGGCGGAAAAAGCCTCCAGGGCAAAACGGTTGGTGCATCCCGCTTTGGTTCGTTGCTCTTCCCGACTCCCCAGCAACCAACGGATTACCGCCTTATAAACCCGCGTCCGCCCTTCCGGCAATTGCCCTTCGTTCCAATGAACCACGCACAGGCAGGTCAACATGACGGGATTGGAGGCCAACTTGCGGATGGTGGGCTTGTCAAGAATCGCCTTTTCCAAAGTTTCGGTATGTTTACCCGCTTCGCCGGTGGGCTGCTCGCCAATGGCATGGCCATACAGGGCCGCCGACCAACGGTTGATGAACTCCCGGACCTGAACTGCGCCAAACGGTTCGATCACCGTTCGGTGAAAACCCATTGCGGTGAGCCTCTCCGCACCGAAGGGACGGCTGCTGACGATGATGGCGATTTTTTGCCAATGGGTCGCCGCATTCTGAAAAATGGCGAATACCCGTTCGCGCACCCTTTCGTCCGCCACCTCGTCCAGACCATCCAGGAGGAGAATGGCGTGTCCCGCATCCAACAACCATTGCCAATGCTCCCGCCAAGCGTCTTCTTTCCCGGCATCGGCTGTGGTCTGGAGGAAATCCAACAAGCGAAAACGGTCGTCCGCTTTTTGGGGTGTTTTAGGATCAGCCAGCCATGCCGCCAACTCCGATAATTTTAGAAAAAGAGGGGTCGGTGCTTCCTGGCGGTCATCCATCCCCAAATATCGTTTACGCCAGGATTCCCCTTGCGGGCCAGCCTCTCCCAACAGATCCTTGGCCAACATGGCGGCGGCCAGATACAGAAACGTCGTCTTGCCCGCCCCCGGCTGCCCCTCGATGAACAACCGCTGGTACCTGGGCAACAGGTCGGCCAGATTGACCTCTTCGGCACGAAGAGGATCACCACCCTCTACAACATCACGACTTTTCAGAACCGTGTAAAGCTGCTCGATGGGATAAAGGTTGGCATTCTTGCCACTCCCACCGCCGGAGCCGATGCCGCTGATCTTGATATGTCTGGTGCGGTCGTGAAGGGAACGGAGCCAGGGTTTAAGATCGACAGTCGGCACGGTAGCGACCGCTTGCATCTTGGTTCGGAACGGATGGCCGGTTTCCACATTGCCGGAAAAGTTGGAGTTCCAAATAAATTGCTGCTCCCCGCCATGTTTGCCCCGCAGAAAAGGCCAAGTGAAAATTTCCCCCTCCTGCGTCACCCGACCCCAACCATAACCAAACCGACGTTCCTCTTGGGAAGTACCCAGTTTTTCCACACCAAACAGGGAGGGGGCTTGAAGATAATAGCGTGGCGGTCCGCCCGCCTCAAAGATCACGGTCGTGTTTTCATCATGCATGTGGCCAAACAGGCAGGCGTGAAAACGTTTTGGGGTATATATTTCTTCCTTGAACCGCGTGAGTGCTTTGGATGAAAACCATGTCAAGGGGGGATGGTGCAGCAATAACAGTGCTGGTCCCTGGGCAAATTCCAGGTTTTTATTCTCTCCCAAAGCTGCCTGTAATTGTTGGGTGAAAAGCCCCAGTTTTTGATGGGCAAAGCCGTCTCCCAAATGCATCCAGGCAGAATTTAAACCGACCAGACGCAAAGGAAAACGGTCCGGCAGGTTCAACTCCAGGCACCAGTCACCGGGGAAATGGGAAAGATGAAAGTCCCTGCCCTCCCAACCCGGTTTCACCTTATGGGCAAACCAATCCTGGTACGCCTGGAACAGCGGGGCGATAAGCTGGACATTTTTTTTCGAGAAAAAACGTTGGCCCAAACCGTGGCGTACAGACTCATCCCCATCCGCTACTTGTTTCAAGTTGGCAAAGTCCAGGACCAAATCATTTCTATCGGGCCTAGCCAGATCATGGTTGCCCGGCACCGGTACCCAAATCGGCGGGGGGGCATCGGGCTGGATCTCCCTGATCCATCCTGTCAGTGCCGCCAAAAACGCATCAAGCTGCTTGTATTCCTCCTCCTTGCCACTAAAGGCCAGATCCCCGGTCAGCAGGATCATGTCCGGTGCCCCCAGCCGTTTCACCATCTTCTGAAGGTGGGGTTTAAACTCCGCATCCACCTGTCTGCGGATTTCTTCTCCACGGCATCCCATGTGAATGTCGGAAAGGTGCAACCATGTATAAGCCATAATCCCCCCGGTTGTTCTTTTTCATCAATATTTCATGCGCCGTTCATCGGCATACGGATCAGCCCCAACAATTCGGCGGCACTCAAACGACCACTCATATCCCCCCCTTCCAAAAGATCATCGGCCAAATCGCGTTTTTGCGCGTGAAGTTCAACAATCTTCTCCTCGATGGTCCCACGGGTCACCAGCCGATATACCGTCACCGGACGCCTCTGGCCAAACCGATGCGCCCGATTGGAGGCTTGATCCTCGACCGCCGGATTCCACCAGGGATCCATATGGATCACATAATCCGCCGCCGTCAGGTTCAACCCCACCCCACCCGCCTTGAGGCTGATCAAAAAGAAATCCCCCACCCCGCTCTGAAAGGCGTCGATACTCTCCTTGCGCTTGGCCACCGGGGTCGAGCCATCCAAATATTGAAATGAAATCCCCTCGGCCACCAAGAATTCCCGAATAATGGTCAAATGACCGACAAATTGACTGAATACCAACGCCTTGTGCCGATTGTCCAACAGCGTCCGCGCCACATCCTTGAATGTCTCCAGCTTGGCACTGGGCAATACTAAACTCGATTGTACCAGACGACTGTTGCAACACGCACGGCGTAAAGTCATTAACTCCGCCAAAATCGCCAGATGATTCTGCCCATCTCCCGCATCATCCGCCCCCTCCAAAGCGGCCATGGCCCGCTGCCGCAACGATTCATAAAAGGCGGACTCCTCCGGTCCCATCTCCACATGCAACACAATCTCCGTCAACGGCGGCAATTCCTGAAGTACCTGATTTTTCGTCCGCCGTAGAATGAAAGGACGAATCAGCGTCTTCAACCGCTGGGACGCCTCCCGATCCCGAAAGCGTTCAATGGGGATGGCAAACCGTTCGTTAAACCGCTCCAACGACCCCAACAGACCAGGATTTAAAAAACGGAATAAATTCCATAATTCCCCCAGATGATTCTCGATGGGGGTACCCGTGGTCATCAAGCGAAAATGACCCTGCAACGCCATGGCGGCGCGAGACCGTTTGGTCATCCGATTTTTAATCGCCTGCGCCTCATCCAACACAATGGTGTTCCAAATCACCGTCCCCAACAGTTCCTCTTCAATCTGGAGCAAGGCATAACTCACGATCAAAACATCAAACGCCTTCAACCCCGAAACCCGTTCCGCACGGTTCGGCCCCCCCAAAATCACCGGATTGAGGGTGGGGGCAAACCGTTTGATTTCCGCCTCCCAATTGGTACATACCGATGTCGGGGCCACCACCAATCCAGCACCATCCGGGGCGCGATGCAGCAATAACGCCATCGCCTGCAACGTCTTGCCCAACCCCATGTCATCCGCCAAACATCCTCCCACCCCCCAAACCGACAATCGATGCAACCATTGAAATCCCTTGATCTGATACTCCCTCAGTTCCGCCTGAAAAGTCGAAGGGACCGCCGCATCCCCCGATTCCATCGCATCCAGGCGCGCTACCTGCTCCTTCCAATGTTTGTCCCCAACAACCCGGCCACTCTCCCCCGCCATCTCCTTGAGCCATGGTGAGGTCAACGCATGGACCTTCCACCCCTTGGAACCCTCCTCCCCCATGTCCAACATTTCGGCCAACCGCTTGCGAAATGCTTCGGTCAAGGCGGCAAACTGGCCATTGCCCAAAGGGATAAACCGCCCGCCTGCCTTGGTGATTTTCAATAACTGCCCCATCTCCAACACCAAGGCATCGTCCAGCGTCACCGTCCCCGACACCGCAAACCAATCCCGCTCCCGGCGAATTTTTAATTGCAAACGATCCATGGTCACCTTGTTGGCCAGCCGAAACCGCTCCCCCTCCGGCCATTCGACCACAACCTTGTCCCCCGCCTCCTGAAGCTCCGCCAACAGTTCCAGACAGTCCTCCACCTTGCCCAACGTCCACGACCAATCGTCCACCGAACGACCCGCCAACGCGGGACATAGCCCCACCAGCTCCTCCACCAACCGTTTTTCCTGTTGAAAATCGCGGCGGACCTTCACCCGTTGGCCATCCCGTTCGGCAAACATCACCACACTCCCCTTGCCCGGCCTGGACCATGGACCCGATGTGCCCAAAGGACGAACCAACAGACGCGCCGATAATCCAGCACCATTGGGGACTAACTGCAACCGAGGACGCGAATCAACCTCCACCTCCGCCAACTCTTCCCCATCGGCTTCAACATCCACCGTGGATTGAATCGTCACCAGGTTGGCCAATCGCGCCACCACCCCCATAACCCGTCCCTTCTGGGTTTCGGGACCGTTGAACCCCTCCGGTCCCAGGATGTCGGCGATCTTGTGGTGTTCGCCGGTGATTTCGATCACCCGACAACGACGCTCCCCCTCCCGCAACACCAGCACCCCCGGCCCCTCAATCTTGTGGGCAAAGCGGATACGGACCCGGCCATTGTGTTCATTCACCAATAATTCCGGCTCCCCGCGAATCACCTCGATGGTCGTCGTGGGATTGTCCAGCCAATACACCTGGGGATGCCCGACCATGGCCAACATCGCCCCCGCCCAATCAAAATCATAGCGGGTGCCGTTATAGATGTACTCCTGACGGATCGCCGCGCATATCTTGATGTCCTGGGGGGTGAGATACCCCCAATTGTGGATCTCGGCACCATGGAGCCGCCGCGCCGACAACGCCTTGCCCCGACTCCATTCCCCCGTGTCGGAAAGGGTCTGTTCCCGTGCCTGGATGCTGCCACGATGACCATGGGTTTCGATGAGCCAAACCAACCGCCGGTTGCCACTCAAAAAAGAATCGCCGCTCGAATCGTCTGTCCCCCGCCCCAACAGGTTCATCAGGGCCGACAACGTTTGTTCCCATCGTTCCTCACGCTGAATCTGCGCCGTCACGCAGGAAAAACCCAACCGTTTTTCCAAGCCCTCCTGGGTCTCACGACAATCATCCCGCTCCGTCAACCGCCCCAACAAGGCCGCCGTCTCCATCGCCACCCACGGATAATCATGCGCCAAGGCCCGTTTGTGAATCGCCGTGACATGCGCCACAACCGCCGCCACCGCCGCCACCTCATGATCGATCCAATACAAAGCCATCATGCGAAACAATTCGGGCAAGCCATCCGCACGCCACGAAAACACCGCTTTGGGCAACGCCGGATTCCACCCCCCTTCCCGAACCGGCATGAGCGGGGTCACCATCTCGGAACGGAGCCATGGAAGCCCCTCTTTGGCCGTTTCGGCCCGATAACCCAAGATCAACAGAGCATGATCGGAATCTCCTCCCCGCGCCAAAGCCACCGCCCGCATCGCCTGACAGGCCGAAGTCAGAGGATTGTTGGGATTGCGTTCCATCCGTTGCACAATATTCAACACATGCTGACGGGCTTCCCCCTTCCCCTGTTTCAACAACCCCAGCAACAAAAATAAACCGCCCCAATAATAAGGAAATGGATTGTGTTTGCTCATCAGCCGGAAATCGTCAAGGAGCAATACCATCTTATCGAGGGTCGCAATCGCCTGCCGATTTTTCCCCTTCAAAAAATCGATCCACCCCTTGAAAACAATCTCGGCCCCCACAGGTCTGGTTTTGTGATTCGCCAGTAAATCCACTGCCTCTTGCAACCGCCCCTGAATCAACAGGACAATCATGTACAAGGCACGCAATTCGGGTCCGTTTTTGGCGCAGGGTTGATGACGGTGCATCTCCAGGAGTTTTCCAAAACCATCCACCGGGTCCAGATTCAACAACGCCAAGGTGAGCATCTCCTCCAAAGCCTTGACCTGAATCCCCAATGGCAACGCCGCCATCCGCTCCAGATCCCACGGCTCGGCACACAACCGAACCAACGGGGGATTCCTGCGATACTCTTCAGAACGTTGGCTGGCGGCATACCCCAGAAAACGAAATACCCGCTCCTCATCCCCCGTCAGCAACCCCAGACGAATCTCCCGCACAGCCCGATCAAAACTCAACAAACGCGGCATCCCGCCCACGCCGCCAGAATGCAGCACCGACGGCAATTCCCCTTCGATGACCCGCATCAAATCGGCAAACACCCCATCCGCCACCGCCTCTAGCACCGCAGCATCGGCAATGGTCGGGACAATCCGAAAATGAAATCCCGTATCCAAATCCCGTTTGAGCAAACCCATGGCAATCAAAGACTCAATATAGGGCTGCAAGGTTCTGACACTAAACCAACCGGCATTGGACTGCTTGATTTTCAGTTTTTTCAGACAAGCCACCACCAAGGATGCCGGAATGACATCAAAAGCAATGGCAACCAATTGCAAAATTTTTCTGTGGGGATCGCTCAGCCCATGCAGATGGGACAGCAGAATGGAAGATGCTTGTGGTGTCTCGGACAATGGTCACCCCTTCATCCTTAAATTGAAACCGCCGCCATGGACAAAATGGCGATCATTTCCATAAAACACCCGTCGTGGTCAAGGTGGGATGAGAATGCCACACCCTGTCCATGGCCTAGGATGTGGACAAGCACTTGACGCAAAGGAAAAATGAATGGAAGATCCCACCGTCGGATGGTAACAATCCTTTTGATCGAAGGCCCATGGACCACACATCCTCACATCGACCCGATTCCGGCCAGTCTGCCCAATCTATAGGCCTGGTGACAACCCAGACGGTGACGTTGTTTGAACAGGGCGACCCCCTGAAACTCGACAGCGGTGCCACCCTGCAACCCATCACCGTCGCCTACGAAACCTATGGCACACCCAATGACACCCTGAGCAACGTCATTCTGATCTGCCATGCCCTCTCCGGCAACGCCCACGCCGCCGGACACCATCACCCCAATGACACCAAAACCGGTTGGTGGGATAGCTACATCGGTCCCGGAAAACCGTTTGATACCAACCGCTTTTTTATTCTATGCTCCAATAATCTTGGCGGCTGCGACGGGACATCCGGCCCCTCCAGCATCGATCCCAAAACCAATAAACCCTACGCCCTCAACTTTCCCCTGATCACCATCGGTGATATCGCTCGCCTCCAAAAGGCGTTGCTCGACCACCTGGGAATCAAAAAAGTCCTCGCCGTCGCCGGAGGATCCATGGGAGGGATGATCGCCCTGCAATGGGCACTCGATTACCCCGAAAGTGTCGGCGGTGCCCTGATCATCGCCTCCACCCCCCGCCTATCGGCACAAAATATCGCCTTCAACGCCGTCGCAAGGCAAGCGATCACCCAAGATCCCGATTTCAACAACGGCGATTATTATCACGGCCCCAAACCAGAACGCGGACTCTCCGTCGCCCGCATGATGGCCCATATCACCTATCTGTCGGAAAAAGGGTTGCACGAAAAATTTGGACGCCGACTCCAAAACCGGGAACAGTTCTCCTTCGCATTGGAAACCGATTTCGCCGTCGAATCCTACCTCAAATACCAGGGATCGACCTTCGGCAAAAAGTTTGATGCCAACACCTATCTGTATATCACCAAATCGATGGATTATTTTGATCCGTTCCCCGATCCCGAAACCACCGCCCAAAGGCTGCAAAAGGTCCATGCCCGCCTGTTCGTCATGAGCTTTGATACCGACTGGCGTTTTGACAGTTCCCGCTCCAAAGAACTCGTCCGTATCCTGAATTTGCACCAGAAGAACGTCTCCTACCAAGAGTTTCACTCCCCCCACGGACATGATTCATTCCTTTTGCCAGACCTGGAATACAGCCGTTCCATCGCCACGTTCATCAATCGGCTCTACGACGAAGAACTGCACCGTCGGCATCACAAGGATCGCCCCGCATGACGCAATACCATGACATCGCTCCCATCCATGCCACCGACGCCTCCGATCTGCGCATCGACCAGGAGATCATCGCCAGCTTGGTCGCCGATGGGGCGCGCGTCCTTGATCTTGGTTGCGGCGACGGTTTGCTGTTGGAATATCTGATCAATAACAAAAACGCCCGTGGTTTTGGCGTGGAAATCTCCACCCAGGGGATGCATGCCTGCATCGCCCGTGGTCTCCCCGTGTACCACGGCGACATCGACCAGGGGCTGTCAGACCACACTGACGGCACCTTTGATTATGTCATCCTATCCCAGACGCTCCAGGCGGTACGTCGGCCACGGTTTGTCATCCACGAAATGTTGCGCGTTGGGAAAAAAATTATCGTCTCCTTTCCCAATTTTGGCCATTGGAACATACGGACGCAACTCCTGATTTCGGGCCGAATGCCCAAAACCCCCATGCTCCCCTACGAATGGTTCGACACCCCCAATATTCGCATGTGTTCCATTCTCGATTTCCAGGATCTCTGTCGGCAGATGGAAATCAATATCATCAAACAAATTCCCCTGGCCGCCTGGGGCGGACTTCCCCGAAGCCCGTTGAAAAGACATCTGGTGAGAATCCTCCCCCGGACAATCTCCAACCTGCTGGCCCCAGTCGCGGTGTTCCTTCTGGAAAAGGGGAAGAAATGAATCCCCCCGTCTTACACACGGTTCTCGATGAAACACGCATCAGCCAGCGTATTACCGAACTGGCACAGGAACTCCTTCCAGTCCTGAAACCCAATCCCATCATCCTGGCAATCCTGAAAGGGGCCTTCATCTTCGCCGCCGACTTGGTACGCGCCCTGAGCCGCCTGAGTGTCAATCCCAGGGTCGATTTTATCACCGCTTCCTCCTACGGGGCGGGAACCTCCAGCCCCGGAGCCATCCAAATCATCCTGGATCACACCCTGGATATCCGAGGCCATCCGGTGATTCTCTTGGATGAGATCCTTGATTCGGGATATACCTTGAAAACACTCCAAACTCACCTTATCAATAAGGGGGCAGCCGAAGTGATCACCGTCGTCCTGTTGGATAAACCTTCCGGGCGGCAGGTCAACGTCCAAGTCGATCATGTAGGGTTCCAGGTACCCGACGGATTCATGGTAGGCTATGGTCTGGATCATGACGGAAATTATCGCGGACTACCCCATATCTCCCGGATGCAATGATGACTTTTCCCTCGACAATACGGACCATCCTGTTTGATCTGGACGGCACCCTGGTGGACTCTGCCCCCGATTTATGGCGGGCGACCAATCATGTCATCACCCGGCGGGGACACTCGGAACTCCCCCTGGAATTGGTCCGCGATTATGTCGGCAATGGGGCGCGCTATCTTTTAGCACGGGGATTATGGGGATTGGGAGCCATACCGCCCGTGGATGATCCCGATTTTGAGGCGGCGGTCACCGAATTTCTCGATTATTATCGCCAACACCTCACCGATCATTCCCACCCCTATCCCGGTGTTATCGAAACCCTGGAAACCCTGCAACGCCACAATTGTCCCATGGCGGTGGTCACCAACAAACCGGAATTTCTCACCCACCTCATGTTGGATGATCTCGATCTAACCCGTTTTTTCCCCGTAGTGGTCGGTGGCGATACCCTGGCGGAACGCAAACCCAATCCCCTCCCCCTGCACCATGCCATGTCGCAATTACAAGCTCATGCGGCAACAACGGTCATGGTCGGTGATTCCGAAACCGATGCGCTCGCGGCCAAGAATGCGGGCTGCAAACTGTTCCTCGTATCCCACGGATATAATCGTGGAGAACCATTGGAAGATCTTCACCCCGACGGTATTATCCATCATTTCAATCAACTCATCGAACTCCTGGGTCACCCCCAGGATTGATACTGGCGAGACGAGAATGAATGCACCAAATCAGCTTAAATTGGGAATCCCCAAAGGGAGCCTGGAAAAGGCCACCGTCGAACTGTTTGCCCAGGCGGGATGGTCCATTGGTATCAACGCCCGCAACTATTTTCCGACGGTCGATGACCCATCCCTGATCTGCAAGCTTATGCGGCCCCAGGAAATGGCCCTGTACGTCGCCGATGGCACCCTGGATGCGGCGTTGACCGGTTGGGACTGGATCATCGAACGCGATTGCCAGGACCAAATCACCGATGTGGCCACCCTGGAATATTCCAAAAGCTCCAACCAGCCATGCCGCTGGGTTTTGGTGGCCCCGGAAAACTCCCCCATCCAAAGCGTTCAGGATTTGCAAGGGAAACGGATCGCCACCGAGTTGCAAAATTTTACCCGCCGCTACCTGGAAGAGCGGGGGGTTAAGGCTGAGGTTATTTTTTCCTGGGGGGCCACCGAGGCCAAAGTCGTGGAAGGATTGGTGGACGCGGTGGTGGAAATCACCGAAACCGGCTCGACCCTGCGGGCGCATCGGCTCAGAATCGTCGAAGAACTCCTGGTTACCCGTACCAAGCTCATCGCCAACCCCCAGGCGATGCAAGTATCATGGAAACGGGAAAAAATTGATCAAATCGCCCTGTTGCTGAAAGCGGCCCTCGACGCCCGCCACAAAGTATTGTTAAAAATGAACGTTCCAACACACAATCTGGACGGCATCATGTCCATTCTCCCTAGCTTGACCTCGCCCACCGTCAATCCACTCCTGGATGACCGCTGGCGTGCCGTGGAGACCGTCGTGGACCGATCCATGGTCCGGGATCTCCTCCCCAAGTTAAAAGAGGCGGGAGCAACTGGCATCCTGGAATTTGACTTAAAAAAGGTGGTATGATGCACAAGCATGTATGAATTTTATGGAATGTTTCGCTTGCCCTTGGGCTTTGGTGTGGGAGCTTGGTTTGTGGGCCAAGCCCGTTCTGGCCCCGCTCTGGCAGGGATGCGTTCCGTCGCATCGTCATTGTAGTATTGTTAATTATCCCATTTACCAACTTGGTTTTCAAACAGCGTCATGACCAGGAAACATGGAAAAACTATGAAAACAAAACCCCTTGGAATTACTGAGGTCGTTCTTCGGGACGCCCATCAATCCTTGCTTGCCACCCGCATGCGCATCGACGACATGCTTCCCATCGCCGCCAAGCTTGATGAAGTCGGGTATTGGTCATTGGAAACATGGGGGGGAGCCACCTTCGATGCCTGTATCCGATTCCTGGGTGAAGATCCCTGGGAAAGACTCCGGCGTCTCAAGGCAGCCATGCCGAAAACCCCCATGCAGATGCTCTTCAGAGGGCAAAACATTCTGGGTTATCGGCATTATGCCGACGATGTGGTCGAAAAATTTGTCGAGCGTTGCGCCGTCAACGGCATGGATGTCTTTCGCATCTTTGATGCCATGAACGATGTGCGCAACCTGGAAACGGCTATCCGTTCCGTCGTCAAAGTGGGCAAACATGCCCAGGGAACCCTCTCCTACACCCTGAGTCCGGTCCATAAAACCCAGTTTTGGCTGGATATGGCCAAAAAGATGGAAGATATGGGAACCCACTCCATCTGCATCAAAGACATGTCCGGGTTGATCAATCCCTACACCGCCGAAGAGTTGGTCAGCAAACTCAAGGAAACGGTCAAGCTTCCCATCGCCATGCATTGCCATGCCACCACCGGTATGTCCACGGCGGCCATCGTCAAGGCGTGTGAGGCGGGAATCGACATGGTGGATACCTCCATCTCCTCCATGTGTATGACTTATGGCCATTCCGCTACCGAATCGGTGGTCTCCATCCTGGGTGGGACGCCACGCGACACCGGCCTGGATATCAAAAAGCTTGAAGAAATCGCCGCCTATTTCCGCGAAGTTCGGAAAAAATACGCCCAGTTTGAAGGCTCGCTCAAAGGGGTGGATTCCCGCATTTTGGTTGCCCAGGTTCCGGGCGGTATGTTGACCAACATGGAAAGCCAACTCAAGCAACAAGGGGCGATGGATAAATTTGACGCCGTTCTCGAAGAGATCCCCCGGGTACGCAAAGATTTGGGCTACATTCCTCTGGTAACCCCCACATCGCAGATTGTCGGTAGCCAAGCGGTTTTCAACGTGTTGAGCGGCGAGCGGTACAAGAATATCGCCAAAGAGACACGCGGCATCCTGCGCGGTGAGTATGGTGCCACCCCCGCCCCCATGAACAAAGAGTTGCAAGCACGGGTGTTGGAAAAAGGGGAAAAACCCATCACCTGCCGTCCGGCGGATCTCCTGGAACCGGAAGTGGATAAGCTGACCGAAGAAGTCAAGAATCTGGCCAAAGAAAAAGGGATCAAGCTGGCCAAAGATGTCATCGATGATGTCATGATCTACGCCTTATTTGCCCAGGTCGGCTTGAAATTCCTGGAAAACCGCGATAATCCGAGTGCCTTTGAGCCGGCTCCCGGTGCCCAGGCGGCCAAACCAGCGGCAGAAGCCGCCGCCCCAGCCGCTGCGGCGTCCGCCCCTGCGGAAAGCACCGAAGGGAGACAGATGGTCTATATCGGTGATGTTTATTCCAAATGCTGGGGCTTTCTCCCGGCAGCGGGGGGTGGCGGTGAAGCCGCCTCCAGGCAGTCTGCAAAACCGCGCAAAGCTTCAAGTTCCAAAGCCGCCGCCAAAGCGGGTGCCGTATCGGTGCCTGCGGATGGAAAAAGTTTGGTTGTCCCTTCCAACCTCTCTGGGACCATCTGCAAGGTTGTTGCGGAAATTGGCAAGCCGGTCAAGACGGGAGATGTCATCATCATCATCGAGGCCATGAAGATGGAAGCGGAAATTCATGCCCCCAAGGATGGCACCATTACCGCAATCAGCGTCAAGAAGGGCGATATGGTCAATGTGGGTGCCCCTCTGGTAACCATTGGATAGAAAGTCGGAAATTCCCTGTCAGGGAGGGGATTTTTCTCCCTGATAGGGGTGTTTATGGCCAGAAAGCCTGTGGTTAACAGTCCATGGGTTCGCTTCTGGCCTGATTTTTTTGGAACGACTCTTTGCGGGTCCATACACAACAACTGGGTGTCCCAGACCTTTTACGTGAGAACGGTCACATGGTCTTGGGATTTTGGGAAAGACCTTTGGCAACAGGGGAAAGAAAAAAAAGATGGAAATTAAACTTGAAGGCCGCCAACTGGATATCGGCGATGAACTGAAGGACCGAATCACCAAACGATTGGAAAATTTGGATCAACGATTCGGCCCCATAACCAGTGCCCGTTTTACCATTGAGAAACATGCGCACAAAAACGAGCAGCGCGCCGAAGCCAAGGCGGTGATCAATGTTCCCGGCAGCACCATCACGGCCACCAGAGAGTCGGCAACGGTCATGGCGGCTGTCAACGACACCATTGATACCCTCACCGAAGAACTCAAGACCCACGCCGAGAAAAAGAAGAAAAAGGTTGCCCACTGAACCGAAACCAGTTCGGGATGCGTCGTTTAAAAAAACGATTGCGGGGGGCCGGGGGGATTATCCCCCCGGCGGGGGTTGTCAAATATTTTTCCTGACTTGGGGAGGATCCGTGGTGTGACGTAGGCATCGTCCATTTTTCTTGGAGAACCACCTGACATGACCACCATCACCTTTGACACACTCAAGTTCGTGGAGACGCTCAAGGCATCAGGGTTTGATGATCCCCAAAAGGGTATGGCGGCTGCCATCCAGGAGACGCAGAAAGCCAGTTTGGACGCACTGGTGACAAAGCACGACATGGAGAAAGAACTTGCCCCCATTCGCACCGATCTGGCGGTCATCAAGGGGATGTTGGCGTTGATCATCATCGTGACCGTTCTACCCGCCTTGAGGAACCTGTTTGGATAGGGTTTCCTTCTCATTTCGGTGGCCGTGTCCCATTCGACCGAACCAGTCAGGGCAATCGCATTTGAAATTTCTGAAACACCAGGGCGTGTTGATATTGAAGTAATTTGTTGATACCCATAAAATATTATTGAAAGAAAAAAGGGGTCTGGGGGATTGCCCCCAGGGTTTTGACTTTGAATTTGAACAAAAAGGTTTCCATGTTTAAGCTTTTGAATTTTTTCTCTATTTTCAGGCTTTTGATTCAAATATCAAAAAAAGATTCAAAAGCAGAACATTGAAGCTTTTGATTTAAAGTCAAAACCCTGGGGGCAATCCCCCAGACCCCTTTTTTCTTTTAATCATTTATTTTTGCCGAGGCATTTGGGTGTGCCAATTTTAAATGCGATTGCCCTGCCGAACCAGTACCCCAATCGCACTATTAAATGGCAGGATGCAACATTGCAGAAAAAGCGGGTTTCGTGAACGCTTCAGAAAATGGCAGAGTGACAACAACCGACGTTTTCCCAGGCTGGCTGGAATCCAACGCAATCTCCCCGTGTTGGGTTCTGGCCGAAAGCCATGCGGAATAGGTTCCCAGACCCGTCCCATTTCTTTTGCCGGATGTCACATATTTATCGAAAAACCGCTCCCGGATGGCCTGGGGAACTTCACCGCTGTTGGTAATCCGCACACTTTTTCCGCCAAAACCACTGGACCAGTGAACAACCACAATATCATTGTGATTGGAAGCTTCGATCGCATTCAAAATCAGGTTAAAAAACATGGGATAACACAACATTTTCTCCCCAACAACCTCACACGGTCCACCATCGGGAGGCACGATTTGAATCGTCACCCCTTTTGTCGCAGCGGATCGTTTTAAATCGGCGGCGATTCTTTCCAATATTTCCAACAGGTCAAATCGTTCTGGATTCAGCAGATAACTACCATTTTCCATTTTGAACAAATCCAGAGAGCGGTTGATCATCTCCAGCATGGCATATCCGCTTTTTTCCATCATCTTAAGAATTGATTTTTGTCCCTCCGTCAGGTTATCCGCCTCCAGAAGAATTTGGGGAACACCAATAATGCCCGTCAGCGGTCCCTTAAGATCATGTTGAGCAAGCCGCTCAATGTTTTCCCGAACAATCAATGATTGTTGCAACTCATGGTTTCTTTGAGCCAACTCACTCTTGGTCCGTTGATAGGTGACAATGTTGATGCACCGGAGCAACACGATGGATGGGTTGCTGGGTTTGCGGATGAAATCATCCGCACCAAGACGCAAACCAACCATTTCATCTTCCTGATTGTCTTTGGATGTCAGAAAAATAATAGGGATATCCTGCGTCTGCACATCCGCCTTCAAACGACGACACACTTCATAGCCATCCATACCCGGCATGACCACATCCAGGAGAATCAGGTCAATGCCACCCAAAGCCGCAATTTTTAATGCCAATTCCCCCCGCGTGGCAATTTTCAAGATAAAATGCTTGTCCAAAGCGGCTTTCACGACATGAATGCTCTCCGGTTGGTCATCCACCAACAGGATGACACCTATTTTTTCATCGGGTTCGTTCATGGTACGCAACATTGTTTTCTCAACATGGCAAGCGGGTTCAATGATGCAAAGGCTCCAACTCAAGACCAATGCCCTGGGCAAACTGATTGAGTTCAACGGCTGCCGCCTCGAAATCGTACAAGGATACCTTGTCCGCAATCTTTTGAATAGCCTTACCCACATCCTCCGACAATGGCAACTGTCGCAACTGGTTCAAAGTTTCTTCTACAACCGAATCAAAAGCCGATAATTGTTGAAAAAGTTCACATAACAACGTATTCCGTTGAACAATCGTTAGCGCGCTCTCCCCATCATCCATCTGCGCCAAGCCCATCGAGATCCCCGGGTCTGGCTTGTTCGGAAGGGCATGATCAATGGCTTTGCAAAGCTCTTCAAGTTCGTTGGCCAAAATCGCCAACCAGTCATCCCATTGATCGTGATGTTGATTGTCTCTAAAACAAGATTCAAGTTGACCCGCCTTACGCGCCATGGAGGTCGCACCAACCGTCGCGGCAACCCCTTTTAAGGTATGAGCCAATCGCTGCGCCGTCTCCATATCCCTGGTTTGCAAAGCCGCCTGAATGGCATAAACCGTCCCTTCCTGGTTTCTCCGAAATTTGGCCAATAACTCAAGATAACTTTGCCATTGACCTCCCAGGTGCTTGACACCCACATGCACATCGATGCCTGCAATCGTCGGCAATACCTCCGGTGCCGGTTGCAGTTTTCCAACCCCATCCTGGTCCCGGATTGCTTCAGGAAAAGGTTGGGGGACGGAAGGCTTGATCCAACGGGCCAAAGTCGTGACCATGGCCTTTGGATCCACCGGCTTGGCAATATGGTCCTGCATCCCCGCCTCTATACACAACTCACGATCACCGGACATAGCGTTCGCTGTCATTGCCACAATGGGAAGATCGGAAAAACGGGGATCCCTACGAATTTCCCGCGTCGCCGTCAGGCCATCCATGATGGGCATCTGCACATCCATCAAAACGCCATCAAAGGGTTCCCGAAACACCAAATCAACCGCTTGTTGCCCATCATCCGCCACGACCACGCAAATGTTGGCCTGTTCCAACAATTCCCGCGCCACCTGTTGATTGATTTCATTGTCCTCCACCAATAAAATTCGGGCACCCGACAACTGAGCCAATATCTCCCGATCCTGACCTTGAATACGGGAATCATTGATTGCATCGTGGGATACCTTGCCAAAAACTTCCATGATCGATTCAAACAACAGACTCTGGTTGACGGGTTTGGCAAGAAAGCCATCGATTTGAGCCTCTTCTGAAGCGCGTCTGATCACCTGTTCTTCACCAAAGGCACTGGTGATGATAATCAACGGTGGAGAAGTCAATTCCAGATTGGAACGGATCAAAGATGCGGTCGCAACACCATCCAACTCAGGCATCATGTAATCCATGATGACCAGCGCAAACGGATCTCCCGATCGTTGTGCTTCCTCAAGCACACGGATCGCCTCCTTGCCATCATGGGCCTGGGTGACATCAAAGGTAAACGCCGTGAGATAAAATGCAATTACCTCCCGTGTGCTGGTATTGTCATCCACAACCAACACCTTCCGGCCCGCAAAATCGTTGGCAGGAACCAAATGCCTACGAGCCATCTCTTTTCCCAGCCCCAAACGAACATCAAACCGAAATCGGGAACCGACACCCAGTTGGCTTTCCACATGGATGGAGCCGTCCATCATTTCAATCAAACGTTTGGAAATGGCCAATCCCAAGCCAGTGCCACCATACCGGCGGGTAATGGATGTATCCGCTTGGCTGAATGCTTGAAATAATCCGTCGATCTGTTCCTCACTCATCCCTATTCCGGTATCCGCAACGATAAACTGCAAACGGATAAACCCCTCCTCCCGATGCAACACTTCGATCGTGATGGAGATTTCCCCTTCCTGCGTAAACTTGACGGCATTGCTGGCCAGATTCAGCAAAACCTGCCCAAGTCGGAGCGGATCCCCCACCAGATCATGGGGAATATCCAGTGCCGGCTTCATGATAAATTCCAAACGCTTTTCATGAGCCTTCAACGTAATCATGGAGGCCAGGTTGCCCAGCAATTCATCCAAGGTAAAGGCGATGGATTCCATATCCAACCGTCCGGCGTCAATCTTTGAAAAATCAAGGATATCATTGATAATACGCAGGAGAGATGTGGCCGAGTTGTGTACTTTGCGAATATAATCCTTCTGCTTGGCGGTCAGTTGGGTTTGCAAGCACAAATGACTCAAACCGATGATGGCATTCATCGGGGTGCGAATTTCATGACTCATATTGGCCAAAAATTCAGACTTGGCCCGACTGGCCTGTTCCGCCTTGGCCAGGGCTTGTTGACGTTCTTCCTCCAATTGTTTCTTTTCGGTAATGTCATCCTTGATGGCCAGATAATGGGTAATGGTTCCGTCCATGTCACGGACCGGAGTGATCACAGCATATTCCCAAAACAAGGTTCCATCTTTTCTTTTATTTTGCAGTTCCCCCCGCCAAGTTTGTCCATTGGAAATGGTCTGCCAAAGGTCTTGATACACACTCAAAGGGGTGTTACCCGATTGGACAAGTCTGGGATTATGGTGCATCAGTTCATCCCGTGAATAACCGGTCGTCTCCATGCACCTGGGGTTGATATAGATGATCCGACCATCCAGATCGGTGATCACAATTTCCGACGAACTTTGGTCCATGGCCTGCGACAGGAGGCGAATGTTTTCCTGGGCCTCTTGACGATCGGTAATATCCTGGACGGTGCCGTTGACTTCGATGACGACCCCGTGTTCATCGCGGACAAATTCCGCCAATTCCCGCATCCATCGAATGGCTCCACTGACCACAATGCGATGTTCTACGTCATAAGGAGAAACACCCGCCAGGGCATTTCGCCAAGCCTGAGCCACCTTTTCACGGTCATCCGGGTAAACAAACTGAATAAAAAAAGTTTCATAGTCCAAAGGGGTTTGCTGGGGAATGTCAAACAGGCGGTACACTTCATCGGACCAGGTCAAACGACCAGAGGTCATACCCAACTGCCAGCTTCCCACGCGAGCCACCGATTGCGCCTTGTTCAGCCTGGCTTCGCTCCGCCTAAGTTCGGAAGTGCGCACGGCAACCCGATATTCCAGCTCTTTTTGAATCATACTCAGTTCACGGGTCCGTTCGTCGAAGGTCTGGGCCAGGAGTTCCAATTCATCCCCACTTCCCAAGGGTGAACAACATAATTCGCCAACGACACCGACTTTTCGTACCCTGTCACTCAAGACAATGATGGGGCGGGCTATGTTATGGCCCAACCACATGGAGGCCCCCACCGCCCCCACCACCAGCACCAATCCCAACAATACAAAGTTGCCAATGGCTTTCTGAATGGGAATCAAAAAAATCGCCGTAGGCGTTCCCACTTGAACGCCCCCTTTGAGTTGCATCAAAAATGGGGCAGAATCTCCCGCCATGACGGTCTCGGAAAGATAATCCATACCTGACTGAAAATTAAACACATACAGATTATCCTCCCCATGGACAAAAGCTTGGTATATCCCTTCTTCGCCTATAAACAATCGTTTACATATCGTTTCCAGGTCAAATTTGACAACGATGGCCCCTTGCGTGGTTTCATAATAATGGACGGGAGCAACCACCACCAGACGATGATCCGACTGCGACAGGAATATCCCTGGTTGCCCCATTCCCAATGCGATACGTAATTGATCGGATTCCTTGAGGTCAACAGGATGTTCTCCCTTTTCAAAGAGTGGACGACCATCAAAATCGACCAGGGAAAAGGAGATCACATCCCGGCCAGAGATAAAATTTTCAACAATTTTTGGGAGATAAGTTTCCCGTCCCTGGGGATCGATCATTCCATTGATCACCAAGTGGTTTTCGGTCAATCGCTGGGTATTTTCCACCAACATGGCAATGACCTGTTCCAGACGCAGCATTTCGTGCAACGCCTGATTGGACAGGTTCGCACGACGCTCCCGTTCCATATGACCAAACAAAAGCAGCGAGAGAAACAGGGTGGAGAGGATAACGGTAATGGCTACCAGGGCAGAAATATACTTAATTAACTTGACACGGATGCTTTTCTTAACCATGTATGTTTCCAATACGAGAAGGTCAACGGTCACCAGCGACCAAATGGCCATTTTGATTAAACCGGGTCAGGAAATAATCCTCCACGTCCAAAGCATCATGATGTTCTGGCGTAAAGGGGTGGACATAGTGTTTGATCAGCCCCCGATAGTCATCCAAATGTTCCAACGCATCCCGAATATCGCTACGGACCGTGTTTCCAGCTTTGGCGATTGCCAGAGCCAGGAGGTGAACAAAATCGTAGGCGTGGGAGATTCCCACAGGAGAAGGGAGAAAATCTTTTTCCGTTTCACGTTCATGGGGATAAAATATTTTTTTATAAGATTCCAAGACCCGATGGGTCTGAGGATTGGTTGTATTGGCGAAAGAAAAGGTTTGCAACACCTGTAGGTCGATTTCTGAGAGAACGGCCCCAACCTGATGCCAAAGATCACCACTTACGATTCCCCAGTGAGAGATGATGGGTAATGGTGTTTGCCCATCGATTTTATCCCGGAGCATCGCCTTGATGAGTCCGGCCCCTTCCCGGGTATTGGCCACCAGGATGATCCCTTTAGCCCCCGATGCTCTGACTTGGCGCAGGATGGATGCGGCGTCGTTTTCACCCCGGTTCATCCAGACAACCTGTACCGGCGGATGCCCCACCTGATTCAGAAAGCTCCCCATGGCATCCAGATTTCCCCGGCCCCAAGAGGAGTTTTCCAATACCAACGCCACCTTGTCGAACCGTTTGATGGCACTGCCCGCCAGGAAAGGGCCTGCCAACCGATCATTGGCCGACACGCGAAAGGTAAAGCTGGGAGGTGGGCAATCTTCGACGATGGAGGCCGCCGCCCCCCACGGGACGAGGTAGGGGATACCGAGGCGTTGGGCCTCCTTGGATTGTACTTCAGAAATACTGCTGAACACCCCCCCCAGTATGGCGACCACCTGGGGATTGGAAGCCAGATCCTGAAAATTTCTCAGCCCGGATGAGGGCATAGCCCTGTTATCCCGACTGATGAGTACAAGTTTTTTTCCCAGAACGCCACCCGATCTGTTGATCTCTTCCATGGCCAACAGGGCACCTTGTTTGATACCCAAGCTTGCCCGAACCCCAATATTGGAAAGATCGCTATCGAAACCAATCACGATATCATTGTTCGATTCTGCAATGGGTTGTTCAAACCGCAAGGATTCCTCGGTTTTGGAGAGGATATCGGAACCGATGACCGACTCGAATTGGCGGACAATATGAGCGGCATTTTGGGTAAACCGACGCCGTTCGGCCTCGG
Source organism: Magnetococcales bacterium (assembly GCA_015228925.1). Lineage (GTDB taxonomy): Bacteria > Pseudomonadota > Magnetococcia > Magnetococcales > UBA8363 > UBA8363. Next base: position 35,631 of record JADGCQ010000010.1, on the reverse strand, counting down.
TAAGGTTGTGGATGGTTACCCCCGCTTGGCGGATGGTTTCAAGGAATTGTTTTTCCCGACGTTGGGTCTCTTCTCGTTCGAAGGGGACCAATTCTCGGCCTGTTGCCATGATGAGGCTGCGAATATCGGGTGGAAGATTTTGCAAGACCTTGGCACTGGTGGACAGGACATAGCCCAGGTAACCATGGCTGCTCAATGTCAGGTGCGATTGAACCTGGTAAAACTTCATGCCAACGATAGCCACCAAGGGATTTTCTTCACCATCGACCACTTTGTCGGCCAAGGCCTGGCGGGTTACGTGGAAATCAATCAGGATAGGGACAGCCCCCATGGCATCAAAATGGTCCATGATAATGCGGCTTTTCATGGTACGGATTTTCAGCCCTTTAAAATCGTCGGGGTCGTGAATAGGACGGTTGGCGGTAAAATGTTTGAAACCGTTTTCCCAGAAGGCGATTCCTTGAAGACCGATGGTATGCAGCTTTCCCAACAGCAACCGTCCCGGTTCGCCGTCAAGCATGTGGTAAAGGGCCTCCCTGGAGGGAAAATAGAAGGGGAGGTCGGCATATTGCATGGCGGGTATCGCCACACTCATTTTAGCGGTTGGCGTCAGGAGGATATCCAGTCTGCCTTGACGGGCCATTTCCAACATTTGATCATCGTTGCCCAGTTCCTGAAATGGGTAGACCGTCACCTGGACCTTGCCATTGGTTTTACGGGCGATATCGTCGGCAAAGCGTTGCGCCGCCACATGTAGGGCACTGTCCACCGGGGAATTATGGCCAAACCGCAGTCGGATCGTGGCGGTAGCGGGATTTTGTTTCCGATTGTCCGAGGGAGGGGACAGGGAAGAACGGGCAAGCCAACACACCAGGACCACCGACAGGACCAGGAAGAGAACGCCAAGAACAAGTTTCTTCCACTGGGTCATACCTGCCCCTTTCGCTGGAACATCCCAAACCGTTTACCCGCAATTCTACCATTCTATAACATGGGAGGCCATATGGACACCCTTTAAGATTTGTCAAGAATCGTATGGCTCTAACTTAAAGTGCGATGGTACTGCCTTCCCTGCAAATCAAGCCATCGTCTGGCGTGCGAAATGCATGAAATTAATGTCGGATCGTTGCCAAAAAACAGTCCAAAATCCTTCCCCGGACCGTGACGCCAGTTGAAATAAATTATATATATTTTTCAATAACATATTCTTTGAAGCAACCCCGTTGAAAAAAAAATGTGTTCCCATGAAAGAAAAAACTTGTCAACCCCCCGATGTTGACTTATACGTAAGCCAGAATTCGGGGTACTGCTTTTGGAAGGCAGCGGATTCTCCTTATGAAGAAAACCTGTAACTTGAAATAAAAGGATCGCAAAATGAGCCAAGCCAGTGTCACCTTGCCGATCCACCAAACTTCACACCGTGGTTTGTTTGACGGAAGCGAAGGCTATGGTGGCGATGACGAACCTTCGGGCGACCAGGAAGATAAACCTCCTGAAAGTCGCTATTCCCCCCTGCCCCACTCGTCCAAACATCTCTCTGGATTTTGCCACGCCCTGCCTGGCCTCTCCCCGACGTTCCCTGAAAATGAACGTAGTCAACAGTTTCGTAGCCGCCACTATCCCGATGTCACGGCGCAACAATGGAATGATTGGCGTTGGCAACTGAAAAACCGTATTCATCGGTTGGAAGATCTGCAAAGACTGTTTTATCTGACGCCCGAAGAGTTAAACGCATTTCGCCGTGGTGAACCCAAACTTCCCATGGCCTTGACCCCCTATTATGCGTCATTGATGGACCCGGAAAATGGTACCGATCCCCTACGGCGGACGCATATCCCCGTGGGCGGCGAGCGCGTCGTGACACCGCAGGAACTGATCGATCCCCTGGGAGAGGAAGATCGAACGGTCGTCCCCGGCCTCGTTCATCGCTATCCCGACCGGGTGTTGCTCATGGCAACCAAGCAGTGTGCCACCTATTGCCGATATTGCACCCGCTCACGCATGGTAGGCACCCAACCCCAGGAAAAAATACAAGGCTTTCGGCAACATTGGCGGCAAGCGGTCGATCATATCGCTGGCGATAATCGGATACGCGATGTCGTCATCTCCGGTGGCGATCCCCTGACCTTGGGCGATGAAGAACTCGGCGTGTTGTTGCAACGTCTGGCGGAAATTCCTCATGTGGAAATCCTCCGTATCGGAACCAAAGTTCCCATGGTCCTGCCCATGCGGATTACCCCTGCGTTGGCGGCCCTTCTCAGCCGGTTTAAATCATTGTGGATCAATATCCACTGCACCCATCCCGACGAACTGACCCCCGAAGCATCGGTCGCGCTGGGTCGTCTGGCCGATGCCGGCTTGCCATTGGGGGCGCAAACCGTATTGCTGGCTGGGATCAATGATGATGCCCAAACCCTCAAACGGCTCTATCATGGTCTGCTGCGCCATCGCGTCCGCCCCTATTATCTGTACCAGTGTGACCCCATCCCTGGATCGTCCCATTTTCGTACCCCGGTGACCAAAGGGCTGGAAATTATTAAACAACTGCGTGGATTCACTTCCGGTTTGGCAATACCCAGCTTTGTCATCGATGCCCCGGACAATGGCGGCAAGATTCCCCTGTTGCCCGGTATGCCCCTCAACCGGGAAGAGGGTGATCTGTTGTTGACCAACTACCAAGGCCGGACTTGCCGTTATCCCGATGGGGTAACTGGCGATTCTCCATCCACTTGAGGTTCATGGAGAAGTCCCCTATGCGTGTTGGCTTTGTTTACGATCTGCGCGACGACTACCTGCGTGAAGGCTACAGCGCGGAAGATGTGGTTGAATTCGATACCGGCGATACCTTGGATCATATCGACGGTGCCCTGACCCGGTTGGGACATTCGGTGGAACGGATCGGCAGAGGGCAACAATTGGCCCGTCGGTTGGTCGAAGGGATGCGCTGGGATCTGGTTTTATCCATCGCAGAGGGGCTACATGGACGAAGCCGTGAAGCCCAGGTGCCGGCACTGTTGGAAATGTTTGGGCAACCCTATTTATTTTCCGATCCGCTGACCATGGCCTTGACGTTGGATAAAGCCATGGCCAAACGGGTCATCCACACCGCCGGGATTCCGACGGCACCCTGGTGTGTGGTCAACTCCCTGGATGATATTGCCCAAATCAATCTCCCCTTCCCCTTGTTCGTCAAGCCATTGTGGGAAGGGACGGGAAAGGGGTGTGATCTGCAATCCCTGGTGCGGGACAAAAAAGAGTTGCCCGGGGTCGTTGCCGCCAAACTGGAACGGTTTCGCCAACCCGTACTGGTGGAAACGTTCTTATCGGGACGGGAATTCACCGTCGCCTTGATCGGCAATACCCCCGATATCCATCCGTTGGGAATCATGGAAATTTTCCTCAACGACCAAGCCGACGCCGAAATCTACACCATGACCAACAAGGAACTCAGTGAATCGCGGGTCACGTATCAATTGGCGCAGGATACGGTCGGGGATCGGATTGTGCAACTGGGCCGTGAAGCGTTTATGGCATTGGGGTGCCGCGATGTCGCCCGCATCGATTTTCGCTGTGATGCAGCAGGGAATCCCTATTTCCTGGAAGCCAACCCGCTACCGGGATTGCATCAAACCCATTCCGATCTTCCCATCATCGCCGGTCTTGTCGGGGTCGCTTATGACGACATGCTGGGGATGATCCTGGAAGCGGGCCGGAAACGGTTGTGACCGCCGCATCAGTAGACAATACCCCCTCCTTGAACCAGGGTGACGTTGTTGCGGTGGTGCATGGTGCCTGGGGTGACTCACTGGATGAGGAAGATACCCGTGTTCAGGCCTCGGAGGTCGCCGAAAGCCTGATACGCCTTGGGATGACCGCTCCCATTATCGCTTTGGGGCCGAATCTGGAACAACTATCCGCCATCTCCCAGCACAACCCCAAAGTTATTTTTAATCTGGTAGAAGGGTTGGGTGGTCTAGGTCGGCGTGCCCATGAGGCGGCGATACGTCTGGCCCAAACGGGTATCCCCATAACCGGGGTATCGGGTGGACTCCAGGAGGTGGTCAACTCCAAGATCTCCTGCAAACTCGCATTGCAAGCAGCCGGTTTCCCCACCCCGCCATGGACGACGACTGGCACGGATGTTTCCGGGGATGATCTCTGGATCGTCAAGCCCGTGTGGGAACATGGGTCGTTGGATATGGATGAGAGTTCGGTCGTCAAAGGGTCGGAAGTCGCCGCCGCCTTGGCGAAACGCCGTGTTGTGTCACCCCACGACCATTTTGCCGAACGGTATGTGGCGGGTCGGGAATTCAATTGCTCGGTGGTGGCGGGTCCAACGGGAGGGCAGGTGTTTGGGGCGGTGGAAATGTTGTTTGTGGACTACCCCGATCAGGGGGTGCGCATCATCGATTATGCCGCCAAGTGGGATGCCGCCAGTTTTGGATACCACCATACGCCACGTCGGTTTGAGTTTCCGCCATGCGATGAGCCGCTATTAAAACGGTTGCAGACCATCGCTTTGGACGTGTGGCAAATGTTTGCGTTGGAGGGGTATGTTCGGGTTGATTTTCGCGTCGATGCCGAAAATCAGCCGTGGATCCTGGAAGTCAATGCCAACCCATGCTTATCTCATGATGCCGGCTTTGTGGTCACGGTGTTGCGGTCGGGGATCAACTACGATGCCTTGATCTTACGCTTGGTTCAGGCCGCGCTGGGTTGGACATGACGCAACTCATCCTCTACACCAGCGAAGATGGCCAAAGCCGCATTCAATTATATGCCAACAAGAGTACTGTTTGGCTGACGCAGCGTGAGATGGCGGAGCTTTTCAACGTCAGTACGGACAACATCGGGCTACATCTCAAACATATCTATGCCGATGGTGAATTGGCTTGGCAAGCAACTACCGAGGAATCCTCGGTAGTTCAAACCGAGGGTGTCCGCGATGTGCGCCGCTCGGTCACGCTCTACAACCTGGACGCCATTCTGGCCGTAGGCTACCGCGTGCGCTCACCGCGTGGGGTGCAGTTTCGCCGCTGGGCCAGCACGGTGCTGGCGGAATACCTGCGCAAGGGTTTCGCCATGGACGACGAGCGGCTCAAGAACCCCGATGGCCGCCCCGATTATTTCGACGAGATGCTGGTGCGCATCCGCGATATTCGCGCCTCGGAAAAACGGTTTTATCAGAAGGTGCGCGACCTGTTTGCGCTGGCGTCCGATTACGACAAGACCGACCGGACCATCCAGCAATTCTTTGCCACCGTGCAAAACCTGCTGCTGTACGCAGTGACACGGCAAACCGCCGCCGAAATTATCCTTGCCCGTGCCAACCCTGCCGACGCCTATTTTGGCTTGCTGGCCTGGAAAGGCGAAAGGGTACGCAAACAGGACATCCTGGTAGCCAAAAATTACTTAACCGAAGACGAAATCGACACTCTCAACCGCTTGGTGGTCATCTTTCTGGAAACCGCCGAATTGCGTGCCAAACGGCAAACGATGACCAGTATGAGTTTCTGGCGCGAGAACGTTGGGCAAATCATCACCGCGAATGATTTCCCCCTCCTGTCCGGGGCGGGATCTGTGAGTCATGCGCAGATGGAGCAACAGATTGCCCCAAAGTTTCTGAACTACGACCAACATCGCAAAACCCAAGAGGCACAAGCAGCGGATGCGCAGGACGAGGCCGAGTTGAAGGCACTGGAAAATAAGATCAAACATCGCACCGGGTGAAGGGGTACCAGATTCTAGGAAGCCTTGCCCGTCATACAATTTCCGTGGAAGAATCAAAAAGTTCCAAAACTAAACCCATGGGTTCTGGGTTCGGAAAGATCCAGTCATTGTGAAAATAGGTATTTTGGAGGGCGATCCGCCATGATCCACCAAAGTGGTGCAGATGTTTTATTCGATACGGTTGCAGTCCCGGAGGACATGGACCGGGTTCGTGATCTGGTAACCCGAAGTGGTAATTTTACCCCGGAAGAGGTAGAAATGGCGGTGGAGTTGGTGGAAGCCAGACTCACTATGGGGGATAAAAGCGGCTATTATTTTTTGTTTTCGCGAGAACCTTCCGGGCAACTATCCGGTTATGCCTGTTACGGCCCCATTACGGCGACGGATGGGCGTTTTGATTTCTACTGGTTGGTCGTCGTGCCGAAATTGCAGGGGAGCGGTCTGGGTCAACGCCTCCAAGAGGCCGCAGAAGCCGCCATGAAACACGCCGGGGCCAAACGGATCTACCTGGAAACCTCATCGACCCCCGGATATTTGCGCGCCCGGGGGTTCTATGCCAAGACAGGTTATCACATTCAGTGTGTTCTCAAAGATTATTACCGCACAGGTGATGACAACCTGATCTATATGAAATCCTTGTCGGAGTGATCCAGAATGGGTAATGATCCATATTTTCTGATTTTTCAACCGCTGCTCCAACAAAAAACCAATACCCCAACCCATGCCCCATAAACAACGCTATACCGCACCGGTCGTTTTGGTCGATGACGAGGAAGAATTATTATTCTCCTCCATGGTGCTGCTGCGCAACCATGATATTTCACCCGTGGTCACCTATCCCGATAGCCGTGAACTTATCGGCCAATTGGAAATCCATGGGGCATCGGTCATCCTGCTGGACCTGATGATGCCCAATCTCACAGGTCGGGAACTCCTTCCCCAAATTCGGCGTTTTTTCCCCGACATCCCTGTGATCATCATGACGGCAGTTCATGATCTGGATACCGCAGTCTCCTGCATGAAAGAAGGTGCTTTCGACTACTTGGTCAAACCGGTGGATGAAAATCGTTTCATTTCCAGCGTGCAACGGGCCATGGAACGCCATCATCTCCAGTTGGAGATTGGACGCCTCAAACACCATCTGCTCTCGGACCGGGTTGAACACAATCCCGCCTTTTCCGAAATCATCACCCAAAGCCGAAAAATGCACGCCATCTTTAAATACATTGAAGCGGTGGCCGATGCGGAAGAGCCGGTTTTAATCATGGGCGAGACGGGGGTTGGCAAAGAACTTATGGTGGAAGCGACCCATCGCTTAAGTGGTCGCGAAGGGCCGTTGGTCGCGGTCAATGTGGCGGGTATCGATGATAATATGTTCTCTGATACCCTCTTTGGCCACCGTCGCGGGGCCTTTTCCGGGGCCGATCAGCATCGTGAAGGGATGATTGCCACCGCTAAAAATGGAACGCTGTTCCTGGATGAAATCGGCGACTTGGGACAGGCATCCCAAGTCAAGCTGTTGCGTCTGTTGCAGGAAAAAAAATATTACCCCCTGGGAAGCGATCTCCCCATCAAAACCAGTGCCCGGGTCATTTGCGCCACCAATCGTAACTTGGCACAAGCCATGGAAACCTCCGGTTTTCGCGCCGATCTCTATTTTCGTTTGGCCGCGCATCATGTCTTGATCCCCCCCTTGCGGGAACGCAAAGAGGATATCAAACTTTTGCTGAACCATTTCTTGGCGGAAATATCGGAAACCCGGAAACATCCGGTCCCAACACCCCCTCCAGAAATTTTTAAATTATTGGAATCCTACCATTTCCCCGGAAATATCAGGGAGTTGAAAGGGATGACCATGGATGCCATGGCCCATCATGAAGGGGGTATGTTATCCATGGATCTTTTTAAACGGCATATTTTCTCCAAGTCTGGATTGACCGTGGCCGAACCACAACGTCATGACAGTGATGAAGGAATATTCCGCGACCATCCCGATCCCCTGCCGACCATCCAAACAGCCACCGATCTGTTGATCCAGGAAGCACTACGCCGATCTGGAAATAATCAAGGTATCGCCGCAGCATTATTGGGCATCACCCGACAAACATTAAACCGCAGAGTGCAGACAAAAAAGAAAGATGGTTTGATCTAAAAAGGGTTTAAAGCGGGGAAAAAATCACAACAACCCTTGCGGAATCGATTGGTCATCCCCATATCTGCCAACGACAGTTTTTTTTTCTGAACGCTAGACCATTTTGAAGGGGTTGATGGCCACCATGAGCAATGTTGAACACAAAGAGACACATGCCTTCCAAACCGAAGTGACCCAGCTTCTCCACCTGATGATTCACTCCTTGTACAGCAACAAGGAGATTTTCCTCAGAGAGCTGATTTCCAACGCCTCGGATGCGGCGGATAAACTCAGATTCCAAGCGGTATCCAACGCCAGTTTATACGAAAATGAACCCAACCTGGAAATCCGCATCACCTGCGACAAAGAGGCCAAGACGGTTACCATCACCGATAACGGTATCGGTATGGACCGGGATGAGGTGATCAGCAACATCGGCACTATCGCCCGGTCGGGGACCAAAGAATTTTTAAAATCTTTGACCGGTGATCAAGCCAAGGATGCCAATCTGATTGGTCAATTTGGCGTCGGATTCTATTCGGCGTTTATCATCGCCAACAATGTCACCCTGACGACCCGTAAAGCCGGTCTTCCCAGGGAAAGCGGGGTCCGCTGGCAGTCTTCTGGGGATGGTCAATACACCATCGAAATGGTGGACGTGGAAAAACGGGGTACGGAGATTGTTCTGCACCTCAACGATGACCAAACCGAATTTCTGGATGATTGGCGACTCCGTTCCATCATCCGCAAATTCTCCGACCATGTTCCCTGGCCCATCCTCATGGTCAAACCCGATTATTCCAAGATGGATCAAGACAAGGAAGCGGACAAACCGGAGGAGGTCAAGCCCCCCGAATGGGAGACCGTCAACAAGGCCTCGGCACTGTGGACGCGAAATAAAAGTGACATCAAAGATGAAGAATATAAGGAATTCTACAAACATATCTCCCACGATTATGAAGAACCCCTAACCCATCTGCATGTCCGGCTGGAAGGAAAACAAGATTATACCCTTCTGCTTTATGTTCCCAAAAAAGCACCCTTCGATCTTTGGGATCGCGATGGTAAACATGGCGTCAAACTTTATGTGCGCCGGGTGTTTATCATGGAGGGGGCAAAAGAGTTGATGCCGCGTTATCTGCGGTTCATCCGAGGGGTCATCGACTCCGCCGATCTGCCGCTCAACATCTCTCGGGAGATATTGCAAAACAATCCCATGGTCGAAGCGATGCGCAAAGGGGCCGTGGGGAAGGTTTTTGGCCTGTTTGAAGAGATGGCGGAAAAAGAACCGGATAAGTTCAAAGAGTTGTGGAAAACCTTTGGGTTGGTACTCAAGGAGGGGGTGATCGAGGATTTCAGCAACAAGGATCGTTTGGCGAAGATTCTCCGGTTTTCCACAACCCACAACGATACCGCCGATCAGGAAGTTTCCCTCGCCGAGTATGTGAGCCGGATGAAGCCGGATCAGGAAAAAATCTATTATGTCACGGCTGAAAATTTTGCTGGCGCAAAAAACAGTCCACACCTGGAAATCTTCCGCAAAAAAGGGATCGAAGTCTTGTTGCTCAGTGACCGGGTGGATGAATGGTTGATTTCTCATCTCACCGAGTTTGAAGGCAAATCGTTGCAATCGGTCGCCAAGGGGGGATTGGACCTGGGCAAGTTGGAAAATGAAGATGAGAAAAAAGAGTTGGAAAAGAAAGAGGGGGATTTCAAAGATTTGGTGGAACGGGTGAAGAAAAATCTGGGAGAAATCGTCAAAGAGGTACGATTGACCCACCGGCTGACCGATTCCCCCGCCTGCTTGGTCAGTGACGAACACGACATGAGTTCCACCATGGCGCGTATCCTCAAAGAGGCGGGACAGAGTGTCCCCGGAACCTTGCGCATTCTGGAACTCAACCCCAGCCATCCCTTGGTGGAGCGTTTACGCAACGAAAGCAACGAGGAACGGTTTAACGATTTGGGCCGTATCTTGTACGATCAGGCCATGTTAAGCGAAGGTGGGCAATTGGATGACCCTCCGGGGTTTATCCGCAAGCTCAACAAACTTCTTTTAGAAATGGCTTCCTGAAATATCCTGCGTAACTACTCGAAATTCGGCTTGAAGTCTGGACCAAGAGTGTCCAGACTTCAAGTCCGGGTTGCGTAGGCTGGAAACGGTCGTTCAAACTAAAGACTGAAGATCCTGATTTAGAACAGTTCAATTTCGTCGTCTGAACCAGTCGATTCGCCAAAAAGGTCGGCATCGCCACCCAGGGCGTCTCCATGGGCGCGGCGTTCGCTGTCCATGGTATACATGGAAGCCAAATCTTCAAATTCACGGGCCATTTCATGAAGATTACCACCGAGTTCGGTCGCCAGGGTACCCGTCGCTACCTTCTCTGTAGTCATGGCGAGTTGTTCCATGATCCGGTTTAATTCACGTTCGATGGTGTTGTGAAAATCCATTTCCGCCGAAAGCAACATGATCTGGATGCCAACGGTGCGGGATCCCGATAGATTTTCATTCATCATGGCGCGAATGTCATTATTGGTCGCTTCAATCTGTTGCAGCAACATGGGAAGACGACGCAATAAACTATGGGTCCGCATCACCTTCGGGGTGGTTTTTTCAGAAAAAAACATGGTAATCGCCTGAAGCTTATCCACCGCTTGCATCAGTTGGGCATGGCGTTCCTTCCCCTCTTGCTTGACGATCATGGCAATGGCCGATACGGAGCGGGCCAGATTTTCCAAGCGACCGTTGCGACTGGTATCCAGCCCCATCACCAGATGTTCCAGACGCTCACAGGTCATGGAAAGCATATCCAGGGCACGTTTGGCTTGGAAAACGGCATTTTCCGCCTTGGAAAGGGTTTTGAGGACATCGCTGGAAAGGTCTTCGTCGAACACACCCAAGCGTAACAGAATATGAAGGTGATAGCTGATTTCAGCGCAATCCTTACGCAACTCCATGCTCAGGCTCTGGGCTAAAGAAACGGCATTTTTTTGTCCTTCGGCGACATCGGAAATACGGGTGAGATGATGATGCATATCGTTGACCGCAGCCACCAGATCGGTATTGATCCCGCGCAGTTGCTCACCGCAAATGCGGATGACCAGGATAAACCAACGCAAGTTGGTTTGAGGATCCTCGGCGGTGCCGAGAGATTGAAGCTTTTCCATGGCCTTTTGCAATGCGGTGATGACATGACTGATGCGCTGAGACGAAATATCGTCATACTGCATGGCCTGGACCATCTCAAAGATGATCTCATTGACGCTATCGGATTGACTTTCCACCAGGGTACAGTTCTTGAGGAGGTTTTGGACCCCCGCAGACATCCGCTTCAAGGTCGATGCCGTATGGCCTTTGAGAACAGTAAGGCTGTGGTTGGAGGTATCAAGATCGGCGACAATACGCCGGGTGAGGTGATTCATGATATCGCTGGCTTCCTGGGTACAGGAAGAAACCTCGTGAACCAACGGTCGCATTTGCCGCATCAGACTATCGATGATGGCGGCCAAGGTTTGGCGTTCAAGTTCTTCTTTCCCCTGACCGCGCACCTGATCCACCATGAGCGGCAGATGGGCATCCTGTTCCAGACGCATTCCCCAATCGGCGATTTGTTCCATGCTGGAGGAAAAGGATTCTTTATCTTTCACCAGGGACTTGATGGACTGAAACACCCCGGTGATTTCACGATAGATCTGCCGCAGGTTGTGGCGAAGATCGGTCAGTCCCAATTCACTGTTGTTGACGCCAATACGCTCGCGAATGGTGATGGCACGACTGGCTCCCGAAGCAAAGCTGGCGGAAAAATCCCCCATGTGATCGGCAATATTCATGAATCCAGCTTTGGTGACGTTGGGGATATCTCCCAACATCTGGATGTGTTTTTGCAGCAGTACCAGGGATTCTTCGACAGGCTGAGACAGGGACATCTCGTTCTCCACGCGCAGAGTAATCATCACAATTGACACACGACAAATTCATCATTCACAGTTCATCCTACCTTGTCGGTGGTTTTGGGTAAAGACTGGAAAAGAATTTGATGGTAGATTATGCTGATCGTGGGAGTGTCATTACCATATCATCGAAGGATCAAGTCATGGGTTTGAAAGTTATCGAGAATCAGGGAGACGGGTTACCCAAAGGGGAGGACCACTTGGTGGTTGAAGAAATCGCAGCCGACCAATTGATGCGTTTCATTGATCGTATTGAGCGTCTCGAGGAGGAGAAGGCAGAAGTCGCCTCCCAGGTCCGCGATGTCTATGCAGAAGCCAAATCACAAGGGTTCGATCCCAAGATCATGCGGCAGGTGATTCGCTTGCGTAAACGCGATCCCAACGAAATCGATGAGGAAGAGGCCATACTGCATCTCTACAAGCAGGCACTTGGGATGCTTTAGAACGAGTCCAGGGAGACAACGACGAAACTGCCACATTGGGTTGCCCTGGATGTCCGTAATGATGTCATTGTTTTCATCCATGGTGGGTTTTCAAATGAAGGATTCAAACACGCCGATATTTTTACCCCTGAATGACCAGCTTCCGCTTTTCTTGGGAAAGTTGAGAGAAAACAATTCGCGCGGGTGGTATCATTCAAACAAGGACGCCTATGAAACCCATGTGATGAAACCGCTTAAATCCCTGGCGGAGGGATTGGCGTCGCATATGGTACAAATCGATAGCAAAATCTCCCTGAAGCTATCGCGTCCACAGAGGGATACCCGTTTTTCCGCCAACAAGTCACCTTACAAGACGGAAGCATGGTTCGCCTACCACCGTGAAGACCCTGAATGGACCGGTATGCCAGCCTATTTTTTCGAAGTAACGCCAGATCGCTGCCGCTACGGAATGGGTTTCTACTCAGCCAAGCCAACGACGATGGGAACCGTTCGGACAATGATCCAGCAACGGCAGGAACTCTTCCTGAATACGGTAAAAGAGGCCGAGAAAAAGGGATTTGCAGTTGAAGGCACCGACTACAAACGTCCGCCGGTGATGCCACCGGAAGGAACACCAGAACCGATACGCAATATCTACAGAAAAAAGAATGTTTATCTGTGCCGAGTCTCCGAATATGAGCCGTACATCTTTGACTCAGGATTGCTTGATCTTCTGATTGGGGATTTTTCTCTCGTGGCCGCACTCTATCATCTGTTTCTGGACGCAAGGTTACGCAGCGTTGACTGAGATTGCCGCTATGCATCTTCTGGCTAGGTAAGGACTAGTCAGCACACAAGTTGCGTGATCATCGAGGAGAAGTAGCCAGCCATAAAAAAAATTCCAATCACAGGAGGGCTACGATGGTGAACGATTGGGGACAAAACCGACTTAAAAACTGGTGCTTAAACCCGAAGCGATGACAATGCGATTGCGCCCCTGGTGTTTGGCTTCATAGAGGGCCTTGTCCGCTTGCGTCACCAAGGATTGCGGCGACAATCCCTCCTCAGGTCGTGCCAGGGCAACCCCAACACTGATCGTGACATGGCCATGGACGGGATTCCCGTCGTGCGTCAAACCAAGGGCTTCGACATTAGCCCGCAAGGTTTCCGCAACCTTCCGTGTCCCTTCCAGACTGATCTCCTCCGCCAAAAGGACGGCAAACTCCTCGCCGCCATAGCGAATGGCGTGATCTCCAGGTCGTTTCAGAGAAGATTCCAAGGCTTTGGCGACCTGTTTCAGACAATCATCTCCAGCTTGGTGACCGTAACGATCATTGAACGATTTGAAAAAATCAATATCAATCAGGATCAAGGCGATTGTACTCTGTGACCGCGCCGCCCGGCGCCATTCCTTTTGAAAAATTTCATCAAAAAATCGTCGATTGGCAATTCCCGTCAGGCCATCCAAAAAAGCCATGCGTCTGAGAATTTGATTGGCCGATGCCAATTTTTTTGTAACTTCCAACAACTCCTGCTCACGCGCTTTTCGAATATCCATTTCCTCTTTCAAGCGCAAACCCGAATGAACCCGGGTCAACAGGTCCATTTTTTCAACAGGCTTTCTGACATAATCGATAGCCCCCAATGAAAAAGCGGAAGCCAAGCTATCCACCCCCTGGTCACCGGCCAGTATAATGATGGGAATATCCTTGAGATGGTTCGACTCTTTGATGATGCGACAAACCGCAAGCCCCCCGGGTGGTGAAAGTTCCATATCCAAAACAATCAGATCCAGTTGGATTTGGGGAATGGTCTCTTTTCCAATCCCTAAAAGATCATAGGCCTCCTGGGCCGATCCAGCCGGCGTCACTTCAAAATGATCTATCGATTTTAATATATCGATGATTGATCGACGATCATCCACCGAAACATCAACAACAAGTATACGCATTAAGAAACCATGGAATATTTAATCAATGGACGGCATGGTCAATCGCCTTTGGGCCTGCGACCACCATGCGGGAAAATACCTAGGCCATATCAATACCATGTTCCAAGAGCATCGTGACATGTTCAACGAGTGCCTCATGTTCATCCTGGCTAGGACGGAACCCAGGAAGAAGCTTCCGCATGGGGGTAGTTTCAAAGTGATACATGACCAACCCGGCGATGGAAGTGAATAACATCAACGGGTCATGTCGCCCGGAGATGGAGGTCAGGAAACTCTCAACCTCCGCATAAATCGGTTGGAATACGTGCTGGACCAACAGGGCCAACCGGGTATCGTCGGCATCGGTCATTTCTCTCTGCAACAGGGCACGGAGGATGACATCACTCCCAAAGGTTTCCACCCAAAAACCGACAAAAGCGGTCAATCGTTCGTGCGGTGTCCGAGCGTTTCCGAGTGCCCCCGACAATCCCCCCACCTGCGCCTCAAAGGCATATTCCAATGCCTTGAGATACAAAGTCTCTTTGTTTGGAAAATGGTTATACAGTGCCGCCGCTGTAATGCCAACGGTATTGGCAATATCGCGCATGGCGACTCCTCGGTAGCCAAACGCCGCAAACAGTGGCAACGCCGCCTCAAGGATTTTGGTGTATGTTTTAGTCTGTTTGGGCATGGCAAGATCCGATTACCCTCTGCGTTCCCGGATGGTTGATCCATCTTCTCATGTCAACTCAGTCAATCAACCCGTATTTTTTAATTTTCTCAAGCAAAGAACGCTTGGTGATTGGTTTGGTAAGGTAAGCATTACAGCCACCTCCCTCAAAAGACGAAACCACGGTTTGCATGGAATTCAGGGCGGTAATCATGAAAATAATGCTTCGATCATTGGGAGAGACTTTCAACTTTTTTTCAATACCCCGCATTTGGGACAGGGCCTCTTTGCCATCCAGATCAGGCATCATGATATCCAGGCACACCAGTTCAAAAGGGGCCTCTTCGTTGTAGGCGTTGCGGAACAGATCCAACGCTTGGCTACTGTTTTCTGCCAAAGCGCATTCGCCATAGGGGGCAAGGATGTCTTTCAGCAGGAGCCTACAACTGTCATCGTCGTCAGCGATCAGGATTCTCATGATAGTCGAACCTCACTCAAATGACCAAAACGGGACGAACGGCACACGGCTGTCCCCAGGGCGTCCATGGTATATTCTTCAAAGTGGCTTAAAAGTTTCTCAAACGCCGCATCCACTATAGCGCGAAAGTTCGTTTTTTAAAACGGTATTTCCCACCAAACGACAAGCAAACCTTTTCTTTACCAACGGGACAAGTCCTTTTGGTTGACAAAATATCCGTTCCGAGAGAAAACTTGGTTACATGATCAGATTGGCGGTCGAGCCTATCTGAGATCCATCGGCGATTTCCCGTAGCATCGTCAACCGATCATAAATTCTCAGGGCATTTCTATAACTACCGATGCCCGTTATCAAAATTTCCCCTGCCTCATGATCAAATATTTTATATTCCTGCTGGCTGGCTACGATGGATAATGATCCCATGATACGAGTTCTCCTATTGAGACACGGTCAAGAATATCTTCAGACCGATGCACCCGACATGCCATTTCCAATAAGAAAGATCAGAGGACATTGGATTCCTGGCACTCCGTGATCGAATCATTGATCCCATGGGCTTCCTCAATTTTGCGGTAGAGGGTCCGCTCGCTAATCCCGAGCCGTTCGGCAAGATTTTTCCGATCTTCCTGACTCCGTGCAAGAACCTGTTTGATGTAACGGCGTTCCACTTCGCGAAGAGGCAGTATGGTTTCGTCTTGCAACACCGCCGTATCGTCCGCCGTGGAAAGATCTCGACACACCTGCGGAAGATGCTTGAGATCGATGGGTTCGTTCTCCGCCAAAAGGAGTGCCCGTTCGAGAAAATTCAGCAGTTCCCGTATATTCCCTGGAAAATGATAATTTTCCAAAGCTTTGATGGCCCGTGGCGTGATGCCATTGTTGCGGAAACCCTCCATGCGCTGCAACAAAGTTTCCACCAACAAGGGGATATCCTTTTTCCGTTCACTCAGCGAAGGAATATGAATGGGAAAAACGGAAATACGATAGTACAGATCAAGGCGAAATGTCCCCGCTTCCACCATGGCACCCAAATCCTGATTGGTCGCCGAAATGAGCCGAAAATCGGCATGGAGGGTATCGACACTGCCGACATTGCGGTAGGTTTTGGTTTCAAGAAGCCGTAATAATTTAACCTGTAACGGCAACGGGACATCGCCGATCTCATCCAAAAAAAGCGTGCCACCATGGGCCGCTTCCACCAAACCCCGTTTTTTCAAATAAGCCCCGGTAAACGCCCCTTTTTCATGGCCAAACAATTCACTTTCAAACAGCGTCTCGGTCAATCCTGAACATTCCACCGGCACAAACGGTTTATCACTGCGATCACTGGAATCATGAATAGCCCGTGCGACGACCTCTTTTCCCGTACCGGAAGCACCCGATAAAAATACCGAAACCCGACTGGGAGCGACACGCCGGATCATATCGATCATATGGTTGAACGGTTCCGAAGTACCCACCAAGCCAACCGGTGATGGCATGGCCTGGGCAATATGACTTGGCTTAAGAATTTCTAAAAAATATTCCGGTTGACCATCATCCCCGGCAATGGGCCGCATCTCCACCTCAACATATTCCCGCCCCCGCGACGTGACATGGACATGCATCATTTTATGGGCACGTCCCGATTCCATGCAGGAGAACATGGGACAAGACTCCCCCTCCTGGTCACACGGCTTGGAGAAAGAATGGGATATCTCGTAGCATTTATGGCCCTCTGGAATTGAAACGCTGCCATACTCCTGGATGTAGGCATCATTATAACCATGAATAAAAAAATCCTTATCCAACAGGATGGCCGGTTCGGTATAACTGTTTAATAAATTTTTAAGAGGGAGAGAAATTAACGGCGTATACATAGGTTCCTGGGAGATGCATGGGGTGTCCATAGGTCGAAAATATCAGTCAAGCAAACCAATGACGGCCATGGTAGACAGTCGGGGATTTTTTTTCCATGGTATTCCGGTAAATTCCAAGATACAGCTTCTTGTTTGGAAAAACCCGAGAGGAGGATGACAACATGTGTATTACCGGTTTCCGCTTTGATAACAGCTACCCGCACCTGCCCAGCTTGATGTATACCCGTCACCTGCCGGTCCAGGTTCCAAACCCACGCATGGTCATTTTCAACGTATCGCTTGCCAAGAAGCTCGGATTGCACGTTGCAGACGCCAACGATGTGCAATGTGCGCACCTGTTTTCGGGCAATCGGATCCCCCCAGGGGCTGACCCCTTGGCACAAGCCTATGCCGGCCATCAGTTCGGCTTTTTCACCATGCTGGGTGACGGTCGGGCCATCGTCCTGGGTGAACATCGGACACCCGATCATCAACGCCTGGATATTCAACTCAAAGGCTCCGGTCGCACCCCCTATTCACGCAACGGCGATGGCAAAGCGGTCCTTGGACCCATGTTGCGCGAATATATCATCAGTGAGTCCATGCATGCCCTGGGGATTCCCACAACACGCAGCCTAGCGGTCGTCACCACCGGAGAACAAATATTCCGCGAAACCGAACAACCCGGAGCCATATTGACCCGTGTGGCTGCCAGCCATTTGCGTGTTGGCACCTTTCAATATATGGCGATCAAAGGGGGAATTACAGGGATCCGAACCCTCGTCGATTATGCCCTGAATCGGCATTTCCCCGAAATACGGGAAAACGATCACCCAGCCTTGATGCTGCTCCAAGGGGTGATGGATCGGCAAATAGACTTGATTGTCCACTGGATGCGTGTCGGCTTTGTCCACGGCGTCATGAACACCGATAATATAACCATCTCTGGCGAAACGATCGATTATGGTCCCTGCGCTTTCATGGATCATTATGCCCAGGATACCGTGTTCAGTTCCATCGACCACGCAGGCCGGTACGCCTTTGGAAAACAACCCGAAATCATGCAATGGAATCTGGCCCGTTTTGCCGAAACACTCTTGCCACTCCTTCATGACAACCCAGATACCGCCGTCGAAATGGCCGAGGAAACCATCCAAACGTTTCGTGGACTTTTTAATACACGATGGCTGGCTATGATGCGAAAAAAAATCGGCTTGTGCGATGAAGCCCCTGACGATGCCATCCTGGTATCGGACTTATTGCAGTGGATGCAGCAGCACCAAGCCGATTATACCCAAACCTTCCGCATGTTGAACATCGATCAGGTTAGCCCCGAAGATTTGTACCAACACGAAGCTTTCAAGGCGTGGCATCAAAGATGGCGAGAACGACTGGCCCGTCATGCCACACCATCCGACATTGCCCATACACACATGCGGTCCCATAATCCGGCGATCATCCCACGCAATCATAAGGTGGAAGAAGCCTTACGTGCGGCGTCCGAAAACAACACCATGGAACCGTTGCAATCTCTATTGTCTGCCCTCGCCTGCCCCTATGAGGACCGACCAGAATTCGCCTCCTACCAGCACCCCCCGGAGATACAAAATCCCGTTTATCAAACCTTTTGCGGAACCTGATCGCGTTGCGGCGTGTTGACTCCGATCATTTCGATGCAATACAACGATTATAACGAACCGTTGAGCCGCATCAGTTCGTGACAACGGGATGCCGCCCGCCGAAACTCAAACGCCACCGGCCCTTCTGGACAAAGCTCGTCAAATTCCAACGCACTATACAAACGGAGCGGTATTTTGGATTCGTAGAGCATATCCACCAGGATGACAAAACGTGAAGCGGAGTCAGCCACATTGGCCCGCAAATCGGGGATGTCGGAAATGATGACCGTCGTTGCCTTCTTGCATAAATCCATATAATCCGATGCCCCCAGATTGCGAACACATAATTCTTTAAAGTCAAACCAATAAAGACCATTTTTCTTTCCCCGAACGGCCATCTCATGACGCCCCAAGGTCAGTTTGGCCGGACTGGGTTTGGATTGGGTCAATCGGATAAATTCCTCCTCCGCCGTCCCATCCTTGAGAGATGCGACAGCCCCCCCCTTACGCCGCCAATCGGCACCACTGGACAAATCCATCGGTTCCACATGCTTTTTTATCGTGTTCAACAATGGCAGAAAACTGGCCCGGTTGTATCCCCCCTTGAATAAATTGTCAGGATCCCAGTTGGATGTGGCACACAACGTCACCCCACACTGAAACAAAGCGGATAATAACCGTCCCAAAAGCATCCCATCGGCAATATGATCAATAAAAAATTCATCAAAACACAATAGCCTGGATTCCATAGCAATTTCACTGGCAATATACAACATCACATCCACGTTGACTTCCGGCCTAGCCTTGTGCATACGATTATGCAGTTCATCCATGAACGGATGAAAATGAACCCGGCGTCTCTCCTTAAAAGGGACCGCGTCAAACACCCATTGCATCAACATGGATTTGCCCCGCCCCACCGGGCCATGCATGTAGAGACCTCGCGGTTCTGGCAAACCATCCTCATACCGCCAAACCATAACCCCCTGGGTGGCCGTCAGTGCCACGGGACGACACAGCGATTCCACCAGACCATCCAAATAGGGCAAAGCCGCCGACTGATCCTGGTCCTGTGTCAGCAAACCACCGTCCAATTGCTCTTGATAACGTTGACTCGGCTTGATTACGGTATTAGAAAGCATTGTTCAACATCCATAAGGCTGGTACAGGGTTAAAAAATAGTCCGTCCCTTTGGGAAAGGAAGATGATCCCCACGATCATCCCCACACTTCCACATCTTCTTCGCTACCATGCGCAATACTGGCCAACAACCCTTCCCGGACCAAATCGTCAAAACCATTGACCTGATTACGCCCGTTTTCCTTGGAATAATAAAGTGCCTTATCGGCCTTTTCGATCAACTCTGGAGGAAAGTCCCTGCCGTTAACCATAACAAATCCAATACTTACCGTCACCGTCTCGACCTGCGGAAAACGGTGCGTGGCAATGCTCTCCCGGAAACGCTCCAATGCCGCACGCGCCTTGATCACATCCACATCCAACAAAATAACTAAAAACTCTTCTCCACCAAAACGATACAAAATATCGGCAACACGAAACATCCGTTCCATCTGGCGGGCAAACAAAATCAAGACCTCATCGCCAATGGCATGTCCAAACGTATCATTGACCCGTTTAAAATGGTCAATATCAAACACAGCAAGACAAGCCCCTTCACCCCCCAGGCGGTTAATCTCACTGTCATTCATACTACAATCAAGAATAGTGGAAATCGTCTCATCGAAGGAACGACGATTCAACAACCCGGTCAAAGGATCCTGATCCTTGGCACGAATCGTCCGTTCCAGATTCACGAACATATTCCAAAACAATCTGGACATCACCTCATCCTGCACATCAAGCTTAGGTGTCTCCAAGTGCAGAACGCTACGGACCTTTGACCCCTCCACCAGGGCAAATACCAATTGCTCGCCCTGGTCTGACGCAAGACGCATGATGGGTACGAATGTATGACTACTTTGACCGATCACCTGGGCCAACCCTTGAATTTCACCGACATGGATTGCCTTACTCATGGGAGATAAAGGCTCATGCAGCACGTATTCAATCAAAAATCCGGATGTTTGCTGCTCTTTGACAGCCTTCTGGTGCAAATCAAAAAAACGGACCAAAGAGGCCGATGTAAACTTATTCAGCGTCTTGACCAGACCATCGATCAACCCAATCCTGTCTGATTGTGCAGTCATATCAACAAGATAAGGTACAATTTCATCATTTAGCATGGGCCGACATTCTCTGCCATTTCAGACCTTACCTTTTCTTCGGGTTTTTCTTGGTGCCCGACCATCACCGTGGAGAAGATCGGAAGGGGCCGTTCCCGCACGCATAGGGAGACGCAGTAAAACAAAAATAGTCACCAAAACCACAATAGCAAACACCTCGCCGGTGGTCACGGCAATAGACCTCCAAGGCAAAGGGAGAACTTCAAATTCATATCCCGGTGGCAGGAGTCCCTTATATTGGTAGATAATCTGTCGGAATCCCTCTTCCAGGAGGTAACGCAAGCCGGGAATCATGGCAAATATGGCGATGGAACCCGCAAAAAAGGTTGCCAGGGCCATCTGCCAGATCAGCTTGGCATAGATTCCGGTCCAACGAATTCCCCGGCTCAAAAGGATTCCATAATGGTGCTGCCGATGACCGATCAATGTCCCAACATTGGCCAGTAACAAAGTACCCAGGAAAATACCAAACGTCACCGCATAAGCCGGCACCATGGTAGAAAGCAGATCGCTCAACAGATTAAAACGATTCAGGGCATCCTGATACATGGGATGAACCGTAAATGCCTGTAACCCTTCTTTGGTACGAATGGACAAGACACTGACAATCCCCTTGGTCAGTTTGGTGGGATCGGGAACGTAAACGTGAACCGCTTCAAAGGCGGTCCCAACGCCGGTCACATTCCATGGGAGAAAAATAGGATTGCCCACACTATCACCACGCCATTCAGAACACAGTTCCTGACGCATGGGATTGCTGCGCGGTAGCCGGTGGCACGGCAGCCAAAGATTATTTTCCTGGTCATGCAACAAGGTATCCGCAATGGCCTTGACCTGCCCTTCCTCAGACTGTCCCGTAACTTGGCCAAGCCCAGAAGCAAGCTTTGGTTTGGGACAGCGATCCTGACGAATTTCAGGAAGTTCCGTCAAGCCACTGGCCTCAATCTCCTGGGAGACACACAAGGAAAAACCCAACAGATCGGCAACCGGATAGGTGGATGATTTCAACCGTTCATAATCGTTGGCGTTGCCTTTCCCCAGGGTGATGGGATCATAATGCAGATCGGGAAGATGGTGAGCCGCCAACAGTGCGTTGTAGGTCGTCAATGGAAATAAATAAGCCACCTTTTCCATGGCGGGAATATGGTCGGCCCAGCGTATCTGAAAGGGCAGTATCTTCTCCTCATCGCCCACGGTCACTTTCAACCATAGCGTATCCAAAACATCTTTCAACTGCCCCTTGGCCACTCTTTCAGGAAGTCGGCGCAGTTTTTTTTCTTCCAACACAGGTTGGACCTCTTCTTTATAGGAGGCATAATCAAACTGGGTTGCAAACAGGGATTCGTTCAGTACCACCGTCAGCGGCAGGTCAAACCATTCCTTGGCCGAATGTTTGTTGCCAACTTGGCGTTGTGGAAATCCAGTACCCAAATTCCAAAGGGGATCATTGGGATAAACCGCCCAACCAATCAAAGGGATACTGGTATCCCACACGGCGGTTCCCGGGAGAGAAATTTGCGGACTGGAATTGGCGATGCGTCGGTAGGGATATGCGGTCATCCCGAATGATTCTCCAGGGACGCGCGTTTCCATTTCCGCCAACCTTTCCAGGAGACCAGAATTGATTCCATTCTGGTTTTGCCAGTGTGCTGTCGCCCAAATGGGGACGCCATAAGGACGCAACGTCCCCAGCAAGGCATCGGTAAACCGTTCCAAAAGACCGGCCCGGCTCCCAACCAACAGCAGTGCCATGGCGATGACCAGGGAAAGGAGCAAGGTCAACCAGGCAAAATCACGCCCTCCCCCCACACACCCAAAACGGCCACAGTTGAAGGAACGCCAATACGCCTTCCATCCCAAAGGGATCCACACCGGAAGCCCTCTCATGAGCCGTACCCACGATCATGACACCAACAAATTTCCATACCACACCCCAATGGCCGCGACACGCCACAACCATGGAGCCTCCTACCCTCACAGCGATCATTGGTTTGCATCACGTTCATCATCACATTCCCACCGCATCAGTCACCATTCTGACCAGACGAAGATCCATTCCCTTCCCCGGCCAAAAGTTCACGTTTGCCCCCCTTCAATCTAAGGTGACAACGATTGTTGGCAACCATAAGCCAGTGGCTGACCTTGGGGTCTGTAGAATCGGATTGATGGTGGGTGACCCAAATCACCAAACGATCCCCTTTGGCAAGCCAACGATCCACCAAATCCATCACCTCTTTGCGCGTTTCGGTATCAAGATTACCCGTCGGCTCATCGGCAAACAACACATAAGGATCGTGAATCATCGCCTGTGCCAGAGCGACCCGCTGAAATTGTCCACCGGAAAGCTCGTTGGGATAACGCTCAAGAAACTCCTCCGCCGTGGTTTCCTCAATATAGGAACCATCCTCATCACGTAACAAGATCCGCTCCATAGCCGTGTGAACCTTGCGATCCATGTCATCTTTGGACATCTTCCCCAAGATTTCCAATGGATAACGAAGATTTTCCCGAATACGCAAATAAGGGGTCAGCGTGCTGTTTTGGTAGGCAAAACCAAAACAACGACGGCGGATATCGGTCAAAGAGAGCGAAGAGGCGGCGGGATCCAGCCCCCTCGGTCCCCAAGAGGCCTGATTACCATCCGGGAAAGTCCACCGAACCCAACCCTCCTTGGGTCTTTTGAGAAAGGTCAGGAGATACAGCAAGGTACTCTTGCCACTGCCACTCCTTCCCAAAACCGGCAACCGGCGGGAAAAACTGTCATCGTCCAACTTCAGACCGCCGACGTGAAGATCAAAGACGCCACCCCAACTCACCGTGGCGGAACGGACCTGCAATCCCCAGTTCATGGCAAAAACTCCTGCGGAATCCAATACCCACGACTACCACCAAATGTGTGCGCAAAACGAAAATCCTTGTCATCACCAAGAGGCTCTGGCCGAATCAACCCATCAATCTTCACCATCCTACGCCCGTTATCCGTGGCATCGGGACAAAGATGGGGACTATAGGATTCAACCTTAAAAACGGGTTTATTGAAATCTTTTTCGATAATCTCCAACATTTCCTTGGAACGAATCGCCCACGAAGCCAACCGTCTGAGTTCACAAACAGGGACAGCCGGGACCGTTAAACCCGCCTTATCCAGAAGAGGGGAACCGTCCGGTCCGACAACAACAAGGTGGCCATCCTTATTTCGGGCTGTCTTCTCGGACAACAGTGAGTTGACATTGTAACTGAGCAAGGGGCTGTGATTGCGAACCGGAAGTCCACCGCGCCTTTGGGCATATTCCGCTGGCGTCTCACCCGACGCATCGATGGGGGGGCGCCGTATTTCCTGTTGCAATCCCACCACCAGGGCATTCACCAACGCTCGGCGCAACTGCGCTTCTGGCAGATCAAAATAACCCTCAAAACCACGCAAAATACGGATCCAGGAGGAAAGGGCACTGCTGGTGACCCACAATTCTTCCACCACTTTCTCATCGGCTTCGATATACCCGATACGGGTGGTATCATAAATACGCTGGTCACACTGTTTGCCCAACTCCCCACAGGCACCCTGTTTTAAAATATGCCAATAAACACCTGGAATGTCCACCCGTTCCCGACGCAGACGATCGATGATGCTGGTCAATGCACCACCACCACGGATATCGAGTATGATCTCGTCAATCAAGGCACTGCTACCCAATTTTTCAACCGTTCCCACCACCCTTTGAACCAGTCCATTCTCCCCCATACGGAAAAAATGGTCTTCCAATTTGCTGTCTGCGGGCAAACTCTGGCTCAAAAGATCCTTGGTCTGAACCTCAAACTCGGAATAAGCTTTGCGATAGGATTCCGGGTGCCTGACTTGTTCGGCATGAGAGGGGGTTTGGATAAAAAAGCTGATCAGGTTATCCCCCAACCCCTTGCTCCCCCGATGCATCAGAGAAACCAAAGTCTTTCGAGCAACAGGATTGGCATATTTGGCCTTCTGGAAAACCCGATTCTGATTATTGCTGGCGGGACGACTGGTTTGATAGCCATTATCACCAATGACAAACAACAATTTAAGATTGTCCGGGCAAGGTTTCAGATCCTGGCCGAGAACCTGGTTCAAACCGCCAAAAAGATTCTCTGGATAATCATCCTCCACATCGTTACCCGACACGCGAACTTTGGCCATGGACTTTTGAAAAGACTCAAAGGCAACTTTTTGCTGGGTTTCATTAAGATCACACTGGGAAGGCAACGGATGCCCCTCTCCGATCCCTTCACCCGGTCCATCCGAAAACTGACTATCGGCATAGGGATCCCGATAGACACGAAAACCAAAACGAAACTCCGTCTCCTTGAAACCTTGCGATGTTTTGATCTTGTTGATGATCTCCTGAATCACCCCTGGGGCGGATGGCGTACCGCGAACAGCATCGATAAATGGTTCCATACTGGCGGTAGCGTCAAGAAGGAAAAAAATATCAACATGCTTTTTGGATGTCAGCGAGGAAAAACCGGGCATGATGCGTGATGCCAATCCTGTAGAAATGGCAACCTTGTCATCGCTGATGCGCCGCCCTACCAAACCGGGGCGGGCTAGGGCCACCTTGTAGAATCTCCGTTGTTCATTGACCGCCCCCACCATATTCGGCGAAATATGCCGATTATTTTGATCGACCATCTCCAGAACCGGAATTCTGAGGGCCGACTTGAACCACTCCCGACCACCCATAATGGGATGACACACCGCCCGGTCGCCAGCCACGGCATCCTTGAGTTGTTCGTAGGTGCAAACGGTCCCAGGGCCGGAGCCATCCGGGGATACAAGGTCTTCCCGAGGACGAATGCTGAAAGCGTTGTTCCAAAGAAACCCATCCTTCTTGGCCACCCAACCCAACAATTGGTCGTCATCTTCCAATCGAAACCGATCCGCCAGCAGATAGGCGTCCCCGGTTTGGTCAAAAACAAAATACATGTGAAACCTTGAAGCCCCTTCGCGGCAATTGCCCTGCCCTCCAACGCAATCCTTCAACTCTGGATCTTGGAAAATTTGCACGGAAGGGTCCGATTTTTCATCGGTGGTTTGGACATCATCGGGGCGCGGCTCGGTATTGGTTTTGATGAAAAATTTCATCTCCAATCCGGTGTCGCTTTTAACCGGCATATTGCGACAAAGCAGATCCTCTTTGGCCACCCATCCGACGACTTCGGGTTGACCTTTGTAACGGTAAGTCCGCATTTTCAACATCCGGCCACTTTCTTCCAGGAGTTCCCCTTGTTGATTGAAGGTGAGAAATCCTGCCCGTTTTGTCCCCTGATCATCATCAAACAATAGGGCATCCTGGCGCATGACCCGGACAATTCCCGACCATTTCAGTTTGCCATCCTGCGTAAAACGGGAAAAATCGAAAGCACCACAACTGCCGGAAGAGGGTTCGTCTCCTTTCGACGGCAGAGGAGAAAAACATGCAACCATAAAGATCATGGCACCGAGGATGGTTTTGAAGAAGGCGGTTCGACTGGTCACGTTTTCAAGTCCCTGTGAAGTATGAACTTTAGCTGTGCAAATTTTAAAAACATTGGTAAACTTTAAGTTCATGGAACGGAATTATTTTTTTCCACGGTCAATGCCTGATCCATCTTTAGGAAATCGCCGGTCTCACCATGTTCTGGGCCACGCTCCGAGCCACGCTCTGGGCCACGCTCCGGGCCACCATCCGCCGTGGTACCGGGAATGCTCGATGGATTGAGAACCAAGCGAAACCCCGCCATTGCGAGTATGGCAGGCATACAAATTTCTTTTCGGTCGTCGGCGGTCGCAACCCAATCGTCCCCGCCCAGAATATGATAACCATCTGGACAAGGGGATTGTGACCATTCCCGCGTTCCAAAAAGAATGCTTTTTACTACACCTTCCGAGTCGATGGAACCATCGATGACCGATTTGCCAAGGGAATTGAGATAGATTGCGGCGACAGCCCACTCTTCCCTGTAGGGGAGGCGGTAGTCACAGCCCGTTTTTTTTGAAAACCACTGGGCATAATCCATGGCCCCTTCCCAGGAGACATGCCGCACCAAGGAGTCCTGGACATCACTGTGGCCCCAATGGTCACCCATGCGCAGCCGTAACCGCTGTTTTTCATTAAAATCTTGGAGACGTTCGACATCATCAGCATAACGCCGGAACTGTTCCTGATCCACTTCCCGGCTTTGAACAAGAAAACTTTTTTCTAAAACAAAATGAGGCTTCCGATAAAATTGCAAAAACGGAGTCAGGGGCGTGGCTTCACTGGGAAGATTGTAGTTTCCCGCAGGGATTTCGATCAGAGAAGGATAGAGGGCACCCCCTTCCTGATTTTCCAGACATGCCTGCCAGGGGCTGCGAACTTCTTTGGTTTGGATCGTCTGAACGAGTGCCAGAATTCCCCATCCACATCCAAGGGCAGCCAAAAACGCAAAGGGCATCAGCAAACTTCTGACGCCCATAGGAGGCGATGATTTGCGTCTGACGGCACCTGTGGGCTTGGGGGTAGCAATACGCCGTATGGCCGCAGGCTTACGTTTGGCGTTGTCTGAATGTTTGAAAAACCCTTTGCTGTACTTCAAGAATCCGACCCAATGATAGTGTTTTCATCCTGCTGCCCGGTCGCCCGGCGCACCGTAAAATTCTCTTATATCGCAACAACAGCCCGGACGCTATCTTGAACTGCTTTTTCATTTGTGGGAAGGATTATTGAATTCAAAACGGAATTCGGTCAAAGTCTCCTGGATGCTTGAGACCAGATTTTAGTATTTTAAACGCCCTGATGAACCGTACCCATTGATTCTGGAGTGAGAAAACCTTGAACATTTGTCATCACGTATCCCCATGGATGCCGGTCATCATTCTGGACCGGACCAGTCATCCTGGCAACATTGGCGCAACGGCACGGGTCATGGCCAACATGGGTTTAACCGAGTTGCGCTTGGTGGCACCACAAAGATTTCCCCACCCGGAGGCGGAATCCTTTGCCGCCAGTGGTTTGGAGATCCTGGCCAATGCCAAAATATTTGCGAGTGTGGAGGCTGCGGTAGGCGATCTGCATTTCCTGGCCGCCACGACCAACCGTTCCCGAGGCCAACGCCAAACGGTACTGACTCCCCGGCAACTGGCCACACGGTGGCGGGAACACATGGTCCGTGACGGGGTGAAGGGGGGAATTTTGTTTGGGACCGAACGGACGGGACTGCATTCGGTGGATGTTGACCGTGCCGATGTCGTGTGTAACATCCCCACCACCGGCACCTACGGTTCTCTCAACCTGTCCCATGCGGTCATGGTCATCGCCTATGAGATCATGCTGGCCATGGAGGCCAACCGGGAGATGGGTTTGATGGCGGTGGAACATAAAACATTGGCTTCCGCCGATGACATGAACCGGTTATTCACCCATTTGGAAACGGTTCTCCGGGAAATTGATTTTATCAAACCAGGACAAGGGCGGGTGATGATGGGGAGCCTCAAGGCACTTTTCAACCGGGCAGCATTGGACAAACGGGAGGTTTCCATTTTGCGGGGAATTCTCCACGAGACCATCGCCTCACGGGATCGGATATGCCGATGATCCGGCTTGCTTGGTCCCCATCACGACGGGAAGAAGTCGTCGCCTTGGAACCGGATATGGGTACCACCCTGGAACGTTGGCAAGCCCGCCCTGGCGACGTGCTGACCATGGTCGATCCGGCAGGACGTTATTTCCGGGCGCGACTCTTGCCCCGATGCATGGAAGCGGTCGTCTTTGAATCCCTCCCAGCGGAAATGGAACCCAGGCACCCTCGGCGGTTATGTCCCGTCATCCCCGAACGTGAACGGATGCTTTTGATTCTCCAAAAGGCGGTGGAACTGGGAGTCACGGAGATCTATCCGCTCCTTTCGGAACGGGGACAGCCTGTTGACGAAACCCGTCATGGCCAGAATAAATCTTCCACCTGGAACCGCATCATCCTCAAGGCAGCCCGTCAGTGTCGCAGGGCGATCATTCCAAGATTGCACCCGGTGCAACCATTGGACCGGTTCATGGCCGGAAATTCTGACGAAAAGAGGGCATTTCTCGATGCTTATGAACCCAGAGTACCATTGCCTGTCTGGCACCAGCATCACCGGGACCAACCCATGGCACTCCTCTGTGGCCCAGAGGGGGGATGGAGCGACCGCGAGCGGCAGTTGATGTCCGATCATCACATCACCGCTGTCTCGCTAGGGCACCGCATCCTCAGAACGGAAACCGCTGCCATCGCCGCCCTGGCCGTGGTGGCAACACTGGATAGTACCTTTACTTGAGAGACAAATAATGAGAACATTAGCCCCTTTTTGAGGATGATTTCCCATGAATGACAGACGAAGCGGCACTCCTAAGGAGTTGAATCATGGCATGGAACAATAACGGGGGCGGACAACAAGGTCCGTGGGGTTCAGGCTCCAACGCACCCCAGCCTCCAGACTTGGAAAAAATTTTTGATCTTGCCAGAGAACGATTCAAGGGCAAATTACCCGGTGGCCAACTATGGCCAATCATCGCATTGGTCGTTTTCGCCCTGTGGATGGCAACCGGTATCTACGTCGTCGCCCCCGATGAACAAGGGGTGGTCGTCCGCTTCGGACGCTACATCGAGACCACCGATCCTGGACCACACTTCCACATCCCCTACCCCATCGAAAGCGTCTACACACCCCAGGTGACACAGATTCAAAGAATTGAAATCGGCTATCGCAGCCGTGGACGCAACAACACCGATGTCCCGGTAGAGTCCCTCATGCTCACCGGCGATGAGAACATCATCGATATCGACCTGTCGGTCCAATACCGCATCCAGGAAAATGGGGCTGCCAATTTCCTGTTCAACGTCCGTAATCCCGGCGACGACCCCCATAACGCCGTCCGCAACGCCGCCGAGTCGGCCATTCGTCAGGTTATTGGCCGCAACGACATCGACACCGCCCTGACTTCGGGAAAAGAGATCATCCAAACCAATACCAGGGTGACCATGCAGGAAATTCTCGATAGCTATAAGAGTGGCATTGTCATCGTCAACGTACAACTCCAACAGGTGGCCCCTCCCCAAGAGGTGATCCATGCCTTCAAGGACGTTGCCAGCGCACGGGAAGATCGTGAGCGGGCCATCAATGAGGCGCAGGGCTACCAGAGTGATATCCTCCCCAGGGCCAAAGGTCAGGCGGCTCAAGAAATCCAGCAGGCCGAAGGGTACAAAGCCACTAAAATTGCCCGTGCCAAAGGTGAAGTCAACCGTTTCCTCGCCCTATTGGAGGAATTTAGAAAAGCACCTGAAATCACCCGCTCCCGGCTCTATATTGAAACCATGGAAGAGGTTCTGGCCAACACCAAAAAGGTGGTCATGCACCCTGATGCCAGTCGCGGCGTTCTCCCCTTCCTTCCACTGACTGAAATGTCTCCCGTCGGCACTCAGGCGCAAACACAAGAGGTCAAGCAATGAACAAAGGATTGCAAACGGGACTGACCGTCCTGACCGTTGCCGGACTTGTCTTGCTGTCCCAATCGGTCTTTGTCGTTCACCAAGTACAACAAGCCCTGATCCTGCAACTTGGCAAGCCCGTCCGTACAGTCAGCGAACCTGGGTTGCACTTCAAGGTTCCCTTTCTACAGGACGTGTATAACTTTGAAAAAAGATTGTTGGTTTTCGATCAGGAACCGCAGGAAATCCTCTCCTCCGACAAAAAGAATCTTAAAGTCGATAGTTATGCCCGTTGGCGGATCGTGGACACATTAAAATTTTACCAGACGGTTCGTAATGAAGCCGGTGCCACAGCGCGTATCAACGATATCATCTATTCCAATCTGCGTGAAGTTCTGGGTCAGTTCACTATGATGGAAATCGTCGCCGGTGCCCGCGAAGATCTTATGGCCCGCATCCGAACCCAGGCCAATCTGCAATCGTCGCAATACGGCATCGAGGTATTGGACGTGCGCATCAAGCGGACCGACCTGCCCATCGAAAACTCCAAAGCGGTCTTCAAGAGAATGCAGACCGAACGGGAGCGGCAAGCCAAACAATATCGCGCCGAAGGTGGGGAAGAAGCGGTCAAGATTCGCTCTATCGCGGACAAGGATCGGGAGATCATCATGGCCAATGCGTTTAAAATATCCGAGGAAATCCGTGGTTCTGGCGATGCCGAGGCGGCCACAATCTACGCCGAAGCCTATAAGAAGGATCCTCAGTTCTACGAATTCAAAAGAACTTTGGATGCCTATCAAAAAGCCTTTGCAGAGGGTACCACTTTGCTGGTACAACCCACTGGTTTTTTCCGCTTTCTCCAGGATGGACAACCTCCAACCCCCTGAGTGGATAAACCATTGAAGGATTTTTTAACCGCGTTGGGACTCGTGATGATCTTGGAGGGGATTCCCTATTTCGTAGCCCCAGATAAAATGCGCGACTGGATCATCAAGGTTGCCGAAATGTCGGATCGCCCACTGCGCCAAACGGGATTTGTCCTGATGTTTCTTGGATTGGTCGTTGTGTACATGGTCCGTTCCTGACACAATCGCCCCCGTTGTCGCCCCCTTTCATCAAGATGCTCGAAAGTGGGACGCCATCGCCAATCACCGGAAAATAACCTTTCGGAGCAATCTCCAAAGGCTCTTTTCGGTCTGAACGAGGTGTTTGAATGCTGTTGGATGGACTTGTCATTCAATTAGATCCAAAAAGTTACCGGGAAAGGCATTTTTCTGGCCATGTTTCCGGTAGTCTGTTGTCTTTACCTCCAGAGGAGATGGTGCTTCCCGATCCGGTTGCCGTCGATATCACCGTCTCTCGCGCTAAGGATCAATGGCGTGTCTCTGGAACGCTGGCCTATCAGGGGCGGTATGTGTGTTCCCGCTGCCTGGAAGTGTTTGTTCGCGAACAAAGTAGCCACATGGAACGGCTGTTTTGTGTTGGCGTCGATCCCGCACACAACCATAAAATTCAAGGCATTGAAGACGAACAAACATTTTTACCCTCCAGCGAATTGACAATACAAGATTTGGTACGGGAGGAATTGTTGCTGGATCTCCCCATGATGCCCGTGTGTTCCGATGACTGTCGTGGCCTGTGCCCACAGTGTGGCTGCAACCGTAACCATGAGCGGTGCCATTGTGAAGACAATACCAGGGAAGGTCCTTTTTCCAGATTGAAAGAGCTAAAACTTTCCTAAACCTTTCGGGTTCATAGGGCATGAACGGTCGTATTGACCCGATTTTTCTTTGAAGGAGTTGAAAATGGCTGTCCCAAAGAAACGAATTTCCTCATCTCGGCGTGGTGCCCGCAGGGCGCACAATGCGATCAAACCGCCAAGCCTCTCGGTCTGCTCCAACTGCCAGGAACCGACCATGCCCCATCGGGTTTGTCCAAAATGTGGCTGGTACGCCGGTCGGGAAGTGGTGGCTGCGGTTGAAGACTAAATCTTACCGGGATCCGGGATAACAACCAAAGTGGATATCCGCATAGCCCTGGATGCCATGGGGGGGGACCATGCCCCTGGATCGGTCATTGAAGGGGCCGCGCGTGCGGCATTGGATTTTCCAGATACCCGGTTCGTCCTCGTAGGCCAGGAAGCGGTCATTCTGGAAGAACTTGAAAAGGTCAAGTCCAGCCGGGACCACTTCGAGATCCAGGTGGCGTCCGAGGTCGTGGGGATGGGAGAAGAACCGGCTCAAGCACTCCGGTTCAAAAAAAACTCCTCCATGCGGGTTTGTATTGATCTGGTCAAGTCTGGCGCGGTCGATGCGATGGTATCGGCTGGAAATACCGGTGCCTTGATGGCAACATCGCGCTTTGTCCTGCGTATGTTACCGGGTATTGATCGACCGGCCATCGCTACGTTGGTCCCTACCCAAACCGGAAAAACCATGATGTTGGATCTTGGTGCCAATGTGGAGTGTGGTGCCAAAAATCTTTGCCAGTTTGCCATCATGGGGGAAATTTATGCCACCCAGGTGCTGCACCGCCAAAACCCTAAAGTCGGCCTGTTGAATGTCGGTTCCGAAGAGGTCAAAGGGACTGGCGTTGTCAAGGAAGCCGCCGAACTGATTCGTCGCGCCTTGGGTGATCATTTCGTTGGTAATGTCGAAGGGACCGACATCTATGAAGGGCACATTGATGTCATCGTCTGCGATGGATTTGTCGGCAATATCAGTTTAAAATCCAGCGAGGGTGTGGTGCGGATGATCTCCCACTTTCTCAAGGAAAGCATGCGCCATTCCCTTTGGTCGCGAATCGGCTTTCTCCTGGCGCGGCCAGCATTGAACCGCTTCAAACAACGGTTGGATCCAAGAACCTTGAACGGGGCAATGTTGTTGGGGCTTGATGGTGTTGTCGTTAAAAGTCACGGATCAGCAGATGGTTACGCCTTCGGACAAGCGATTCGCGTTGCCCGAGATTTAACCATCAACAAAGTCAATCAGACCATTAAAACGCACGTTGGTTTGCTCAACAATGGAAAGGGAATGGAATGAACGCACCGCGGGCCAGGATCATTGGAACAGGTTCCTACCTGCCAGAAAAACGGATGACCAACGATGCGTTGGCCAAGTTGGTCGATACGACCAGCGAATGGATCTCCAGTCGGACGGGGATCCTCGAACGCCGCATTGCCGCCGAGGGGGAAATGACCTCTGATCTTGCGGCCCACGCGGGTCAGCGTGCCCTGGAGGCGGCTGGTTGTGATCCCAAGGATTTGGACCTGATTATCTGTGCTACCTCCACACCTGACTTGGTATTCCCAGCAACGGCTGCGATCGTTCAGCGAAAAATAGGTGCGCAGAGTACCAAAGCTCCAGTTTTCGATATTCAGGCGGTTTGTACCGGCTTCGTCTACGCCTTGAGTATCGCCGATCAGTTCATTCGTTCGGGAATGTCTCAAAAAGTGTTGGTCATCGGGGCAGAAACATTCACCCGCATCCTGGATTGGAATGATCGGACGACTTGCATTTTGTTTGGTGACGGAGCCGGGGCGGTGGTACTGGAAGCCGTCGAAGGGGGGGATGATCGGGGGATTCTTTCCACCCACATGCATGCCGATGGCAGTTATGTCGAATTATTGCATGTGACTGGCGGCATATCTCAGGGGCGTCCCAGCGGTTTTGATGTCAAGCATGACGCTTTAGGCTTTGTGGACATGCATGGCAATGAAGTATTCAAGCAAGCGGTCAAGGCCATGGGTGCCGTCGCCGAGGAGGCACTGGCGGCCAATGGTCTGACGGTAGACGATGTGGACTGGTTCATTCCCCATCAGGCCAACAAGCGCATTCTCCAAGCGACGGCCAAGCGTGTCAACATTCCTGAAAGCAAGGTGGTCATGACGGTGGATCACCATGGCAACACATCGGCGGCCAGTGTCCCTCTGGCACTGGATGAAGCGGTGCGGGATGGGCGGATTCGCCCCGGTCACTTGGTTTTATTGGATGCCTTCGGTGGTGGATTCACCTGGGCTTCGGCACTCATCCGGTGGTAGGTCGGCAGACGATTGCGACTTGGGCGAAAAGGAAAAATAAAGCAGATATTCCTGGTTTCCTTTGGAACCGGTGATTGGCGATGGTGTGATCCCAATGACATCCATTCCCGCCGCTGTACAATGTTCGGTAACCGCTTTTACGGCATGATGACGCGCGGCGTCGTCACCGACCACCCCTCCTGGGGCAATTTGGTCCGGCGGCAGTTCAAATTGCGGTTTGATCAGCAACACCCCGCGCCCGCCCGGTTTTAGAACGGTGAGTAACGGTGGAATGGTGCGTGCGAGCGCAATAAAACTGACATCCACCACGACAAAATCCACACCTTCTGGGATATCTTCAGGTTGCAGATTGCGGACGTTGAACCGATCCATGATGACAACTCTGGGATCGGAAGCCACCTTCCAGTCCAGTTGTCCATATCCCACATCCATGGCGATCACCTGACGGGCACCATGATGCAGCAGGACTTGCGTAAATCCGCCCGTTGAGGCACCCACATCCAGACATGATGCCCCCTCAAGGGAGGGTGACCAATGGGCGATGGCGTGCGCAAGTTTCAGACCGCCTCGTGAAACCCAGGGGATGGTCTTTTGCTTGGTGCGCAGATGGGCATGGATGGGAACCAAACTGCCCGGTTTGGTGACAGGCCGATCATCGACAAGAATGACGCCGGACATGATCAGACGTTGAGCCAGGTCAATGGTTTCGGCCAACCCGTCCTCCCAGACCCGTTGATCCAGCCGGATCCGTTTATTTTCGGCCATATCGTTATGTCACCGACTTGGAAGGTTACACAAACTGAAAGCCTCTCAACCGTCCGAACGAAGAACGGAGTAAATCATAGGCGAGAATAGCGCAGAGAAAGAAATCAGGGTACTTGAAATCGACACTGGAAAGAATTCATTGCTGGAAACAGTCGTCACGATTAGCCCCGCTACAATCCGATTGCAATCATGATCTTTGTGGAATAAAGCTGGTGCGGGGTCTCCTGTTTGTCGTACAATTGCCGGGTGGTGTGCCCGTGGAAAGGGTTCACTGTCTTAGGTCGTGTTGACATTCGATAATTTGTTGCCCCCCTGAAAAATTATTAAAAGAAAAAAGGGGTCTGGGGGATTGCCCCCAGGGT
>JADGCQ010000109.1 GCA_015228925.1 Magnetococcales bacterium | reverse complement strand
GACCCCTTTTTTCTTTTAATAATTTTCTAGGGCGTATCTCAAGTTATCGGATATCCATACGCCCTAATGTCAAGGGATTCCAAATGCAATTGCCCTGAACCGCACAAACCCATGGGTTGCCTTTCTCCTTTTTCAGTTGTACACTGATGTGTGGTGCCGTTGAGACAAACGACCGCACCGCACCACCGGGCAAACCTATCCTACGCTACGGCCAGCCCGGTGCAACACATGAACTCTGGACAAAAGTTGCGGTTATAAGTCCGTGTTCATTTGACAAATGGATCAACTGTCTATTAACATGAGTGAGTTTTTTTTAATGGAGACTTTCTCATTATGACAAAAATCGCTGACATCGTTCTCCCCGAGGGCTACCGCCCTTCAGAGGATGAGACCTATATGGCCCCCCAGCAACGGGCATTCTTCTATCGTCTTCTGGCCGAATGGAGAAGGCAACTCCTGGATGATGCCACCAAAACCGTTGCGGTCATGACCGAAGAGAAAGCCGCCTTTGCCGATCCCGCTGATCGGGCTACACTGGAAACTGATCGCAATTTTGAATTGCGTACCCGTGATCGGGAACGTAAATTAATCTCCAAAATAGAACGAACCATGGAGACCATCGAAGCCGATGATTATGGCTACTGCGAAGAGTGCGGTGTAGAAATCGGTCTGCGACGCTTGGAAGCCCGCCCAGTAACAGATCAGTGCATCAGTTGCAAAACCAGAGCGGAACACAAGGAAAGGGTCGTCCGCAGTTTTGATGATGAGTGAGGTGGGTCTACCAGGATACCCGCGCACGCCCTGACCTTTCCGGGGTCGTTGATTATGAACGGCCCTGGTTTGGGATGTTGGCCGCGATCTCACGGCAAAAGGTTTCCAGTACAGCACTGAGTGCGGCAACTTGGGCATCGGTATTCTGAGTGCCAATAGAGCCACCGTGGATCTCGGAAATAGTCCCAAATGTCTGATCCTTGTATGCC
This sequence comes from Magnetococcales bacterium, assembly GCA_015228925.1. Lineage (GTDB taxonomy): Bacteria > Pseudomonadota > Magnetococcia > Magnetococcales > UBA8363 > UBA8363. Next base: position 11,169 of record JADGCQ010000109.1, on the reverse strand, counting down.
CCCTGCCCCTGCAACGTCCAACGCGCCGAAAGCAACGCCCTCCCATCGGAATCCACTTCAAAACGGATAAATTGTACCCGCAAACGAAAATCGGGCTGAACCGGATTTTTCATCGGCAGCCGCCACACGTTGTTTGAATTCATCAACCTTGAAAAATTTTCAACCATAACCCGAGTCAACCCCGAGTCAAGATCCTCACCCCACAAATCGGTCTCGCCAAAAGCCAAGCGATGGTCGCCCAAACGATGCACAATCTGCAATCTGGACAGATAATCGGGCAATTCCACCGGCTCCATGGCTAGGCGAATTTCCCGATGAAACGCTGTATCACCTGCCGCCCCTTTGTTCATGGATGACAACAAATAATAACGGGTAGCCGGAGACCCTTCCCCTTTCAGGATAGAAGAACATCCGTAAAGGCCGCTCATACCGATCCAACACAACACCAACACCCTGACACATTGGACAATCATTCTTCCTTTTTCTCCTTTCCAAACAACAGCGACTCCGGTTGACGACTCATGATGCCGACAAAAGTACGGATAGCACGAGAGGTTGCTGTCAATTCCCGGGTCAACTCCAACATACGATAGTTCATCGGGGCATCGGGGTCCATCAGGGCATTCAGATTGATCATCAACCGCTCCGTGGATGCCAAAGCCTTGGTCGCCGCTTCGGTCGCCTTGGCCAAATCCTTCCCCATAGGGTCCACTTTGCCATTGATTTGCACCATCGTCGCTTTCAAAGTCACCAGGGCATCCCGCATGGCACCGGCTGCTTCAAGAATCACTGGGGCTTCCACGGTTTTTTTCAAGCTTACCAGGGTTTCGTTCAAATTTTTACCGATTTCATCCGATGGGAATGTCTGTAACTTTCTTAACAATGAGGTGATGGAAGCACTGATCTCATCCAAATTAGACGCCACCGTCGGCAACTCCTTGTAACGGGTTTGCGTTCCCAAGAGGCGGACAGGCATTTCGGGACGCATCACCAGATTGACATAGAGTTGCCCGGTCAAATAACTGGCTGTTTCCAATTGTCCACGCAATCCCCGATCCACAAGCGTCTGTATGAACTCATCCGAGGATTCCGCCGTATTATGATCCCCAACTTCCGTAACACGCTCCGGTTCGATTTCCATCAACACCGCGACCCGGAATGAAGTGTTGGCCCGATCAAATTCCATGCGAATATCCCGCACCGAGCCAATTTTGATACCGCGAAACTCCACCGGTGCCCCCGATTTCAGTCCCCGAACAGAACCATCAAAGTACATCAGGAACGGAATTTTTCTCCGATAACTGGAATCGGTGACCGCACTTTGGTCTTCAAACAGGGTAAAAAGATTTCCCGGCAAAGGGGGTTCAAGATTTTCAAGAGATGCTGGCGTCTCAAAAGCGACACCACCCAACAAAAGAGTCGATAATGAGGAGGCCGTCATCCGAATTCCATCGGCATTCATCGAAAGATCGATACCATTGATTTTCCAAAAACGGCTATTTGGCATAATCAATTTATGATAGGGCGATTTAATAAACGCATGGATAATCACGCCATCTTTATTTTTATTCAGATCGAACCCCAACACCTCCCCAGCCGGAATCCCCAGATAATAGACCGGAGTGCCCACCGCCAATCCACCCAGTTTCTCGGCAGTCAACCGTATTTTCATCCCCTGGGTGCCAGAGCGGACCAAAGGGGGGCTTTCCAACCCTTTGAAGCGATCTGTCAGCGGCCCGGCGTTCCCCGGTTCGATTTCGATATAGGTTCCAGAAACCAGAGTCCCCAGACCCGACACCCCCTGAAGCGAAAACCGTGGTTGGACCACCCAAAATTTTGCATTGGACATGAGAACACCTTCCATCCCCGCCGCCAAACGCACGGTGAGTTCGACCTGGCTAAAATCGGGGCTAAGCCACACCGACTCGACACGTCCCACATCCACAGCCTTGTGACGTACCCTGGTTCTTCCAGCTTCAATCCCCTCGGCAGAGTTGAAGGTGATGGTAATCAATGGTCCCCTGGAGGCCAATGTATCATAGACAAGCCAAGCACCCACCACAATCACCACGAACGGTATCAACCAGAATAGGGAGATCGCCTTTTGGGGATGGATCACGGGATCGGCAAGGGGAAGGTCATCAACGCTGGTCATGGGCACTGTCCCAAATAAGCCTTGGATCAAAAGTACGTGCGGCAAAAATGGTCAGAACCACCACAGCACCAAAAAATGAGACGCCCCTATTGGGTTCAATCGTGGCCAAGGCACCCATCTTAACCAAAGTGGTCAGGAGCGTGACGAGAAAGATATCCACCATCGACCAATGGCCAAACACTTCCATGAGACGATACAGGGCGATCCGCTCTTTGATATAGGTTTTCAACCCCCAATGGACCGAAACCAACAAATAGATCAAAATAACGATTTTTCCGAGAGGGACGACGACACTGGCGATAAAAACGATCATCGCCAAGGGCCACATTCCGGTTTCGATCAGGGAAGCCACACCCGCCAGGATCGTCTTTGGCTCGCCTTGCCCCATCTGAACCACGGTCATGATCGGAAAAATATTAGCCGGTATGTAGAGAAGGGCTGCGGCCATGGTCAAGGCCCAGGTTTTTTGTAGACTGGAGGGTTTGCGTACATGGAGGGGTGTGGCACACCGCGGGCAAGGATGGTTCTCAGACGACGGCGTTACCAGGGCGCAGACATGACAACGGATCAAACCCGAAGATTTGGCCGTAAGATCAAGGATGGCCATCATCCACCTCCCCGATACGGCGCCAGATATCACAACAATCCAAGGCGTTGCCTGCGGCGGTGCTGCAAAACAGCAAGGCCGCCAACGCATAGACAGCCACCCCCGGCACGACCGTGGCCATATCGGACAGTTTGACGAAGGCGACCAATACCCCCAACATATAGACTCCGATCATCCCCCAGGGAGAGAACAGATGGGCCGACCGAAACACCCAGACCGCCCCTGGAGGCTTATATCCCATCACCATGGGCATCAATACGTAAAGCAGTGCCACACAATGTAATATGGGGAAAAGCAGGCTGGTAAGAAGCACCAGAATCACAACATCCCACATACCATGATGACCCAGTTCCAATGCCCCACTCAGCAAGGTCACAGACGTTTCCCGACCACCCAGCTTCAGTTCCAACAATGGAAAAGCATTGACAATGGTAAAAAGAACCAGTGTCGCAAAAGTCAGGGTCAACGTTCGCACCAGATGGTCGGGCCGACTACTGGCCAATACCGCCCCACACCGCCGACACCGTGCCACCGCCCCTTCCGGCAACGCAGCGGGCATCCGGTGCAACCAGTCACACTCATGGCAAGCGAAAAGCACCCTCTCAGGCCCCTGCACCCAAATACCGTGCAATACCACGCCCTAAATTAACCATCCTGGCAAACTCCTCTGGAGTGGCACTCAAGGCATGATCACGGATATGGGTATCGGATTTATCCAATGTAAAATGCTTCTCGATGACTCTGGCCCCACGACTGACGGCCAAGAGGGGACATTCAATCCCCAAGGTATGGTCGGAATATCCCACATAGGGGGAGTTGGTAAAATTTTTTGGCATCCCTTTCAGTTCCCAAGGGGGAGTCGGATATTTGGAGACACACCACAGATAGCGGAGGTTTGCAGCGGGAGGAAAGGGCAATCCATCCTGATCCCAAAACCCCAGGGAAACAAAGGTTTCCTTCCCTGTCGCCAAAATTTTTCTGACCAGATCGGGATGATCCAACACGGTCCGTGAAGCGACTTTGTAGCGCGGCAGATTAAAAGGTTCCAACATGGGGAACGCTTCGGGGACAATAATGGAGAACATCAACTCGATTTCAAAAAAATCGGCCCAACGTTTAAGATCGGTGATGACTTCCGGTGTGATTTGATTGATTTCCCCCGGCCCCCAACGCCAACCCAATTGAAACTTGACGATATCGGCCCCCACCTGTTTGGCTTGACGGATCAACTCGTATGCCACAGCAAAGTTTCCGTTATGATTCATCCCCACTTCGGCGATAAAAAGCATTCGTCTGACTCCATTTTAGGAAATAACACGCTCCGGCACCTGCCATGTGTCGAGACACCCTATGGGTGATTGGTCCTGGCCCCGACATTCACACGTTGTTTAACTGCTGGTCAAAATGGCTGACCGTTTTTTCATCTTTGGTGCGGTTGGTTTCGTGCATTCGGTAGCGGTAGAACGGAAACTCCAAACGACCAATCCGATATTTTCGTTCAAAGCGTTTACGCAACTCATGTCCTTCGCGCATACGGAAGGCTTCGTTGTACAACCCCACGTCAAACAAACACTCTTTGCGAAACATGATACCGCAGGCTATCTCTTCCTCGAAGCAATTAAAACGACCGATCACCTGTTCTTGTTGATTCACCTTAAGGAAATCGCAGGCGACCGCTTGGTAATGTCGATTATAATCGAGAAACATTTTCATGATCGACAAAAAGCTCCGCTGCACATAATCATCGGCATCGACCCGCACAATATAGCGACCGAGGGCGTTATGGATGGCATGGTTGAGGGAGTTGGGCAATCCCTGATTTTGTTCATGAACGATGGATCGCAAATGACGCAAGATTCCCAGATTCAGGAGAACTTCCCGGGTATGATCGGAACTGCCATCGTCCACCACTAAAATTTCAAATTCTTCCGGTTTCAAACCGCTTTGGTGGCTGACACTGCGGACGCACCGTTCCAACCAATGTCCCTGGTTGTAACAGGAGACGATCACGGAAATATCGGGCAGATAATCACGTTTTTCTGTCATGACGGATCATTTCCCAGCTTAAGAGTGCGCAGGATGGCATCGAAGGCAAATTTCGCCGCCTTATATTCTGAATCCACCGTCAAACCGGCGATATGGGGTGTTACCACCAGATTTTCATGGGAACGGGCGTAACAGAGTACCGGATGCTGGCGTTTATCGCTTAAATATTCATCGGAGATGACATCCAGGGCGGCTCCCGACAGATGACCGTTGGAGAGATAGCGCAACAGGGCCGCTTCATCGATGATTTCACCACGGGAGATGTTGATAAAGATCGCTCCCGGTTTCATGGCGGCATACCATCCTTCAGTGACCATACCCCGGGTGGTATCATCCAGATGGACGCTGATCAAGAGGCAATCGGCCTGTTGCAGCACCGTCATGGCCGAGGTCGCTTGCTGAACGTAGGTCTCCTGGATAGTCTTGTACGGATCATAGGCGATAATCTGCATACGGAAGGCGTGGGCATAGCGGGCGATATTGCCGCCGATCCGCCCATAGCCGATGATTCCCATGGTTTTTCCGTGGAATTCCACGGTACGCAGTTCATTTTCCACGTCTCGCCAATAATTTTGCCGCACCCGGGCGATCGCCATGTGGATACGCCGCACCACCGTCATGATCAATCCCCAGGTGAATTCCGAGGAGGCATAGATGGAATTGACCACATCGGTATCTTTTAAGCAAGCGACTTCCAACCCTTTTTGCTGACACCAGAGGCGATCGATATGGTTGCTTCCGGTCGAAGGGGTTGCCACAATTTTCAATCGTGGAGCCAGTTCAAGCAACGGGCCGTCCATGAGGTAAGGGGGGACCGGGGAGCAGAGCCAGGCATCGACATGGGGGAGGATCTCCACGATGGTTTGCCGGTCGGCTCCGTAGGCGAAGATACAATCGACGACCTGGGCGATTTCGGCACGCATTTTGGGGAGGAAAGACATATTGACCGTCACCAACACCAAGGGACGCCCCCCTTGGATATGGCGTTCGATGGTCACCATTTCTTTTTTTGCGGGACGGTTGCCGCTGTGTCCATCACGGAGCAGACTTTCGACCCATGGGATTTCCCCCATACCCCGAACAGCAACGGAGCGGAGGGGAGAAAGGACGACCACATGGGGATTTTGTCCAATGCGTTGGTGTTGTTCCACGATCAGGTTGCGTCGCATGGCCAGGATGGCACCATTGGGGGCCAAATATTTTGGGGGGGAATCCCCTTGGACTGAATGATAGGCGATTGTCTGATGGTTGATGATTTGCCCCCCATCGGAATTCAAAGAGACGGGTTCGGGGGAAGGAGAAAATTCAGAGACGCTGACGACCGCTTCGACGCCGGGTTGCATCAATTTTTCCAACGCCCGATCCACATCGGCCCCATCGCGCAAGGGGGTAAGTAGGGATAACTCCACGACGGCATCAAAGCGAAGTTGTTTTATTTGCTCCCATTCCTGGATTGTTCGGTTCAGTGTTTCCGCTGTTTTTATCCGTTGCCATGAGAGTTCCTCTGGGAAGGGATAGAGGCAATCGGCCCCATAATCTTTGGCTGTTTGGGCGATCAACGCACTGTTGGTCACCACCGCCACATGGGAAACGAGATGCGCATCCCGCGCTGCGCAGATGGTCCATGCGAGCAATGGATGGCCCAACACGGGGTGCAGGGCTTGATTGCCGATGAAGTCATCCCCGTCTGGTGCCTGGATGACGGCGAGAATGGCAAATTTGGCGACCGATGCAGACATATTTTTCCTTTGGTTTGAACACCGCCACCAGGGATTGACCGTGAATGGCGGCTGTTGATCAATAGCTGAAACAGATTCCATTACCCTTGCTACCCGAATGGAACCCCGTCTTTGAGAAGACCTGTTTTTTGACAAATTTTTCCACACCACCCCCGTGCCTAAGTCTCCCCATGGCCATGATAGCCATTATACGAAGAGGCGCAAAGTGAAATCTTGGATGAAGGCTTTTCCATCACCCAGTTTCTCTTCAAACCCAGTGTGTGCCGTGGCGGGATAAATGATGCGTCGAGCGGATTATTTCCTTGCCTTAGAAAAGGCCTTTCGATAAGATCTGGAATCATTCAGTCATACTGGTGGCGTTTATCGTTTGATTTTTTCCATATTTTTCTTCATTGATATGGAATACGGTTGAATGAGTTTATGAAATTGAATGTTAAAAGTTCCACAAGACCTGACCCCACTAAGTTGCATGATTCCAAATTGCTGTTATACCCATCAAAAACAAGCGCAGGAGTTTAAGGATGTCAAGACTTCAAGTATTTATTAGTCATGGCTGGGAATATTCGGAAGATTACGAGTTTGTTAAACAAACAATTACAAAAGGATTTGCTGATTTTGTTGATTATAGTGATTCGAAAGAAAATCCAATCGCACCACCAAATCAGCGAATCTTGAATAAGGAAATGTTAAGAATAATTGATGAGAGGATAAGATCCTGCTCATTATTTGTTGTACTGGGTGGAATGTACGCAAAACATAGTGATTGGATTGAAAAAGAAGTAAATATTGCATTAAAATACAACAAGTCAGTTCTAGTTGTACGGCCGCGCAACCAACAGATGGTCCCAGTATTTCTCCAGAATAATGCAACAGAGATGGTCAACTATTATGGTCCGTCCATAATTGACGCAATCAAGAAATTGCTTGGCAGAAGCTAGGCAGGCAACATAACTATTGTGAACCACTGATGGATAGGGGATATCGGGTTCTATTCCTTGGGTCTACAGGACCGACAGGGTAATCCCAGGGATAATATGTCCATTTAAAATACTAGAATAGTTTATCCATTCACAGAGGTTCTAGATGCAGTATGGAGAGAGAAATTGATATAGTATCCCCGGATTTTTTACCCGCTATAGTCGCAGGTCGATAGCTTTCAATCATGAAGTGATAAATGAGGTAAAAAAGCATGGAAGAAAATACTGATTTCAAAGAAGACTCTCAAGCAGTCCAGTCACACCTCAGCATACTGCAATCTGTAATTAACAGAATGGCTGGTAATAGCTCTTCTGCAAAATCTTGGTGCATTACCATTGTATCAGCTGTACTTGTCATTGTCGCCGACAAGGGGAAACCGCAATACGCATGGATAGCTGTAATTCCAACCGTTCTATTCTTCCTGCTTGATACATACTATCTAGCACTTGAGAAAGGGTTCAGAAACTCATACAACAAATTTATTGTGAAACTGCATGGCCAGTCGATTTTGGCTGAAGACCTTTTTGTGGTTTCGCCGAAAGGGGGGCAGATCAAGTTGTTTTTTTCATCGATAATTTCATTTTCAATTTGGCCATTCTACTTGACCCTCATTGCAATGATCTTCGCTGCAAAGGCATTCGTTCTGACTTGAAATCCGGGGACAGTATATGACTTGAAATCCGGGGACAGTATATCCATTTCTTTTCCCCTGGATGGCTTTGTACAATCCGGGACAGCATATCCATTTCATGGAGGTTCCAGATCGAAGTTAAAAAGTAAAAAAATGGATATGCCGTTCCAGGATTTCCGTTATCCCAGGATTGGGAAAGACCCGAAGAGGATGAGATGTGACCCCGGGCACAAAGAACGCTGATGGATAATAATGACCAAGAGTGCGTTAAACCATTGATTACACGCAATAAGGAAACCAATGATGAAACGATATTACCGCATGTTTTCAGCAGCCATGGTGCTGTGCTTGTCCCTGCTCTGCATCACTGGCACGGCCTTGGCGCAGGCCGGATTCGAGGATGACCGGGTCATGTTGCAGGGATTCTACTGGGAATCCTATCGCCACGGCCATGAACGCTTCCCCAAATACGGTCAGAAGAAGTGGTATGAAATCGTACACGACCAGGCCGGAAATATCCGTGATGCCCGGTTCGATCTGATCTGGTTGCCTCCGCCATCCTTCGCCGGTGAGACCTCGGCGGGATACAACCCAAAAGAATATTTCAACCTGGGTAACAGTTATGGCGATCACAACCAACATCGGGCCATGCTGGAGGCACTGTTGAACAATGGCGTCGAACCGATTGCCGACATCGTCATCAACCATCGGGATGGCAGTGCCGGCTGGACCGGTTTCAAAAATCCGGATTGGGGCCTGTGGGCCATTACCCGAGGGGATGAGGCGTTTTCAGCCTGCTGTTCCGACAAACAACTCAATCCCGGTGGATACACGGCGAGCTGTTCGGAAGCATGCGGGACCCCCGAAGGCCAGCGCGGCCAGGAGGAGGAGAGTCCCAGGGATTATGCTTGGCATGGCGGAACCACCTATGCATACGACAGTTTCCGGGATATTGACCACACCAACCCCCAAGTGCGGCGAGATATCATCCGCTATCTTCTGCAACTCAAATCGCTTGGCTATCGGGGATGGCGCTACGACATGGTCCAAGGTTTTCACGCCCGATGGATTGCCGTCTACAACAAGGCGACCCACCCCACCTTCTCGGTGGGTGAGTATGATTGGAACAAACAGGGAGAACAACGCGGCTGGGCCTTCAACACCGCCACGCAAAAGGACGATCTGCGTACCGCCAGCAATGTATTCGACTTTTCCACCTATTTTCTACTCAAAGACAACAAAGGGAAATATCTTCCCTGGTATGGCTTTGGTAATGGGGTGGGGCTTGTTGGGGATAGCACCGATGGGATTCCCTGGAAAAACCGCGCGGTCACCTTCATCAAGAATCACGATACCGGCTATCGCACCCACGAGGACGGTTCTCCGCAGAAGGGCCACGAGGATGAGGATTTTCACGATAATTGGGAGGTGGAACAGGCCTATGCCCAGATTCTGACCCACCCGGGTGTGCCTACGGTTTTCTGGAAGCACTTTTTTGACTGGAACGGCAGCCTGCGCGAAAAGATCAAGGCACTGATCCTTGCGCGCAAGGTGGCTGGCGTTCATGCCGGAAGTGTGTTGCATCTTCAGAGCAATGCCAACGCCAAAGGGATCTACGCTGCCCGGGTCGATGGTCGGCATGGTGCGCTTTATGTTCGCATCGGCGGTACCGATGCCGATTGGCAACCCAGCGATTCCAGTTATGCCAACTACCGGGAGTATGCTGCCGGCGACCATTGGAAGGTCTGGGTGGCCATTGCCGGCAACCCCGAGGTTGCGGCTGCCGCCAAGGCACTTCAAACCAAGCCCGCCCTACCGGTGCCTGACTACCGGCCGCACGAAACCATACAGGTCGAGGATGCCTCCCTCAGGATTGAGGATGCGCGTTTCTAAGTAATTGCACTCATGCGGCGGCCCCTGCATGTGGGCCACCGCACCATGATTGGAAGCAGGGGTCAGGTCTTGCATTACGATATGCAAAACGTCAAGCAACCTCTTCGAAAAGAAGCAGGGAATGGGGTCAGAAGCAGAGAATGGGGTCAGGTCTTGCATTGCGACATTTCCCAGGAATTCAGGGACAATATATCCATTTCACTGAACTCTGGGGACACTATCAATTCAGCCCTTCGTTGTTTTCCCGAACCCAGGTTTGACCGTTTCCCCGTTCACCATCGAACGCGCTTTCAGGAGACGCCTTACTGTTTTCCCTTGTGATGGCATAAGAAATATGATTATTGTGCCGCATGGTTGGAATTGTTCACATCGTTATGCCCTTTCGCTTTCACGCCTTATCTATATTGTGAAAAGGATGAGGCATGGCCTATTTGTGTGGAAACAAATACAGATAATCAACTAGATTGTGGAAGTATGAAAAAATAGGTAAGACGTCCCCCAGATTTAGGGGGGGCACCACGAAACAGGAGCCATGGCAATGAACTATGCCATAGAACATGAGCAAGAAGCGGACGGTCGCTGGCTGGCCGAGGTGATGGATCTGCCCGGGGTAGTGGCTTATGGTCGGACCGAGGAGGAGGCCATCTCCCGGGTCGAAGCTCTGGCTCTGCGGGTTCTTGCGGAACGCCTCGAAAATGGAGAAACCCAAGGGCGTGCATTCTCGGTTTCATTCGCCGCCGCATGACCATGTGGCCCGCCAGCAAGGCGCGTCTTGCGTTGGCCGCGCTGCTTCGCATCGGCTGGCGGATCAAACGTCAAAGCGGATTCCATCGCACTCTGGAAAGGGATGGGTGGGCAGACGTCGTATTTGCCTTTCACGACAAAGAGGAAATCGGTCCCCGCATGTTATCACGTCTCTCACGCCATACTGGTTTGCAGCCCCAAGATCTGTAGCTGTGCCAAACGTCAGGATCTTCCCGCCCGGCTTTCGGAAGACACCTTTCCGCTTTCCCTTGCGATAGCATCAGAAATATGATTTCTGTGTTCTATGGTTGGAGTTGCATACATCGTTGTTCCCTTTCTCTTTTACACATGATCCATTTGTGAAAAAGATGGGGCG
>JADGCQ010000108.1 GCA_015228925.1 Magnetococcales bacterium | reverse complement strand
AGTCAAAACCCTGGGGGCAATCCCCCAGACCCCTTTTTTCTTTTAATATTTTTTTCGATCATTTTCCTCATCGGGCGCGGATGCGGCGGCTCTCTTCCCGCACCGCTTCGACCAAAACCGGAACCTTGTTGGGGTCAATATTGGGTTCCATGCCGTGGCCAAGATTGAAAATGTGACCATTTTGTTTTCCAAAAGCCTCAAGGAGACGCCGCACCTCGGAACGTATACGCTGGGGGGAAGCATACAAGATCGCCGGGTCCAAATTGCCTTGCAAGGCAAACCCCGGTCCCAAACGGCTACGGGCCTGCGCCAAGGGGGTTGTCCAATCCAACCCAATCACATCGCACCCGGAAGTAGCAATCGTCTCCAAATAGCCGCCACATCCTTTGGAAAAGACGATCACCGGCACCCGCGACCCGTCAGGTCTCTGGCGATTCAGCCCCGCCACGATACGCGCCATCGGTTCCAGAGAAAACCGCCGATATTCCTCTGGCCCTAAAACACCACCCCAGGTATCAAAAATCTGGACGGCATCGACACCATGGGCAATTTGGGCGTTGAGATAATGAACCACCGCCGTCACCAAACGCTCCAGCAACCCCTCCAAGAAAACCGGATCGTTGTAAAGTGCCGTTTTAATCTGGGTAAATTTTTTACTGGACCCCCCTTCGACCATGTAGGTCGCCAAGGTCCAGGGAGAACCGGAAAAACCAATCAGAGGAATATGCGCCGGGAGTTGTCGGCGAATCGCCCGAATTGTCGCCAAAACATAGTCCAATTGGACTTCTGGATCAGGAAGGTTTAATCGATCCAAATCCGACAGCCGCGTCAAAGGTTTTGAGAAATGGGGTCCCTCCCCTTCGAGAAATTGCAGCACCATCCCCATGGCTTCCGGTACGACCAAAATATCGGAAAACAAAATCGCCGCGTCCAAACCAAACCGTTCAACGGGCTGTAACGTGACCTGGGCAGCCAAATCGGGATTTTTGCATAAAGAAAGAAAATCTCCCGCTTTTTTACGCACTTCCCGATATTCGGGCAAATAACGCCCCGCCTGGCGCATCAACCAGATCGGGGTTTGTTCGACTTCCAGGCCCAAACTGGCCCGCAGAAACAAGGATTGGGGTTCGGGAGGTGATACAGCGCGATGTGAATTCATGCCTGACCTGTGGTCATATGTCAGAAGGAGTGTTTGCTGATCATACCCGTATATTGAGGACTGTCGCAAGTTTCATCAACATTTTAGCCAGGGCAATTGCATTTGGAATCCCTTGACATGAGGGCGTATTGATATTTGATATTCGATAATTTGTGACACTCCCTAAAAAAAAATATTAAAAGAAAAAAGGGGTCTGGGGGATTGCCCCCAGGGTTTTGATTTTGTTTTTGATTTTGTTTCTGACTTTGTTTTTCACGCGCCCTTTTTCCCGAAGCATTTTTCCCGTGCCTTTTCTTTTAAAGGGAAAAATGCGCAGGCGCGCGCCTTAGCGTGGTATTTTTCGCGCCTTCTGCGAAAAATACCACGCATCATGCCATGTTTAACACCATAAACAGTCGCTCCCCCCAGGTCACTGCGCGAAAAATACCACGCATCATGCCATGTTTAACACCTGCACCATGGCATTACGTTTGCCTTTCTTCACAAAAACCGCGCAAAACACAGGGTTCTTGGACAATTCAGGCACCACCATGATAGCTTGACGGGGTTCAGAATGGATAAAGGGCCAATGCTTTAACCGCGATTGATCGAGGCGCAGAATGGAGAAAAAAATCATACACGGTTTCATGATCGCGTGCCTGCTCCTGTTGTCTGCCTGTTCCCAAGGTGAGGAAAAAGCCGTCGTCGTCGAAGAAGAAGGGAGCATCCGCAAAATCCGCCTGGGTTCCGGTCCCCTGTCCAGCCCCGACTACGCCGCTGCGACCTTTTTATGCCAATCGTTTCTCAAATACCACACCGGCCCAACCGTCCCCTGCGATACCATGGTCAGCCAAGGGTCCATGCACAATCTTCTCGCCCTGCACGAAGGAAAAGTTGAGTTTGGCATCGCCCGGGCAGACGGCATTTACCGCGCTTGGCAAGGGGAGCCACCGTTCAAAAACAGCTTTCCCGAACTGCGCGTGCTGTTTGCTCTGCATCAGGAAATCATGACTCTGGTGATTCCAGAAGCGGCCAAACTCTCCAACCTCCGTGCGGTTCAAGGCAAACGGATTGCATTCGATTCCAAAGATGCCGACAATGCCCGCGTGATTTTGGATCTCCTCAAAGCTTGCGCCATCGAAGCGGACCAGACGGTCCCCTACGGTGATCAAAAGATCGATCAACTGTCACAAGCCTTTAAAGAACAATCCTTTGACGCTTTTTTCGCCCTACTGAATCATCCCAATGATCTTCTCGGTTCCGTATCACAAGAGCAAAATTTTGCCATTCTCCCCCTGTCGGAAGATTGCGTGGAAACCATGGTGCAAAGCCGGGCATTTTATGACAAAGGGATAATCCCCGGAGAGATCTACCCCAACGTCCCAACCAACATACCCTCCTTCGGAATACGGTCCTGGATCCTGGCAAGCACCGAAGCACCGGAAGAAACCGTTTATGCCATGGTCAAGGCGGTCTTTGAACATATCGATGAATTGCGCAAGATACATCCCGCCTTGCATCGCCTGTCACCTAGGGAAATGCTCCCCCAGTTCAGCGTCCCCTATCACAATGGTGCCTTGAAATATTTTGTTGAAAAAGGGTGGTTCGTCCAAGAAAGATAATCCCCAAAATTTCCCCTTGTTCTCCTATCGGCGCAACTTATTGTTCAGGGTTTGCCGAGTAATGCCCAACAAGGTGGCAGCCAAACTTTTATTGCCATTGGCCCGCTCCAAAGCGGCTTCCATCAGGAATTGTTCCGCCTCTTGAATCGTCGGCAACCGTCCATGAATGGTGATCTGCGGAACACCGCCATGTTCCCCCCCCATGGCGGCATCCTGATCGCACCGATCCGATCCCCCCAACCCCCTTAAGGTAAACACCCCCGATTCATAGTGCGCCAAAGCATCGTGAAGCATGGAACGCAACTCACGCACATTACCTGGGAAATCATAGCCGTATAAAAGATTCAATAATTCATGAGAAACGTCAGGAATCGGTTTTTTTAAACTTTCGGACGCCTCCTGAAGAAAATGATGGACCAACAAAGGGAGATCTTCTTTCCGTTCCCGAAGCGCAGGAATGCGAATCTGGTGCGACGAAAGCCGAAAATACAAGTCTGGGCGAAACAGTTCCTCCTGCATCAGCGCGTGCAGATCACGATGGGTCGCGCACAATATCCTGGCATCGGTGTGCTGGGCCAAATCGGCCCCCAAAGGATAAAAACGCCGTTCCTGAATCAACCGTAACAGCTTGATCTGCGAAGTCGGTTTTAAATCACCAATTTCATCAAGGAATAACGATCCCCCCTGGGCTTGGCTGATCAATCCCTTGCGGTTTTCCATAGCCCCGGAATAGGCCCCCTTCTTATGGCCAAAAAGGGTATCGGAAAACATGGTATCGTCAAGACCCGCCACATTCAACGCAACCAATGGACCTGCGCGGCCACTCAACTGGTGAATGGCACTCACCAACAATTCCTTGCCAACACCCGTTTCCCCCATCACCAAAACCGGCTCCTGAGATACCGCAATGGCTTCGGCATACTGAAACACCCGATGCATAAGCTTACTCTGGGTCACGACCGAGGAAAATGCCTTGTCATCGGTTGATTTTTCCGTAAAAAAAGCCTTTTTCAGGGTTCCAACCTCCTGCCGCAGACGGCGCACTTCCAGCAATTGTCGGATGACGGCAATAAAACGGTTATTTTCTACCGGCTTGACCAAATAATCGGTAGCACCACCCTTGATGCATGCCACGGCGCGATCAATTTCCTGGCTCGCGGTCATGACGATGACCTGAATTTCTGGAAAGCGCTGGTTCATCTGTTGCAGCAACGCCTCCCCGGAACAATGGGGCATCATCAGGTCCAATACCAACAGAGCCGCTCCATGGGTTTCGATAAAACCCATCACCTGCCGACCATCCTGGAAAGTGACAACCGGTTCAATCCCCGCCAATCGCAACTGGGTCTTGGAACTGAACAAAATTTCCTCCTCATCATCCACCAAAATAATGGGAGGGATTTGCAAACCGGGTCTGAGCATACGTATTTTCCCGTTCTAGGGTACGATGGTGGGCAAAGTCACGGTGACGGAAGTTCCCAACCGCTCCTTGGAAGCGATATGGATCCGTCCACCATGATGTTCAATGATGGAATGGGCGATGGATAACCCCAGGCCAGTCCCCTCCTGTTCTCCCTTGGTGGTAAAAAATGGGGTGATCAATTTGGGCAGATTTTCTTCAGGAATACCAACCCCTTCATCCTGGATGATCACCTGGATTTCACGGCCATGCCCCACCTGGCTCATAGAGACGCCAACGGCACAACTGCGTTGGGGCAATGCTTGCAGTCCGTTCAAAATCAGATTGATCAATACCTGCTCCAATTGTTGACTGTTGCCCAAAACCATGGCTGGCGATTCTGGATATTCGATATAAAAATGATCGGTGTAACGACTGATCGGCCCTTGAAGAATGCCGATGGCTTCCCGGAGTACCCCCTTCAGATCGATGGGTTTTAAAATGGTCCCCTGGTCCTGGCGAGAAAGATGTTTCAGACTGCCAATGATTTCTTGAATACGCTTGGAACTGTTGCGTACCCCCTCCAGCAGACGTGGAATGGTTTGCACCCCCTCCGAGGCGGGCAAACCGGCCAATAAAAAATCCCCCTCCTCATCCATCGCCCGCCGCAATACCACCTCGAGATCGGGCCAAATATCCTGGAGCATGACGGCATTAAAATGAATCGCATTGTTGGGATTATTGATTTCATGAGCGACCCCGGCGGCCAATGTCCCGATGGTGGCCAGCCGTTCACGATGAAACGCCATCTGTTCCAAGGTCCGTTTTTCATTTTCCGAGCGAATCCGCTCGGAAATATCGCGGACGCTGGCAAAGATGATATCATTTTTACTATTATCCCCAGGGAGATAACTGACACTGATCTCCACGGGGAAGGTGGAACCATCCTGACGGTGCCACTGGGAAGTCGTCACCAGGGTTCCCGTCTGCCGAATCTTATCCCTAAGAAGCACCCAATCACCATGGAGCATACCGACAAAGATATCCCTAGCCGACAAAGACAACAGGGTTTCCTGGGAATATCCCAATAAGATTGATGCCGCCTGATTGGTGCGCATAATACGCCCTTCCATGGCAAACCATAAAAAGGCATCACGGGCCGTGTTCACGGAAAAAAGTACCATTTTTAGGGCATCTTCGGCCAATTTGCGTTCGGAAACATCTTCAAAGATGGCAACGATTTCTCCAGAAGGGAGTTTGTAAACCCGATTTTCAAACCATCTTGCCAAGTGCTGATCGGTGTACAGTGCCACGGGATGGTTCGTCGCTTCGGCTGTTTGATAAACCCGTTGCAACACCGCAAACAGTCCGTATCGGACCACCCCAGGGAAAACATCGGTCACCCATTTTCCCAAGATGGCCTTTTTCTGGACATGAACCAGTTGTTCACCCATCCGGTTGATGTCCCGAATCATAAAATTTTCACCACCATCCACCGCCTCGTAAACCACCACACCCGCCGTCATGGTATCCACCAAAGAATGGTAACGTTGTTCACTTTCCTTGAGGGAGGTTTCAATGATCTGTTGCGCCCGCTGTTGCTGCTCCCTGATTTCCAGTTCATTTTCCAAAGCGATGGTGCGGTGCGCCACGGTCCTTTCCAAATGATCCAAAATCCGCGCCACTTCGTCCGCCATCGCGTCAAATGCCGCAGCCAAGACACCCACCTCATCCCAACCTCGATGTCCACTGCGGACATGACGATAACCCGCCTGAAGCTGATGGGCCGCTGTGGTCAATTGGCGCAATGGTCGGGTCAAACGACGGGTCAGGACAAAAGCGACGGTGATAAAAACCCCGGTGGATAAAAACCCGATCAACCAGGCAAAACCGACCGCAGTTGCCATAGGTTGCTGCAAATCTTCCCTGCTGATTTGGATAACCAATCCCCAACCCCATTCTGGAAACAGGCGGATATGCCGATAACCTGCCAATACAGAGACATTATTCACGTCCTGGGTTTCGATAAACCCTTCCTGACCACTGGCGGCAATTTTAGACGGTAACCGAGTGATCCCGTCGCTGGAACCGGAAGAGTAGGCATATTGGTTGTTTTTCCCATGAAGGTTCAATAAATCAATGCCACGATCATCCACCAGGATTTCCTCTGCCGAATGCCAAGGACCAGCGGGGAGCGTGCGCAGTGGCTCCAAAAACAGATCCAATGAAACTTCCATGAATACCGACGCAACCGGCTGGTTTGAGACCAAAAAAATGGGACATCCCACAAAGAAGGTCGATGGTGCCGTTTCGGGGACAAACCCACCGATATAATCCTGCTGACTCAGCATGATCCGGTCGATAAACGCCTGATTTGCGGTCAGTTGGCTCGCCATCTGCGGATGGGTGGCGATCAGGGTTTGCCCGGTATCCAGACGGACAACGTGGATCGACCTATAAAAAGGGGATCTCACCTTAAATTCCTGAAGCCAGCCTTCCAGATATTCTCCTGGTCCCTGGGAACGATCAAACGGTATTGGGGCAATGACATCGGCTGGCAATGGTGTCCTGGCCAGGGAGGTTGCCAGGATTTCTTTCATATACCGATCCTGGGCCAACATCCTGGCATCATTGCGGAGTTCACCCAACCGATGTAAAAGCCGCGTTTTCTGCATATCGGCCAGGATATTGAGCGTGCGGATGGCATGATTTTTTTCATCTCCGGCCCAACCCACAAATCCGCTTCCAGGAAGACCATACAGAAAAATCGCGGTCGTGATGGCGAAAATGCCGACAAAAAGGAGGCTGAAGGTGACGATAAAGCGGGCAGTAATGCTGGACGAATAGGGGGAAAACACAGGAAGGGTTTTCACTCGCATGGACAACGACAGCCAAAAGCACCCTGGTTGGATAGCACCGCATCCTATCGGATGGAACCAGGCCCTCAAAAAAAATCTACGCAAAACCCTGTTGAGTGTGGATCAGGTCACTACTGATAGTCAAACACATTCATATCCCATCGTTCCCGGTTTTGAACAATTTCCCCCAGGATATCCGCGTTAAAAACACGCAATATTTGATTCAAATCCGCATGAGGGGGCAAAACGCCCATACGCAGCAGGAAGCGAAACTGCCGGGCAATGATACCGTTGCGTTGCCAAGTCTCGGGGGGAAACATCGTCATGGGAAGTGGGTCGAGGAGGTCGCGATGGAGAATCAGCAGGCATTGATCGATGGAAATGGGATAGGGTTCTTTCAAGAACGTTTCCGCCAGTCCAAGATGCCATTGGCAAGCTTGGCGTGCATGATCTGGATGGCTACGCATCCAGCGGACAGCGCGCAGATTGGCGGCAGTCAAAATGTGAACCAACTCCAGATTTGATTCCGTGAAAGCTTTGGAGAAATAGAGATAACTTTGCGTCAACCCGCGATAGACAACGCTCAACTCTTGCATTTGGTCCATGGCAATCGTGGGGGTAGGCTCCCAGGCGGCGAACGCATCGATACGACCGGCGCGAATCTCCGGGAGCATTTTGTTGACAGGCATGGCAACGAGCTGCACATCCCGTTCATCCATGTCACTCGATGAAAGACCGAGAAGCAGCACCTGATGGGCCGACGAACCTGGTGCATAGCCGATGCGTCGTCCTTTCAGTTGGGAAATGGAAAACAGATCGTGGGCGACAACCGCAGCGAATGCCGTTTTGGTCTGGGCCGTGACAACAATCGGATAAGCGGCTGCCGCTTTGATTGTCGGCAAATCGCCTGCCCAAACCATTTCCAGATGCCCATGGAATAGAAAAACATTACTATCACCCCCTTCAAGGAATGGGTGAAACTTCAATGTCTTCCCAAGATTTTCCAGTTGCCTTACGAGAATCCGGTCATGCATCATGACAGCGGGCATAGTTCCCGTAGGCATGGCAACGGGCTGATAACCGGCATCGATCACCGATGCGGAAGGTGGAGCAAACTGGTAGCCGGAATACCGTGGGTTGCTGAGTCTGTCATTGGATTTTCCGGGGAACTCGTCGGCGACCAACCCGGTCCGTGGCATCCACCAGGCTTCCCCAAGCAACATGACAACACCAAACGCAACCACCCCAAGGAGCATCAGCACACCCTGACGTACAAACATGACATCCCCCCTTTGGGCGCACATGTTGACGAGGCATGATTCGTGCCTGAAGAAATACCGATAGTACCATTTGTTATTATTATTTTGATGCTACGATACCATACCCGCGCTTTGCAAACAATCTTAATTCTTCGATACCATGATCATCACGCAGGGGACGCTATTACGGGAAAGATCACGGGGTCAAGAGAAGTTCACCCAGCTTAAAATCGAGTTCGGTATCGATATCGATGGAATGTTTTGGATCCATGATCACAGCTCTGGTCGCATCATCCACAAACCGTTTCCCCCGAAGAAACCAGGGGATAGCGCAGGCATAGATAGCCCCATTGAGGACATAGGCGGGTTGCAGGGCTTGGCGATTGCTTGCGGACGGCACGTCTTTGATGACCGGAGACAAGGTAGCATCCGCATTCAAGCGAAACATCCATTCGGGGGGTTTGGGAGCTGGTGACACCGACACACAACTATCGCATTGTTCCCGTTCCATGACCGCCAATACGGCGCGAATATCGTCTGCGGTGCGCAACGGCGAAGTCGGTTGCAACCAGAGCAGATAGTGGAATGGTTCTTCCAAGGTTTTCAGGGCATGCAAAGCGACATCACTGGCGGTTGCCTGGTCACTGGCCAGTGCGCTGGGCCGGACAAATGGCACCTCACAGCCATGACGCCGTGCGACCTCCATGATCTCTGGGTGATCACTGGAAAGGATCACCCGGTCTATTTCCCGACACGCCAACGCCGCCTCGATGGTCCATGCCAACAAGGGTTTGCCGGCAAAGTCGCGCACATTCTTCAGGGGCACCCCTTTGGAACCGCCACGGGCGGGGATAATGGCCAGTACACGAGCATCATGGATCATGGGGTCATCCCTTGGCTAAACCTAAAATACGAATCATTTAAAAGCATGGATATAGACGGAATTAAACAAAACATGAGTGGATACTCCGTTGAAAAAATGGGCTAATTTCTCGACAAAGATCCCACCATTGTTCATCACGATGGCCCTATGGTCAGGAATACCTCGTTCTCGAACCCGTAAGACCTCACCGTGACATCTTTTCGGTTCTCGAAGGTGCGCGGAGAAGGCGTCTCCATAGAAAATGGAAACAGGGACGGATGCTGTGCGAGTACCTTCAAAGCACCTGAATGGGCGTCATTGGCGACAAGTCTAGCCAAAAGCAGCCAGGGAACCACATCGCCTTGCGGCGAAACCCTGTTCTCCTCCACATGCCGATAAACTCCTGGCGTTTCCGTGTCCATCAGTACCCCCCAATCCACGAATACCCGCAGAATGCGCTTGGCGGCACGCAGGACGGTCTCACGCTCTCCATACCGCTCCTTGAGACGCCGCAACACTTGTGCGGAACTGACAGTTTCTTGCAAACGCAACAATCGTCCAAGGTTTTCCGCCACCACCCCGAAGAATGGGTAGACCGCCATGGTCATTCCCCAATGCACCGGCACCTGTTGCTGTCTGGGCAAGGTGCGCAGCAGTTCCAGACCCATGAGCCGCAGTTCGGGAAAGTCTGGCTTTCCCACCAACCAAATGCCGAGCAGAATGGAAATGGCTTTTTCCCGGTTCCC
The DNA here is from genome assembly GCA_015228925.1 of Magnetococcales bacterium. Classification (GTDB taxonomy): domain Bacteria; phylum Pseudomonadota; class Magnetococcia; order Magnetococcales; family UBA8363; genus UBA8363. Next base: position 2,501 of record JADGCQ010000108.1, on the reverse strand, counting down.
CCGTTCGGATTGCCCTCCCACGGAAAGCTTGTCCCGAAGGTACTCCTGAAGGCTTTGGGTCATTTCCCTGCGGTCGAAGCCAGAGAGCGCAAGATTGGCCGTGTATTCCAACCAGGGGAGCTGGAGACGCTGGCTGAAACCGATTTGACCGGTCTCGGTCATGCGGTTCCTCCCGTCACCTGAACCAAGGGAACGATGACCTCTTCGAGGGAGAGACCACCATGCCCGACAATGCGGGCACCCTTGGAGACGAAAGCGCGACGACCCGTGGCCAGAAGGGGATGACACCCTTCCGGCAGTCCGGTCGCCGTCCAGGACAAGGCATCGGGATAACGAACCCGCACCGATTCGCGCAGGACCGGTTCAGGATAGAGACGGCACCGTTCTCCTCTGACATCGGCGGTCACCCCTTCCGCAGGGCGTCCCATTCCCGTCGCCTCGACGTTGCCATGGTCGGAGGTCAACACAAGATGGTATCCGTGCGCCAGCAACATCTCCAGCAATTTCGTCATAAAGCCCTGGCGTCCCCACTGCCGCACGGCGGCTTGCATCCCGGCACTGCCCAACTCCATGCCGTGCATGATCCGGTCGATCATGTCCACCACCAATCCTACGACCCGAAGGCGTGGGTTAGCGAGCAGTTTTTCCACATTGGCCAGAGAACCGTCACCCAGCCCTTTCAGATAGCCCACGGAGGATGCGGCAACCCCCTGTCCGTCCCAAAATTTTTTCCACAGACCAGCCTCCTGTTGCGTGGTGAGCAGGGACGCAGGAAAATAGAGTGGCAGTGCAGCCGAGAAAAGTGCCTGCCGCGAAATGGATGTAAGCGTCGGAACCCAGGCGAAGACAGTCTCTTCCTGAAAAGAGAATCCCGGACGTTGCTCCAGAATTGTGTCCCGCAATACCAACCATTGCTCCAGGGAAAGGCCATCCAACACCACCAGTGCCACCCTGCCGCCCTGCTCCAAGTGTCTGGCCATGGCCCGGGGAACATGGTGGAGCATGACCGGCGGCAGGGGTGGTTGGTTGTGGAGTCCGGAAAAACGTTTTTCCATCCAGATCTGGAAGGTGGCGTCCAGTCGCTCCCGCAAGATCCCAAACACCTCCTGGGTGCCTGGAGGAGCCGACCTCTCTGGATCGTTCATCATTCGGGTGACCTGGCTCCACCTTTGGGCGAATTGTTGCCATTCCCGATGGCGGCTCACTTCGGAGGGCAACGAGGTGCGGCATTGCTCCAGCAACCCTTCCAGGTGAAGTTTCCGATCAGCCTCCGGGTCACGACAAATTCCCGTCAACACCCAGTTCAGGTTAGCCAATCTGGAATGGGCAAAGGTCACCGGCCTGAGTAACCCGTCCAGGAAGAGATTGTCCATGTAGATGCGAATATCGTCGTGGTCGAAGGGCAGCACCGCCGGTCCCGCGAACCTCATACCATAGGAAGAGACGTGTTCGTCGGGGGTAATCCACCGTTCACCCTCCAACCGTTCCAACAACCTTTGCAGAAAGATTGGCCAACGTTCCTGGAGAAAGCCGAAGAAGGCTTGGCGAGAGGGAATAAGCTTCTCCAACGCCCAATCCTCGAAACGGTTTCGTTGCCGCAACAACCCAATCAGCCGTTCGTCCATGATGGAAGGGATTCTTTGACCGCGATAATGCCGCCGCAGCATGAGGCGCAATAGCTCCGTATCGTTGCGAATCAATTCCGGCGCAATTTGGAAAACATGCCGCAGAATGAAATCCTTGGTGGGATTTTCTCCCAGTGTTTCCCCGGGATGATGGACCATGGCCAGATGGAGAGACTCCAGATCGCACCGATCCAGGGATGCCACCACCGGATAACTCAAGCCTGGAAACAACGCTGCCAGTCCAAAGGCAAGGGATCGCCCTTGCTGCAACAGGTCGAAGGGCAACGCTTGCAAGGCATTGGCATCCCCGCCCACGATCACCACCAGATCACCCGGTTCACCTCGATTCCAACGGGCGCGGAATTTGGATTCGTAGGCGAAACGGAAAGCCATGGGGTCTTCGAAGCGCATCACCTCGAACCCGCGCTCGCGCAACCCCTGCTGGATGACCTCTTCCACCAGCAGGTCATCCGGGTCGGCAACCAGGGTCAGACGAGCGAGATGGGAAACGAACTCTTTCAGGATCGACTCGCGCCAATCAGACATCGATTTTCTCCCCAAGCAAGCGGATCATCATCAAGGGCGTTAATTCGGGAAGTGCCTGTTCCCTGGTCGTGAAGGCTTTGGACGGTGGCATGTCAGGATCTCTCCTCTACCCGGTTCACCGCTTGGTCATACCACATGATCAGCTTGGGATCTTCTTGAAGTATCTCTTCTGGGATTTTTTTTGCGACAGTTAGAATGGTAGGGTAGTCTTTCTCCTGCCAGGCTTTTTTGAACCCAGCACGGACGGCTTCCATGCGGAAAAGCCTTAGTTTCTTGTGGGGCTGATTTGTAGCCAGTTCAAGGTAGGCATCGAACTCACGCAACAAGGCG
>JADGCQ010000107.1 GCA_015228925.1 Magnetococcales bacterium | reverse complement strand
CGAAAAAAAATGCTTCGGGAGAAGGGGCGCATGAAAAGCAAAGTCAAAACCAAAACCCTGGGGGCAATCCCCCAGACCCCTTTTTTCTTTTAATAATTTGATTATTTTCGGGAATTTTTACGTGCCAATTTCAAATGCGATTGCCCTGTCTGCCGTGCCGCAGTTTCACAAGCCAAGCAACCGCCGCCAAACAAACGATCAACGGCAGGATTCTCGGCATATCGAACCCATGATCCCCCGGATGATGGGAATAATCACCCCGCAAAAAGGCAATCAGGAAATAAGATCCACTCAGACCGGCCAATCCTACCGCTGTCCTGGCACCTGAATCGCGCAAATCATTGCGAAAATGGTGGATCGACCACCCTGTAAGCCATGCCGACAATCCCAAATAAATTTGGGTGGGATGCAATCGGATGCCCGTCGGGGTATCGGAAAGAAAAGGATTGGGCGAAAACACCACCCCCCATGGAAGGGTTGTGGGTAATCCATAACAGCACCCGGCGTTGAAACAGCCCAAAATCCGGTGTAATCCGTATCCCAACGTTAAAAATGGGATGAGAAAATCCAAAACACCCACAAAAGGGATCCGCTTCCAACGACACCAGACCGCCATGCCCAGCGTTGCCGCCAAAGCAACGGGGAAAACAGAAAATTGTTGCATGGTCGCCAGATCGAACAATCCCCGCCAGTCCGTTTTCCCCGACAATGCCGAGAGGGTCAGATGCACCAATCCTCCCCCCAGCCATAAACTGCTAATGATGATCAGCATTAAATCATCAATATTATCATGGGACAGGATCGATCCTGCGACCGCCCTTCTGGCAAGAAAGTAAATCGCCATCAAGGCGACAAATAGACTGAAACCATAGGTATAGAAATGAATACTGCCATGGGAAAAAAGCACGGGGAACATGAATCATGGCCTTTGAAGCGGTTGCGAACCCTGCCAGCGGCTAGCAATACGGTGAATGATGACCGCACTCAGCCCCCAATCCAAGGGAAGGGTGATGTCAACGCCAAAATCCTTGAACAAGGGATTAAAATAACTCCAATAACCCAATTGGACACAGACAAATTCACCGACGGCACCCAAAATTCCACCCGTCAAGAAGACCAGGCGATCCATCTCCGTGCGCCAAAACAGAGCGGTCAAAAGGATCATCAACGCATAGAGTCCTTGGACCAGGGGCGGTTTATCCATCAACAATAAGGCAGACACCCACAAACCGATGATCGGGACCACCAACACCATACCCAACCTTCGACGCAAAACACCTTCTTTTTCAAAACCCATATCCAAAATGGCCGTCCAAGAGCGGGACAGGCGACGAAACAAAACGAACAAATTGGCCCAAATCAGGGGAATCCACATCGGAACCCCCCAGATCAAATCGGGAGCATAGTAGGTCCACTCCCCCAGATGGACCTCCGCGATCTCCGCTGGCGTACCCAGAAGTGCTGCGGTCAGCATCGCCAATCGGTCTCCCGGACCGGGATGCAACGCACCTTGGATGACCAAGCAGAGCGACAACAACACCGTGGTCCAGACCGGTTCATGCCAAGTCAAGGTCACCGAGGCCATCAAAGTACCCGCAACCACGACACTCAACAGTAAATGGTCCGCAAAACGCCAGACTTTCAATAACAATCCCCCCTTTTTGCTCTTTTCGTCAACCATCATCGCCTCTCTAAGGAACCGCAAACCAAATGCCAATTCTGCTCACGAGAGTGTCTCTCAATAATTTTCCAGAAACACGAACAGTACACCCCCCTTTACGTCCCGTCATACCCATAGATATGTCCCGGAGAGTGCCCTTCAAAAATACCTTCTCAATGATAGGATGGATTCCACCCTCAAACCAACCATTCGCATTCATAGAGGTCAAAGCTTCGGGATCATCCTTTCCCATGTAACGCACCATGGTTCGATTCGCAAAGGCAACCACCCCCTCCAGATTGCAAACAAACACACAAAACACCGACTCCTTAGCCGTTTGCTCAAAGACGTTTTGCACCTCGACCCCGTGAAAATAGTGAAGATCCTGTTCCATCACCCGTGCCAACATGCTTCCAAACCTGCCGGATTCCTCAATTCCCCTCTGAACCACAGCAAAGAGTTCTTCCATAGCGAATGGTTTCCGCAGATAAACATTGGCCCCCACACCCAATCCTTCCGGCAGTCCCCCGTCTCGACCCGTCAGCATGATGACATAGAGACCATCATTTTCGGGATTATCCCTCAGGGTACGACAGACGGTTATGCCATCCATGACCGGCATCATGATATCCAAAATAACGAGTACCGGTTTTTCATTACGCACCTGTTCGAGCGCAGCCCGCCCGTTTTCAGCCTCCAGGATGTTTTCCAAACCATAGACCCGCCCCAACTGTCGTTTCATGGTGCGGCGTATCTGAAGTTCATCATCGACGATGAGTATTCTCGGCATCACGCGATCCATTAAAAGAGTGATGAGTCATAGAGATCCGCTTGTACAAAAGCTGATTTATTTGTCCAGCATATCCAGCCAACTTTCCGTTCCTCTCCCGGGAAAATGATTGATCATCATGACATCGGACACCATCTTCAGTTTTTCCACTTCGGACTCCAGCACGCTCTTCTCGTGCAGCATGGCGATTGTTTTATGGTACGCATCAAGACCTTTATGAATGACGGCAATCAGATCATTCACAGAGCATGGCTTTTTTAAATACACATCGGCCCCAACTTCCAGACCTTCGGGCAGACCACCTTCACGACCGGTAAACATGATGATATAGACACCAACATTGCGCCGATCACTACGAATGATTTTGCAAGCGTCCAGCCCGTTCATGACTGGCATCATAATGTCGAGTATAATGACCGCCGGTCGATGCGCCGCCACCTGTTCCAATGCCTCCAGACCGTTCCCCGCCTCAAGAATGGTCTCTTCACCAAAAACACGCCCAAGTTGCCTTTTGAGCGGTATCCGAATCTCGCGCACATGGTCATCGACAATCAAAATTTGAGACATGGCATTTCTCGCACCTCCAACCATCGTTACCCATCAAACGACCGAATGCTTCGCCGCCAAGGGTAAACTAAAAGAAAAAACACTCCCCACGCCCACTTGACTCTGGACCTGAATCTCTCCCCCCTGACGACGGACCAACTCACGGGCGATGGGAAGACCAAGCCCGGTCCCTCCCGCCTGACGAATCGGTGAGTTATCGACTTGTTCAAATGCTTCAAAAATGGCTTCCATCTTGTCGGGGGGAATGCCGGATCCCGTATCGACCACACGAAACGAAACAAAATCATCCTGCTGTGAAACATGCAGGAAAATCTCCCCTTTGGCGGTAAACTTGATGGCGTTTCCAATCAGATTGAACAAAATTTGTTTGAACCGCTTCAGGTCGGCCCTCACGCTATAGTCTCCCGTGATGGTGACGGTCAGAGAGACCCCTTTCTTCTCCGCCAGTGGACGGAGCAGATGGATAACTTCATCGATTGGTTTGGCAACAGAGTGGACATCGATGGAAAGTGCCAGTTTTCCCGCCTCGATCCGGGAAAAATCCAGCACATCTTCGATGATCCCAAGCAAATGCTCCACGGATGTGAGTCCCTGTTCGGCAATCTCGACCACCTCTTTCGTGACTTCAGCCAACGAAGAAGAGAACTGCGCTTTCAGTGCCTCGTCGCCGAGTTTGTCAATCAGTGCCCGGAGTTTCCGCGTACCGGTAAATAAGTGGAACTGATCTTTGAACTCCTCGAAAGGCCCCTTGGTTCCCTGAAGAGGGGTTCGGAGTTCATGGCTCATCATGTGGAGAAAATTGGTCTTGGCCAGACTGGCGGCATCCGCAGCCTGACGAAGAAGGCCCTCCCGCTTGCGCGCATCGTCCAATTCCCGCATATCGCGGTAAGCCCTCAAAGCGACCCTCAGAGCGGTTTTCAAACGATGACTTGTCAGGTCCGACTTTTCCAGAAAATTATTGATATCATACATTTCAAAAATTTTTTCTTCCGGGAATTGGCCCGCTTGTCCCGTCCGCAGAAGAATGCGCATATTCTTGTCACCATATTCTTCCCGGATAAACTTAACCACATCCAACCCGGCATGATCGGTTTCCATCACCACATCCAACAAAATGACGGCGATATCACCATGCTGTCGAATCAGGCTTTGAGACTCCCGCCCGGAATAACCCGAGATCAGTTCGATCGGGCGTCCTTCAAAGACAAACCCTCTCAACACCTCACTCGTTAACAAACAGACCTCAGAGTCATCGTCCACCACAAGGATTTTCCAGGGAGGTTCCGTTATGGGGCGATCCTGGGGCAATGGTCCAACCTTCTTTTTAAAAACCATCCGGTTTTTCGCCGAAACCCGCACATGATCCGTCATAACAATCTTCCCCCTGAATCGTTCACAAGGACTTAAAGCAAACGGCACTCCCACCAGGAACCAGTCTATCACCCCATGAACGATAAATGAACAGCATTGTCTGGCCGTAATATTTTGGATTTCATTTTATCCTCTACAAACATTCATTTGCTTTTTCTACCAACGCGGCACACTATGGGGTATCATGGACTGAGGTTTGTATGAGTTTTTCAAGTGACTTGAATCTTAAGCAAACTGCGAGGTCTTTGCCGTGAAACGCAATGGTCACATCAACGATCTAAAAAAGAAATGGAATCTTATCATTTTCAGCGTGTTCGTAGCTGGCATGACGTTGACGGTGGCAGGAGCTTATTTGACCCATAAACTGGTCCGCGAGATCTGGAAAGGGTCATTTGAAAAGGGGGCGTTTGAAAGATTTGAAACCATCAAAGGAGGATTTTCCCAAATTCTGAATGCGGTTGAAGATGTAAGAGGTCTGTTTGAAGCATCCAATGAAGTGGATCGTTCCGAGTTCATGAAATTCACCCAGCCCATGATTATCCGCCACCGGGGACTTCAGGCATTGAGTTGGAATCCGGTGGTTCCGAATGCCATGATGTCCACTTTCGAGAGGGCGGCATCCGAAGACGCACCGGGATTCAAGGTGACCCAATACCCGTTCCGTGAACACTCGTTGGAATCTGAGCCAACAAGGGATTACCGCATTGTTGTGTTGTTCATCGAACCCAAAGAGGGCAACGAACGGGCCATGGGTTGTGACATCGCCTCGGAACCGATACGAATGGCCGCCATCCGGGAAGCCCGTGATTCCGGTCGGCCAGCCATCACGGCCAAAATCAAGCTGGCGCAGGCCGAAGAAACCGACAGTGGATTGGGACTGTTGATCCTTCACCCGGTCTACCAGAAAGGGACCGTCCTTGATACGGCGGAGCAACGACGAAAGCATCTGACGGGATTTGCAGTGGGTGTCGTCCATATTGGAAAAATGATAGAATCTTCCATCTCCTACTTAGCCCCCAGAGGCATTACCTTCTGGCTCAATGATCTTTCCTCCCCCAAGGAAGAACAACCCCTTTACGTCCATATTTCCAGAATTTTCGCAACCAAAAACAATCACTCAGAAACTTACGATATTTCACAGTTTCATGAAAACCCCTTACGTTTCGTCCGAAATTTTACGGTGGCCAATCGTGATTTCCAGTTTGTCGCTATCCAGCACCGTGGTGGAGCTGGAGAACGTCATCTTGAATACTGGTCCATTTATTATGTCATCATTATTGGAGTTATGTTAACGTCTTCTTTGTTATTATATATCCTGAGACTAAAAAAAGATGAGCATCGTCGAGCCATTTTATGCAAACAGATCAGAGATAGCGAAATATTGACGCGAACCATATTGGAAAATGCCCCATTCTGTATTGTTGTTGCCGACCAGAACAGTATGATTCAGATATTTAATGGAGCGGCGCAAAGACTTTTTGGTTACGATCATACGGAGGTCATCGGACACCCGCTGATAACACTGATCCCCCATGCATTGAGAGAGCAGCATGACGCTGGCTTTTTGCGGCATATGAAAACTGGAGAGGAACGAATCATCGGTGCTGGACCACTGGAAACGAAGGCACTCCACAAGGATGGTACGATATTCCCCGTCCGCTTGGCGATCAACCGAATGGAAATCGAGGAATCCCACCCCTCATTTGTGGGTATCATCGTCGATATAACCGAAGAAAAACGGATGCGGGCCGAGATGGTTCAAACGGAAAAAATGGCCGGTTTGGGAAACATGGTGGCTGGGGTGGCGCATGAAATCAACACGCCCGTTGGTATTGGTGTCACAGCGGCATCGGAACTGAGTGAAAGAACACATAACTTCGCCAATATGGTCCATACCTGTGGAATCACCGAGGAAGAATTGGAAGACTATCTCGCTTCGACGAACCGGCTGACTTACCTGATCCAAAGCAATTTGGAAAGATCCGCAGAACTGATCCGCAGCTTCAAGTCCGTAGCGGTGGATCAATCCTGCGAAAGTAAACGGGCTTTCAAGGTCAAACAATGCGTTGAATCTACCGTGACAATGCTATTGCACGAACTCAAGCGCACCCAACTGGTCATCGTGGTATTATGCCCGGATGATCTTGAAATTAAGAGTTATCCTGGCGCACTGACCCAAATTATACTCAATTTGCTCAACAATTCTCGAATTCATGGTTACCCGGAAAACAGTTCGGGACAAATAAAGATAGAATTTTCATCCTATAACGGCAATCTGTTGTTTACCTATCAGGATAATGGCCGCGGCATGACGGAAATCGAAAGACAAAGACTGTACGAACCTTTTTTTACAACAAACCGGGACCATGGAGGAAGTGGTCTGGGAATGCACGTCGTGTATAATCTTGTCACGCAAACGTTGGCGGGGACCATCACCTGTGTTAGCTCTCCAGGGAAAGGTGTGCTGTTTAAAATAGTCCTGCCTATCCATGAAACGACGCCCGTGCAACGTGGGCCATGCGCGTGAAACACGACATGGAAGATTATCACGTCTGCTTCCCGTTGAACTCCTCTCTTATCCTGATGATCTCAGGAAAGATAGTTTCAAAAGCAAACACTACTTTAGGATCAAAATGCGCGGCACTGTCCGCTCGAAGGGTATCCAAGGCATCCTTGACCGGCCAAGCTTTTTTGTAAGGACGCTCCATAGTCAACGCATCAAAAACATCGGCCACGGCAACGATTCTGGCCCATATGGAGATATTTTCCATCTTCAACCCCTGGGGATACCCCCCACCATCCCATCTTTCGTGATGCTGATGGGCGATTTGGGTTCCCAATTGGAAAAGAGGATCCTGGCTCTCAAGCAAGATGTCCCGTCCGATGGTGGCATGCGTTTTCATAATTTCCCATTCTCCGGCATCCAGCTTTCCCGGTTTTTTGAGGATTGAGTCAGGAATGCCAATTTTCCCAATGTCATGCATAGGAGCCGCAAGATGAAACTGTTCGCATTCTTTGGCACCAATGCCCAAAGCCTGGGCCAACATCTTGGCATAAGCCGCCATTCGCCAAATATGCACCCCCGTGTCCGTATCGTTGAACTCACCAGCCCGTGCCAACATGAAAATGGTTTCCCTCCGACTCTCCTCAAGACTACGGGTTCGTTCTGCCACCATCTGTTTCAAAGATTCGTTGTAACGTTTTTGGTCCTGGCGTGTCTGGCTCAACGAGACGAAAATCTGCACTCTGAAAAGTATTTCCGCCGCTTCAAATGGCCTCTGTAGATAATCTACGGCACCTTGTTCCCAGGCAGATTCCCTGTTGGCACCATCGTCGAGAAGAAATAAAACCGGAATTTCTTGATCCCCCGTGTGATTGTGACGGAATGCGGGGCAAACGGCGCGACCATCGGCAAACCGAAAATGCTCGTCCAACAAAATCACATCCGGTTTGCATTTCCTGGCCGAAAGAACAGCTTTCTCACCATTCAGTGCAATGGCGATGTCAAAGCGTTTCTCCAGGATTTTGGCGAGAGGCCGAATATCCAACATTTTCGCCGCGATAAGGACCAATGGTCTCATGGTTATGTTCCTTACTCGGTGTCGGCAAACACGATACAGTTCCTACCAGCGGCTTTGGCGGCGTACAGTGCCTTGTCCACGCGAACGATGAGCCGTCCAGAATAAACCGTTTCCGTGGCAACACCGAAACTAGCGGTCACGGAACCCACCTCTGGGAAAGGCTGTTCCAACATGGTCGCGTGCAAACGGTGCGCAATTTCCAAAGCCTTTTTCGCATCGGCACCCGGAAGAAGCAATAAAAACTCTTCTCCACCGTAACGGACAAACAGATCACTTTTTCGGCTATGCTGTTTTAATCGCCTCGCAACTTCTCGGAGAACCTGGTCGCCAACATCATGTCCGTAAACATCATTGATTTTTTTAAAATAATCGATATCGACCATAATGACGGAGAGGGGTGTATGGACACGCTTGACCTTTTCGGACTCCAAGGTGAATACTGCGTCGAAAATGCGCCGCATAAACAACCCGGTCAACATATCCTGGACGGAATTCAGGCGATTCCGGGAAACCTCCAACCCTTTTTCGATCTGCGCCGTAAGATCTTCCAGTTGATAAGGCTTTCGGAAATAAACGTCGGCACCGGCACGCAACCCTTCCGCGATTCCACCATCACGACCGGATAAAATGATGATGTAGCCCAAATTAAGGGGATTGGAACGAAATTGCCGACAAAAATCATAGCCATCCATGCCGGGCATCATGATATCGGTCACAACGACATCGACAACCTCCCGTTCAGAGAATTGTATGGCAGCCTCCGCATCGGTGACACCTTCAATATTTTGCCCCCCAAATACCCGCGCCAGTTGCCTCACCATCGGATCCAGGATTTGTTCTTTGTCATCATCAACAATGAGAATTTTACCCATGCATAGCCATTCCCTTCATAGTCTCCACAATAGTGACCATAAACCCCATCAGTTCCTCGTATCGTCGGGCCATCGAACCCTATCTCCTCCATCCAGTTGGGCCTCATTCATGACATCCTCGGCAATCTGCAAAAGAAGGTCTTCTGCAATATCAAAGCTTGCAACACCAAAACTGGCGGTTATTTTCCCAAATTTTTGAAACTCGATCTCCGAAATGCGTTTTTGAAGGCGTTTGGCGATCATGCGGGCATTGGTGGGTGGCGTGCTTGGCAGCATGACAACAAAATCATACCCGCCGAAATAGGCCACACGATCACTATCCCGGAAAGACAAAATATCAGATACCCCCCTCAATAATTCATCGTCAGGCTCAAAATCGCCCGGTTCGATATCCAAACAAAACCGTATGATGGAAAAATTAATCTCATAACGCACAGCTCGGGCCAACTCGCAGACCAGAAGGGACTCTTTGAAGAATCGTTGATTGAAAAGACCGGTCACAGGATCCATGGCCGGTAAACTTCGCTCCTTGGACAATACCAACCCTTTTCTGATGTAAGCGGCCAATTCATCGATGCTGTAAGGTTTACGCAGATAAACGTCGGCACCGACATCAAGCCCTTCAACCAAACCACCCTCGCGGCCCGTCAACATAATAATATAGATGCCGGTCAATCGCGGCTGGCTGCGAATCCGTCGGCAAACAGAAATCCCGTCCAACACCGGCATCATGACATCCAACAGGATGACCGAAGGATGTTCCCGTTCGACCAATGCCAGGGCAGACTGACCATCTCCGGCCTCGATAATGTTTGTGACCCCGAATTCCCGACCAAGCTGCCTAGCCAGTGGCCGTCGGATCTCCTTTTCATTGTCATCAACAATCAAAATCTTAGCCATCATCTGCCCTTGAGAAAAAGAAGGATAACACGGAGACACCCACATATGGCCACACGCGCACCGACCCATCGAATATGGATCACTTAAAGACATCTTAACAGGTATTGCGTCAAAAATAATCCACCTTCCACAACTTTCCAAAAAAATGACAACCGACATCCCAATTATCCCAGGCATCAGAAAATCGAAGTTCACAAAAGCCGGTTGTACGTGCTACAAATATTCTATAGAGATTTTCCTGAGGATGGAGTTTTGACCATGGACGATTTTCAAGAAACACTGCACGACGCTTATCAGTTGGTACTCGACCAGGATGTTGAAAGAAAGCGGACTGGTCGCATTCTTCTCGTGGATGACAAGGCCAAGGACGAAATGGCGTCGGTGATCCGTTCCCTTCAGCGTCTGGGGTATGAACTGGAGGTATCGCTCAATGCCGCCGGCGCGTTCGGCAAACTCAAGACCACTTATTTTGATGTCATCATCACCGATTATCATATGCCGCATGTCGATGGCATGAACTTCTTCCGCAAAATCCGCAGTACCTATCCCGAACTGTTGGTGATCATGATGACAGGGGCGGGGGATTCGGCATTGGCTGCCAGTTTTCTCAAAGAGAGGGGCACCGACTATTTGACAAAACCTGTTTCAGCCTTGGACCTAGATCAAGCGATCACCGAGGCGATGAAACGTAATCCAGACTTGGAGCTTTCCGTTCTTGAAAAGCTTTTGGATGCTGCCAAGAAGCGTTTCCATACTTCGGCCCAGAATTGTCGTGAAGTCTTTGGTGGCGCGGACAGCATCCCCCCGTCTGGAAGTAAACACCGCTCAAAAATTCTGCCTCAGGCCAAGAGCATGAGCCAAGATTTCACGACCATGGCCAACATGATCGATCTGCATCAAGAAAAGAATGATATTCGGGTGCATTTCATTGAAATGCCGAACGAAAAAAATCTGGACGTTGTTCGTGAACAATTGAAGCAGAGAAATTATCAATTGAGTGACAGTACGCTCTATAATCCGCCATCCGTTTCGGAAATCAACGCATTGGTTTGGTATTTGAAAAATCCTTGGGACGAGGGAAGGGAAAAAGTCTTCTGGAAATCCCTGCGCCAACAACATTCCGATCTTCCCGTTATCATGGTGGCGGCAAAAGAGGTCGATTCTGAAAAACTGGCGGTAGCCTTCATGAAACAAGGCGGTTCAGACTATCTCAGCGAACCCATATCACCCCAGGAACTCTACCATAAAATACTCAGAGTTCTCAAAATACGGGTGCAAAGGCAAACAAGTTCCGCCCATGCAATCTTATCCAATACAAAAGAGACCATTCAGTCTTCTTGGCGGTTCTGCATGGAGATTCAAAAAGAACTCGCCGAAATCGACAAAGGATATGGTGTCCAAAAAAAACGGATTGAAGCCTCTATTCTGCGCATCAGGAGTGAACTCAAAGAGATCAAAGAGCTGATTGATGGTTACGAAAAAGGGGACGGGGCGGAACCGTGACTTGTTTTTTTTCCTCAACTTTTCCCGACCATTGACCGATGATAAGGAAAGGGGGAAAGTGTGTCTCCGATGCGAGGGCTTTTCCTTAAGAATAACGTAGTGGAGGGGCAGATGGCTTCTAATATCAACGCAACCGTTTCTATTCCGCTCAATGACCGGGCGGTCCATGTTTCCAAACGAATGGCACTCAACTCTTCGGGAGTGACGCACTACAGTCTGGACAGTATCGTGCAACGTCAAGTCAACGATGCCACGACCAAAGCGGCCAAAACCATGGACCTCAATAAACAAGCCCAGGCGGTTGTCGATGAATCCGCCATGGGATCGGCCCCCACACCCGAACAAGCGGGTCATGTCAGCGTCTTGGCATAATCTGGGGCGTAGCCCAAACCCCGATTCAGTGGCTCCTATCCTTGTCGGTGACTTCTTTAACCAGTTGTTCCACCGGCAAGGGTAACAAACGGTCGTTAAACGTCAACGATTCCCCCTGCTGCTCAAAAGCACTTTCCGGTACCTGCCGTGCCGCCGTCTGGTTTGCCCCTTCCAACCATTCCCGAACCCAGTCCGCCCCCTGAGACACTTCTTGCGACCGTTTTTGCCCAAGCAAGGCGATCCCTGGGGCCAGTACCACAGCCGCCTGGGCCACGGAACTGTTTTTTAACTTGAGCGATTGTTGGCCAACGCCACCATTCACAGAACCTGGTGCCACCACATACAGGAGCGGATTGCCCGCCTCATCACGCAAGGGTGGCAGGCCCAATGTCTGCCACGGCAGCCACCCCACCAATCGCCTAGGGGCTGGGGTACACACCTCCTCGGCGCGACCATCGGGGGGAAAATCCAAATCTGGGCATGGCAACAATCCCGCACTGTGACTGGAGTAGGCAATCAACCCCGAAACCGCCCAAGCCATTTGCCGCATGGTCCCCTCACGTTCGGCCAAATATTGGGATCGCGGATCGAGAAAATAATAAAAAAATGCCCCCAATACCACGACCAACAAGGCCATCAGGGCCAGCATCGCACTCCCTTTTTGGATTGTGGCCAAAGTGTATTGTCTCCTAGGTCGTGTTGACATTCGATTATTTGTTGCCCCCCCCTGAAAAATTATTAAAAGAAAAAAGGGGTCTGGGGGATTGCCCCCAGGG
>JADGCQ010000106.1 GCA_015228925.1 Magnetococcales bacterium | reverse complement strand
ATTTAAAGTCAAAACCCTGGGGAAAGAATTCCCCAGACCCCTTCTTTCTTTTTAATAGTTTTTTAGGGGGGCTGAACGGTTATACGGCCCACTAGGGACAATCTTTTCCAACATGTTCTTTGATCATATCCTTAACGAAGGTCGGCATATTTTTCTGAAGTTTGTCTGAGTGTTTTTTTAATTCATCATAAATTTTTACGTCATCTTCTGTCCACATAATATCGATGCGCCGCACAGGTTGCATGGCAACGTGAGTATAATTTTCAGGATATGTCCAATAGCATTCGCGGCAAACATCTGGTTTCTTCAGATCTTGCCAATTAACGCAATGCTTGCACGACCACGATTTCGCGCGATTGGCGGATCCTGAAAGCAGCATAAAGTCTTCGGGCCTCTCATCCGTATCGGCATGACCACCGGCTACCTCAAAAGGAATTCGATGGTCAATTTGAAGTTCCCTTTCCGGAAAATCCTCCATGTAAATGGCGCATCGGCAGCCATCCTTGTCGATAAGTTTTTGTCGCAGATCCCTTGAAAAGACAGTGCGCCCCTGAAGTTTTGAGAATCGTGCTTTCGCTGGATTGCCGAAACGATATGCGCCAATCTGTCTTCCGTCCGTTCCCTCGACGCGAAATGTTTCAAGCGGGATGCCCTGTTCGCGCACATCTCTTGCGGCTCGCGGAGGATGGTTGTAGCCATATTGATCTTTCAGTTCCTGCGTTGTGATGTATCCGTGCTTCAGGATGTGGTCAATCACCGTTTTCGGTCGCTTCGCGGTGACCTTCTTGATTGTTTCGACGAATGACTGAGGGAGCCGCTGTTGTTTCATGAATCGGTTCCAAATAGCGACATTTGCATATGGCGATGTTTCGAAGGCATCTGAGATAGCTGCCCTGAAAGAGCAGGGGAGAGATAGAGAGACTCAATCGTTACATCTTTGCGACCCAGTAACGTCGCTTGCGATGAGCGTCCAGCTTGGATTTCCACGCGCGTAAGACTCAGTTCGGGAGGCAATGACGCTCCATACATTTTTTCACCAGTTCGCCCATCATAACTAACAATATATCTTATACATCTCTGATTTAATTCCTGTAATGCCTCGACAAATTCAAAAAACTGGACGCCAGTTAAATATCGCGAGTCGCGATTCCCACTCACCCCTTGGTATGGTGGGTCCATGTATACAAGATCACAACATTCCGCCTTTTGAAGTACGTCTCGGTAATTTTGAGCGGTGGTCTTTGATTTCCCCTTAAACAAAGCGGACACACCCAGGATCATATTACGCATCGTATTTGGTTTTGCACCACAACGCCGATTGTCGGGACTTTGATTGAATTCTCCGTTTGAATTGTATCTTACCGACGCTTTCACGCAACGGGCAAGGAGGTATAAAAAAAGTTGAGGCTTACCGGAAAGATTAAATTGAGAACGAATTTTGTCGTAGTATTCACGAGGATTATCTTGTTGTTCGTGCCATAAGCGGTCATAACCTTGTGAAAGATGCTCTGGATGGTTAATGATCTGTTCCCAGAGATCCATGAGGGGCTTGTTCAGATCGTTTAACCAATAGTGGCGCGCGAGTCCTTTCATGGCGGCTGCGATTGAGATGGCCGCAGAACCAACAAATGGTTCTATCAAGGTAGAGACCCTATCAGGAAAGTAATAAAGTATATCATCGGCAATATTCCTCTTGCTTCCTTGATAGGGTATGGGATGGGGAGGTTTCATGGGCGTTTCCTGTCTTTAATCTTGAAGTACACGGACATCTCTGACTCATTCGGCAAGAACCGACGCGACTCGTTCTTGCATAGAGAAGCCGCCGATCAGGCCAAGACCAATAACTGTCAGCTTCTTGATAAAAAATGACATGGGATCACTTGATTGGTTTAGTATTATTGGACGGGTCTGGGAAAAGAGCCGAGAACCTTGACATCCACACCCGTCATGGCCCCCATCTCTGCCAAGGCTGAGGCGGGTTCAGGGTCTTGCCGATGGCCGTCAAAATCGAGGAAAAAAATATATTCCCAGGCTTTGCCCTGGGAGGGGATGGATTGAATCGCGCTCAGGTTGATCCCCCGGTTGGCGAAAATGCCCAAAACCTGGTGGAGAAAACCGGGTTGATCGGAGAAGGAAAACATGATGCTTGTTTTATCATGGCCGGAGCGTGCGGGATCGTGGCGACCGATGACGAGAAAACGATTTTCGTTCCCGGCTTGATCTTGAACGTGTTCGGCGAGGAGGTTCAAACCGTAGGCATCGGCGGCATAGACCCCGGCGATGGCGGCACTGTGGGCGGTTTCGCGGGCGCGTAGGACCGACCGGGCGGTGGATTCTTCCTCCTTGAGGGTGACGCCGGGCAGATGGGTTGCGAGCCACGTTCGGCATTGATCCAAGACTTGGGGATGGCCGAAAACCCATTGAACTTGGTCCAGTGTGGTTTCCTGGGAGAGGAGGGTATGGACGACGGGAAGAAAGATTTCGCCGCAGATGCGCAATGGGGAATCGGCCAACCGTTTGAGGGTATGGTTGACCACCCCTTCGGCGGAACTTTCCACCGGGGTGACACCAAAGTCGGCCCGTCCCACCTCGACTTCGTGGAAGACATCGGGGATGGATGCGGCGGGGACCATGCGGAAGGAGGAACCGAATTGTTTGATGGCGGCTTGGTGGGTAAAGGTTGCCTCCGGTCCGAGGTAGACTACTGAGAGATGTTTTTCCAGGTTCAAAGAGGCGGAGATGATTTCACGAAAAACGCGATGCACAGCCCCCACGGGGAGCGGTCCCTGATGCCGGGCCTCCAGACGCCGATGGATATTTGCCTCGCGTTCGGGGCGGTAGAACATGGGATTTTGGGAAGATTTTCCCTTGAGTTCTCCCACCTTGAGAACCCACTGTGCCCGTTCCATGAGAAGATCATGGATCCGGTCGTCGATCCCATCGATGGTTTGTCTGAGTGCTTCCAACGTCATGGTGGATTCCAAAGCCGATTTCATAAGTTTCCTAAAACTTTCAACGCTAAATGCTACCCCTATCCCAGGCCCATGCTATCCCGCCATGGCCAAAAAGGCAATGCCACAACAGGGGCTTCCCCTCTGCCCGTTTTATCTATGACCGGGGCTTGGAATTTTAACCGGGTTGTGGCACCATGAGCGGCGATGATCTGGGGTGTCGTGCGACTTTGTGTAAAGGTGAATCCTGGTGTGTTTTTTTTGAGTGTCTCGTCATTACAAAACGGTCTTCATTTCCTCTGTAATACCCTTTAACAAATTTCCTATCACCGAACCCCCATTTTTCATATAGTTTTATCGCGCTATAATTTGTTGGGTCCACAGTTAAAAAGCAATCGACTCCGATATCATCTATTTTTCCAAGTAACTCACCAAAAAGGGTAGATCCTACCCCTTTCCCTCGATACGTCCTGTTGACAAAAACTTTATGAACGCAATGAATATTGTCGATGCTTGGAAAGGATAGTATTGCCCCAACTATCTTTTCATTGTCATTCGTGGCGCAATATACAAGAGCATGTTCAACCCATAATCTCCACGCATGTTCGCCATCAGGTATAAACTCAGAGTTATTGTTCTCTTTCCATGCATTACGGTCAAGGGCAGAAATTTCAAGGAAATCTTTAATCTCTGCTTTTCGATAATTCATGGGTTATTCCTTTTTTGGTGGTAATTAATAATGGCTCTTATTTCGTCTTCTTTTTGGCTAATATTTGTCAGACGCATTTCAATATAGATTGTCATTACAACGCAGCAGAAGAAGCTACTTATCATTGTCCCTAATGAACTTACTGTTGAAATGGCCAGCAGCATTGATGCGATAAACATCAGTAGTCCCAGTGCCTGAAAATTAGATCCTAACTTTCTCAATTTAAATTTTCTTGCAGGGTTGAACGCAGGATTAATGATAGCATCGTACAGTTCGTGGGCAAAAAGTAACACAGAACTTGCGATAGTCATTAAAGAACAAACAACGACAGCCACAAAGTGGTTGTATGGCGATAAATTACTTTGAAACAAAGATGCAACAGAAAGGAGAACCATGGTGACAGAAAGAGCGGCCATGGTCGAAGATGCGCTTAAATTTGCAGAGTACTTCACCATCAGTTGATCATTTGAGATTACTTTTTCTCTAAATGCAATTTGTTCAATTTCTGGATTTCTTATTATTGTTTTATTTCTGACAAATCTCGAAAAAAGATAATATGAAAAATAATATATATAGGTAAATAATATAGATCCAATTGCGGCAACATGGCTTGATGTTTCGCCACCGAAAAACGCATCTTCGTTGTTGAGAAATGCAACCACATTATTTAACTGATATTCAAACAAAGTCAAATCTACCATTGAGATGTCAGAGATATAATTTTCATTATTCTACATATAAATTAAGCAGGAGCTTGTCTGAGTGCTTCCAACGTCATGGTGAATTCCGAAGCCGATTTCATCGTTTCCTGACAGGTTCTCAATACCAAAACGCTACCCCCATGCTAGGCTTATGCTATCCCGCCATGGCCCAAAAGGCAATGCCGCAACAAGGGTTTCCTTTCGGTCCGTTTCATCCATGACCGGGGCTTGGAATTTTAACCGGGTTGTGGCATCATGGCCACCAATGCCATGGTTTTCCCTGATTCGCCACACTTTGGCTTCCCGGCCTCTATCAAGAACTCATCCATGCCACAAAACACCCCTCTTAATCCGAAAGAAGTCCGTTTTCGGTTGCTGATCGTTGATGATGAACGGTTGCATCTCAACATGCTCAACGACATGTTGAAGGATCACTATGCCATCAAAGCCGCCATGAATGGTCTTCAGGCCTTGGAAAGGGCCGTGGCCGATCCTCAACCGGATCTCATCCTCCTGGACGTTCGTATGCCGGATATGGATGGTTTTGAAGTGTTGGCCGGACTCAAACAAGATGTGCGTACCCGTGGTATCCCGGTGATCTTTCTGACAGCTCTGGATGCCGAAGAAGACGAAATTCGTGGGTTGGAAGGGGGAGCCGTTGATTATATTACCAAACCTTTTTCCCCAACCATCGTCCATGCCCGAATCAAAAACCATCTTCTACTCCAGCAAAGTCTTCGTGAAACCCATACGGCACAACTGCAAGCGCAATCGTTGCAACAACAGGTTGGTGCCTTGAATCGTAGCCTGGAAAGTGCCCCCCTGCGCCATCCCGAGGCCTTCACCGGGCTGTTTTCCAATCATCCCACCATGCGCACCATCTTTCATTATATGGAGGCTATCGCCGATACCGGAGAACCGGTCCTGATTACCGGCGAAACGGGGGTGGGCAAGGAATTGATCGCCCAGGGATTGCATCGCCTGGGGCAACGGAAAGGCCCCCTGGTCTCCGTCAATCTGGCTGGCCTGGATGATACCACTTTTTCCGATACCTTGTTCGGCCATGAAAAAGGGGCGTTTACCGGGGCGCACCAGATGCGCAAAGGATTCGTCAGTCAAGCCGAGGGAGGGACACTGTTCCTCGATGAAATCGGTGATCTGGATCCCGCATCGCAGGTTAAACTGCTACGCATGATCCAGGAAAAATTGTATTACCCTCTGGGTTCCGATCTCCCCAAAAAAATGAATCTCAGCCTCATTGCCGCAACCAACCGTGATGTGCAGGCGATGATGAACGAGGGTCGATTCCGGCAGGATCTATTCTTTCGCATCTCCGTTCATCACATCAAGGTGCCGCCTCTCCGCTTACGCATCGAAGACATACACCTCCTGACCCATCATTTCCTCGAAGAGGCCGGAATCGCCATGGGTCGTCCGGCACCGCAACCGCCGCCACAATTGTTGCAATTGTTGCAATTGTATCCTTTTCCAGGCAACGTGCGCGAATTGCGGGCTATGATCTTTGACGCCGTGGCACGGCATCATTCGGGGCCGGTACTCTCCATGAAAAGCATCCAGGCGACCATCGAAGAACGGCGCGGTACTGTCGGTGCGGACTCTTTGTCGGTCATGGATGCCCAATCTCACCCCCTGTTCCGTATTGGCAGTCGGTTGCCCACCCTGGAGGAGGCCGAAACGTTTCTTGTGGCCGAAGCATTGCGCCAAGCACAAAATAATCAAGGGATTGCCGCCTCCCTGCTGGGGATATCCCGTACCGCCCTGAACCGTCGTCTCAGTCGTCGCTGGCGGCAACAAGGCAATCACGAGTCCAATATCGCCCCTCATTCATGATCTTTTCATCTCGGGGGTGTGCCAAATGAAACATGGATACGTGTCCCAATAGGCCGTGAAAAATAGTGGAATCATTTTGTTAAATTTGATATAATTCCCGGCTCCCGTTGATTTTATCCCGGATCGCTTTCCGTTTTGACGCACCCGTTTGGTGAAGCGGGATGATCGTTGATTATCTTTGTATGTTTCTGTTATTCGATGAAAATATCTGACCATATGGACCATGGCCCGGTTCTTGAGACGCATCGAACCGACGGCAATTTTTTATGAATGTCGCAGGAGAAATCGAATATGCCGGAGAAGAGACCGAAAAAAAGATGGCTGAGGGGACTGGTGATGACTGCGATCATTGTGTCGCTGGGCGGGTCGTGTGAAGCCTGGGCCTTGAGTGCCAAACTATTGCCTCAGGGGGTGTCGCGTGTACGCATTTTTGAAAATATGGGGGGTGGCGACCAATGGTTTTCGGACAGCAAGGAGCGTCAGCCTTTGGGTCAGGTGGGTTTGGACAAGCTAACCGCCAAAGGGATCCCCACCACGGTGGCCAACGGTTACGCCATCGACAATCAAGCCCGCTATCGTCTATGGCGTACCGATGTGACGTTGGACTATGGGGTGACCGATGATCTCAGCCTTGGTTTATGGTGGCCATTTTTTAGTCATGATACGCGGCAAAGTACCTCTTTGAGCCAGGGGGCGGGGTGGTCATCCTTGGGGACGGTACAAAAAGCGACCATCGCCGGGGCGGTGGCAACTTTAGATGATACCGACCCCAAACATTCCGGTGTCGGCGATTTGTTCATCGGATTTAAAAACAGAGTGACCGGAACCAACAAGGATCCTTTCCGATTGGCGTTGGGCGGTGGTGTCCGCATCCCAACCGGGCATGTTGCCAATCCGTTGAACGCCGATGACGTTTCCACGGGGGATGGACAGTGGGATCTGGGATTGGATACCTGGACCGATTATCAATTGACCGACCATTTCTTTGTTAATTTCCTGACCCGCCACGATTATGGACTGGCGGCGCATCGCAGTGCCGCTTTTCCTACCAACGCGGCGCGGGGAGGAAAGCAAAAATTCCAACCGGGTATGGCCCATCATTTGGAGTTGGTTCCCCAATATCATGGATCTTTGGGAAAGTGGGATTTTCTACCGGAAGTGGGTTTGCTTTATGATGTTCAAAACAAAGAAAAACGCCAAAACTTTGATACCACCGCAGGTGAGTTCTCCGGGTCCATGGCATCGGTGGCCACAACCGACTGGCAGCGATGGATGGTCAAACCAGGCATGGGGATCCGATTGTTTCAGTTTGGAATCCCGGCAGATATTTATTTAAGTTATACCCACACGCTGACAGGAAAAAATACCGTTGATCTGGATCTTGTGGAACTCAGAATGGATTTTTTCTTCAATGGAAGGGAAGATTAAACATTGTCTTGTTATCCCACACAACGAAACCGACCGTTCGGCCATGGCGGTTGGCTGAAGGGGGTCTTTTTGTCTTGTGTGGGCATGTTGTTTCTCTTTTTTATCCATCCCGGTTGGGCAAACAGTCGTAACGATGGATTGGTCCTGGACGTTGGAACGGTGTTGAAGGGGCTGTCAGCGACCCCTTTTATCGCCATCATGGAGGATCCAGGGGGAATGTTGGATATCGATGCCATTCGTTCCCCGGTGTGGGAAAGTCATTTTGTTCCCATAGAGGATGGCAAGGCTAACCGGGGATTGCAAACCTCCGCTTGGTGGGTGCGATTGGAAGTGGTCAACCATTCTAACCAAGCGGTGCAATGGTTGCTGGAAGCAACGCATCCGCAAACAGATTTCCTGGATTTTTATCTTTTCGATGATCGGGGGAATTACCAGACCTATTTGGTGGGTGATATGCGTCCCTTTGGCAATCGCCCCGTCCCCTTTGAATCGTTTGTCATCCCCGTGAAGACGCAACCCTCTGAGCATTGCCATGTTTATATACGCTTTGCCTTTGAAAAAATGGGGATGGTTGATACCCAGATTCGCCTATGGTCCCCGAAACATTTCGCCAACCATCGTGACTTGATCGGATTACTTCAGGGGGCTTTCTTTGGTGGGTTGGCATTTATGTTTGTCTATAACCTGTTTCTTTTCTTTGCGACCCGTATGGAGGAATATCTGTGGTATGTCCTCTATTTGTTTTTCCAAGTACTCACAGCGGCCACTTCTTTGGGACTCGCGCATCGTTATTTTTATAATGATTCAGAATGGTTAACCGATAATTTGTTTATGATGTCCATGCCTTTTACCATGATCATGGCCATACAGTTTAGTCGAAAATTTCTTGATATGCGAAAGCATATGCCTCGTTTGGATGATTTTTATTTATTCTGGAATCTGTTCGCACTCCTATCGGTCGTTGTACTTGGTTTGGGTCAGCGGGAATGGGCCATTGGTATGATACTTGTGATCCCTGTCCCGATGCTTCTTCTCCCTTTTGTCAGTGCTTGGTTTTGGTTCAAGGGGGAAAAACGTGTTCGATTTTATACCTTGGCTTGGGGGATGGCTGGCATTTTACTCATTTTTCCCCTGGTGCATTGGATGGGTTTCAATGAATTCAGCATCTTGAATACCTGGGGAAACCGTATTGGCATTTGGTTGGAGGCGGTCTTTTTCTCTCTGGCTTTGGCGGATACCATCAATATTCTGCGTCAGGAAAAGGAGATGGCGCAGCGTCGTGAGCAGGCACTGTTGATTCAGACCAAGGAGGGGTTGGAAAACAAGGTGTTGGAACGAACCAGGGATTTGGAGGCGGCAAAGCTCCAGGCCGATGAGGCCAGTGCCGCCAAAAGCGCATTTCTTGCCACTATGAGTCATGAAATTCGGACGCCCATGAATGGTATCCTGGGGATGACGCATCTGGCCTTGCAAACGCTCCTGACCGTTCAGCAGCGGGAATACCTTGAGAAGATTCGATTATCAACCCGATATCTATTGGATATCATCAATAACATCCTCGATTTTTCCAAACTGGAAGCGGGAAAAATGGCGGTGGAACGGATCGTTTTCTCTTTGAATGATGTGGTGGAAAGTCTCTCCAGTTTATTTTCCGCCAAAGCCCGATCCAATCAATTGGAATTCCAGATTTCGGTAGCCCAAGATGTTCCTGAATATGTGATCGGCGATCCCTTACGTATCAAACAAGTATTGGCCAATCTGGTGGGCAATGCCATCAAATTTACCGAAACAGGTTGGGTTCGCCTTGAAATCTCCTGTGATACCTTGGAGTCCCAACAGGTGATATTACGCTTTTTGGTCGAGGATACCGGTATTGGGATGACGATTTCCGAACAGGCGAATCTGTTTAGAGAATTTTCCCAGGCCGATTCCAGCATCAGCCGAAAATACGGCGGTACCGGTTTAGGACTCTCCATCAGCCAACGGTTGGTCGCGCAGATGGGTGGAGAAATCGGCGTGGCCAGCGAACCGGGTTGCGGGAGTTCCTTCGGTTTTTCTCTCCGTCTTGACCTGCCCCAGGGTGAGCGAGATACCTCCGATTTACCCCCTGGGGATCTTCTTGCAGAGGAAATTCCTCCCGAATTTTTCCCCGCCCATGTGTTGCTTGTGGAAGATAATGCGATCAATCAACAAGTTGCGCGTGAATTGTTGGAGGGTGTTGGCTTGAAAGTGACGATTGCCAACAATGGTCAGGAGGGGATCCAGGCGGTGCAACGGGAACCGTATGACCTGGTGTTGATGGATGTGCAAATGCCCCTGATGGATGGTTTTCAGGCGACAAAGTGGATTCGCGCCGACGGTCGCTTTGACCATCTGCCCATCATCGCCATGACCGCGCATGTCCTTTTTTCGGATCTGGAAAAATGTCAGAACGTCGGGATGAGTGATCATGTGGGCAAACCTGTGGAACCGGCAGCACTTTATCGGACTTTGGGGCGATGGTTGCCGTTCCTGCCTGGAAAACCGTTTTTTCCCCAGTCATCCATCGTGGCACCGAACGTTGCGGGTGCGGGGGTATTGCCCCAATCCATTCCTGGCATCAACCTGGAACAGGGATTGAGCAAGGTACGGTACAATCATCTTTTGTTTCGTAAGTTGTTGCTGGAATTTTATCAGGATCATGGCGCAAGCTCCTTGCGGATGCGGGAAGCCATCGACCAGGGGCGATTGGATGATGCCCAACATTTGGCGCATACCATCAAAGGGGCGGCAGGTAATCTGGGTGCCATCAATCTTGCCAAAGCGGCGGGATACCTGGAGACGGGACTTAAATCATTCACAGCTATTGACAAACATTGGAAAATTTTTCAATGGTCTTGTGATGAACTTATGGATGGTTTGGCACGGATACACACGGTTTTGATTGAGGAAAGCACGGCTGTCAAAGACCGGGCAACCGATAGGGAGTCCTTGTTCCCATTGGTGAAAGAATTGGCTGCATCGTTGCGCGAGGCATCTCCCCAATCTATGGATGTGCTGGAGCGTATGGAGCCGGTTGTTGGAATGGAACACCAGGAACGATTTGAAACGTTGCGTAACGAAATCAACGGTTTTCAATTTGAAGAAGCCATGGTGACTTTGGAAAAATTGACCCAAGAATCCGGCGTATACGGTTGAAGGAATGGCCATGACACAACGAAAATCCAGAATCATGATTGTCGATGATGAACGGCTGAATATCAATGTCCTCAACGATATCTTGAAGGAGGACTATCAGATCAAGGTGGCCATGACGGGTGAACAGGCCTTGAAACGTGCCGTATCCGATCCCAAGCCCGATCTGATTTTGTTGGACATTCAAATGCCGGGGATGGGGGGGTATGAGGTGTGTTCCCAGTTGAAGGGTGATCCGGTTACCCACGACATCCCGGTGATTTTCATCACCAATTTGACGGATGAGGAAGATGAAAAAAAAGGGTTGGCCATGGGGGCGGTGGATTATCTGATCAAACCTTTGCGTCCGTCCATTATTCAGGCCCGAGTCAGAACGCATCTGGGACTCAAACAAGCCCGTGAATCTTTGGCGGAACGGAACAAAGAACTGGAACGCTTGCTCATCTTACGAGAAACCGTGGAACAAATATCTCGCCATGATCTCAAAGGACCGCTCAGTGGTATTCTTGGGTATACGCAACTGCTCCTGGAGGCCGACTATTTTCTCCCGGACCACCGGCAGTTGCTCGCTATGCAGGAACGTGCCGGTTATAAAATGTTGGAGATGATCAATCGTTCCTTGGATATGTTGAAGATGGAGCAAGGGAACTATGTCTTGGATCCAGAGCCGGTGGACTTGTTGCTGGTGGTTCACCGTATTTTTGGAGAGGTTCGTTATTTGCCGCCCCGTCTGTTTTTGAATGGCGAACCGGTGCGTCCTGGCGATACCTTTATAATCCGGGGAGAAGAGCTTCTTTGTTATTCCATGCTATCCAATATCATTAAAAATGCCGCCGAAGCGAGTGCAAACAAGGAACCGGTCACGATTTGGCTGGATACTGGAAACATGGCTCAGGTCCGTGTTCAAAATTCAGGGGTCGTTCCCGAAGTTATACGGGGCAGGTTTTTTGAAAAATATATTACCACAGGAAAGAGTGGCGGGACCGGTTTGGGTACCTATTCCGCTTGGTTGATCGCCCAGACCTTGGGGGGGACTATTCACATGGATTCTTCGCCCCAACAGGGGACGATCATCACCTTGTTTCTCCCGCATTGGGGGTTGGAACATGGTGTGGCTGGCGGGGATTCCTGGGGTGGAGAACCGACGTTTCATCTGGATCACGGGACCGGCGGCCTATCTAGGGACGACAACGCTGGGGATGACAACGCGGGGGATGAAAATTCTGGGGATGACAACTCTGGATTGTCGATTTTATTGGCGGACGATACCGAAGAAAGTCGTATGGTCATCCACTATTTTCTTCAACATACGGCGCACCGATTGACCATGGTGGCGGATGGGACGCAAGCTCTGGATTGTTTTAAAAGTGGCGGGTTCAACCTTGTGTTGATGGATATTCATATGCCAGGCATGGACGGGTATCAGGCGGTTGGGGAAATGCGTGCCTGGGAGCTGGCACAACATCTGCCGCCGACGCCGATTCTGGCACTGACCGGCAGCAACACGCGAGATGAAATTGAAAGAACGCGGCAAGCCGGCTTTAATTTGCATCTTTCCAAACCGATTGGAAGGCAAAAACTTTTGGATACTGTCGAGTTTTTTGCGGAGGTATGAATCGTTTTCGCTCATGTTGCAAGCTGTGTGACGCCACATGGAATCCTGAGGAATTCCAACGTC
>JADGCQ010000105.1 GCA_015228925.1 Magnetococcales bacterium | reverse complement strand
GTTGACCGTACTGGATGGCAACAAGGCTTCTATATTGGTGGGCCAAAATATCCCATTGATTTCCAAGCATGAGCCAAGCACATCCGGTGATAAGGAGTCTCATGACGGTGTTGAGGTCCAACGGGTTGATGTTGGACTATCTTTGCAAATAACGCCGTCCATCGAGGGTGATTTTGTCAGGCTGAATATTTTGCAGGAAGTTTCTGGGGTGGCTCCTCAAGATTATGGGGCGGTTGATGTTTCAACCAATGTGCGCAGGATTGAAACGGCTGTTCTTGTCCCCAATGGACAAACGCTTTATTTGGGTGGGGCGAGAGAGGAAGAGGTTGGGGAGACTGAGTGGAAGATTCCGTTGCTTGGTGATCTTCCTTTTGTGGGGAGGGTGTTCCAATCTGAGTCAAAAACACGCCGTGGATTGAATCTTGTGATTTCAATTAAACCGTCCGTTATTTCAAGGGAAAGGGAACGAGAGCAGGAGCTTAGTTTATAATTTGGTTTCGATTGGCACCGGCACCGTCCGTTTTTTGGTTTGGATCTGCGGTTTGGTCGGGGATGGCGAAAGACTCGGAAAGGAATTGATTGATGGGATTTTGGTTATCTTACGGCGGGGGGGTTAACTCAACCGCACTGGCGGTCATGGTCGTCCACGGCCTTTTGCCAAAATATGGTGATGTGAAATTCATTTTCTCTGATACGGGCAACGAAAAGCCAGAAACGATTCAGTATATCAAGCAGATCTTTATTCCTTATTTACAAAAGTATGGTAGGGATCTTGTTGTCGTAAAAGCGGAAGAGACTGTCTTGGAACGGTGGCAGAGATACAAAATGACCGGATCACGCACATTAAGATCCTGTACGGATCATGGAAAGATTCGGCCCATTATGGATTTTGTCAGAAAAGTTGATGACAGCCCAGAACAACTTGTTGGTATTGATGCTGGAGAATCTCACCGTGCAAAACCGGCCAATAAGAAAAAGCGGGAGTTTCCTAAGCATTATCCATTGGTTGAACGGGGAATCGACCGTAAACGATGCATTGAGATTATCAAGGATGCTGGTATTCGGATTCCAGTAAAAAGCGGGTGTTGGCATTGCCCTTTTATGCGGGTGCGGGAAATCTTGTCTCTGGCCAATACATTTCCCGAACAGTTTGAGAAAATCATCCTTCTGGAGGATGTTTGCAGAACCAGAATGATTATAGAAGGCAAAGAAATCCGAAGTTATTATCAGTGGCGCGATAAACCGGCTATTTACTGGTGGAATAGAGCCAAACAGGAAGCAAAGCAGATGAGCCTGAATTTGGAGTGGGACGATATTGATCCTAATATTCCATGTATTTGTTATGATTGAAACCTTTGCTTTTGACTTTGGTTTTTTTAAAAAAATATATATAAATTAAAAATAAGGTTTTGGTTTTGACTTTTAAAAGATCTTGAGCGAGAGGAGTAATAGCCTGTTGGAAACTTGTTGGAAACTTGTTGGATAATTGTTGGACAATCGGTTTTTTTTTCCTTTTTGAACGATCCCTTCTCCGAACCTTCACAATCCACTGAGCTTGTCAGGGATCGTTTAAAAAGGAAAAAATCGATTTTTCAATGATTTTTCAATATGTTTTCAATAGGTTTTCAATAGGTTTTCAATAGGCGGGTAATCAAACATTAATCTAAGTGGTAAAATACCGACTGCCTGGTTACATCTAAACATCAAACAATATGTGATTTATGTTATCTTTAATTGAATCGGAGGTAACTTTATAATGTTGAATATTTTTCTTACAAAGTTGGAGGTTCAACAGTTGACCGGATTTCATAGCGTTAAGCGGATCAAGGAACATTTGGATGGACAGGGGATTAAATATTTTGAGAATCGTTTTGGTTGGCCTTTGGTTTCGCGGGAGTATCTTTCAAAGGTTCATCTTCCGGTGAATTTTGAGGAAAAAAATAACTATGTGGAAAGTCCCTTTGCTTTGGCACCGGATTTTTCTGGATTGACTTGAGTTTTTCAGGAAATTTTGAATGGGTCGGCGGCGGAAGATCAATCATGATTTGCCGGAACGGGTATACCGGAAGCATGGTGGTGTTTATTTTGTTGATCATCGAAACAAGTGGCATCGTCTTGGATTAGAATGGGATTCTGCTGCCAAGGAAAAATGGGTCAAATTAAGCACACCCGGACAGACAATTAAGGGGTCCATGGCAGAAGTGATGGAACGGTACATGGAAGAGATTGCGCCTAAGAAGGCATCCAAATCGTTTGAGGATAATCAAAAACAGATTGAGCCTCTTATGTCAGTATTTGGAAAGATGCTTCCCCAGGCAATCAAGCCTCAACATGTTTATGCCTATCTGGATTTAAGAGGGAAAAAATCTCCCACCGGTGCAAACTTGGAAAAGGCTCTCCTTTCCCATATTTTTACCATTGCCATTCGTTGGGGCATTGTTGAGACAAATCCTTGTCGTGATGTGCGTAAAATACCGGTACCAAAACGTGATCGGTACATTTCTAATGATGAGTTTAGACAGGTTAAGAATTTTTCCAATAAAACCATCAGTTTATTGATGGATTTTGCCTTTTTGACTGGGCAGCGTATAGGAGATCTCTTGAAGGTTCGCCTTGAGGATCTCCATGAGGATGGAATTTATTTTGTTCAATCAAAGGGTGGAAAATCGGTTCGGTTGCTCATTGTGTGGAATGATGATTTGCGTTCGGTGGTGTCTCAAATTCGTGCGCTGGATGACAAAGAGTCATTGTTTTTGTTTCATGGTCGGGGAGGCAAGCCATATACCTATTGCGGGATCTCGTCCATGTTCCGGCGTGCCGTGATCAAGTCTGGGATTAAGGATTTTCATTTCCATGATATTCGAGCAAAAAGCCTAACTGATCTTGATCGGTCGGGCGGGAAGGCTCAACAATTGGCTGGCCACAAGTCGCCGGAGATGACGCAGCACTATATCAAAAGGCGGGTGGTTGAACGGGTAGAGGGGGTGCATTTTGAGCAGGACGAGTGACGCGGTTATTAGACGTCTAATAAAAAAATATTAGACAATCGGAAAAAAAAGCCCAAATAGGAAGGCTAAGCAATTGATTTAATTGGTAGGCCGTCACAGGATCGAACTGTGGACAAGCTGATTAAGAGTCAGCTGCTCTACCGACTGAGCTAACGGCCCATGAGAAAGCGGAGAAAATCAAGAAGAATCGGAGAGCCACCATCAAGAACACCCGCGCCCCAATCACACCTGCGCAGCATTATGGATGGAAACCCAATACGGCGTCAAGTGATCACGTCCATACCGTCGCCATGGTTCCTCACCAGCGACGCAGATAATTTTCCATCCATAAAATGGGAATTTTTTGTAGATCCTTGATTCTTGGTCTTTGCTATAGCTATCATTAACGTGCTATGCATTTTGGAAAAATTGACCCTGCAAAAGATCATCACAGGAACCATGCCCAAAAATTCTTCCATGTCCCGCTTGATCCGTAGAAATACCACCGTCTTCTTGCTGGCAGGATTCCATCTTCTTGGCGGTTGCACGACACCTGGACAACAGGAAGGCGGACCATCTTCGCTCTTGACAGAAACCTCTACGTGGCTCACTCAAGAGACACCCAAGACAACCCAAAATACCAAAAATTTTGAGGATGGCGTCCACTACGAGGGGGACTTCAAAGACGGCATCCGTCACGGTCATGGAGTCCAAACATGGCCCGATGGCGCACGTTACGAAGGTGCATTTAAAAACGATAAGCGCGAAGGACATGGACTCTTTATCTGGCCCTCGAAGGTGCGGTATGAGGGAGATTTTGCCAATGGCAAACGACATGGCCACGGCGTTTACACTTGGCCCAACGGGGCACACTATGAAGGTGGTTACGTCGAAGGACAAAAAGATGGACCGGGCCTCTTTACCTACCCACCCGATCCGGTAGGCCAGGTGATCCAAGAACGGCAGGTTTGGTCCATGGACAAGCTGATCTCCAGTACACCCAAAGAGGTGGTGCCGCCTGAAAACAACCGTAGCGATGCCCCACGCCCCAGTCCAGCGCAAACCGGAAACACGGATCGTTCCGAAAATTCCCGTCCTGGCGTGGATCCGTTGCCCCCTCCCGAAGTCCAATCCAAACCAAACGCCAAACCACCAACATCCGCCGAGTTATTCCGGGAACTGCCGGATCGCGACGCACCGGCTTACCCAATACCCCCAAAACCATTGGTTTCCCACACCGAACCCATTCAAAAACTGTGGAGTGACCCAGAAACGGGAATTACCCTGGCTTTTGTACCGGGGGGATGCTTTTCCATGGGTAGTGCCCACGGGAAAAATAATGAACGACCACCCCATGAAGTTTGCCTGGACCCTTTTTGGATCGGTATCCATGAAATCACCCAAAAACAATGGCGACAAGTGATTGGCTGGCTCCCGGAACAATCCATCCGTTCCGACCACCTTCCCGTGGGAAACGTCTCCTGGTCCGATGTGGAGAGATTTGTTCAGACAATCAATAAACGCTCTGGGATCCAGTTTCGCCTTCCCACCGAAGCCCAGTGGGAATTCGCCTGTACCGGGGGCGGCATCGATCAAGATCATTGCGGTCAAGGTCCGCTGAAAGAGGTCGCCTGGGTCGAAGAAAACGCCAACAACCAGCCCCATCCTCCCGGAGAACTGACCCCCAACCGATTTGGATTGTTCGATATGACCGGCAACCTGTGGGAATGGGTTTCCGATTGGTACAGTGCCGATTATTACCGTACCGCCCCCAGGAAAAACCCCACGGGTCCGACTGTGGGTTTATCCCATGTATTTCGAGGCGGCGGATGGCTCAGTCAAGGCAACGGATCCTTTGCAACCATGCGCCATGACATGGAGCCGAACCGATCTTATCAACTCCTGGGTTTCCGCCTTTCCGCCCCTCGGGTACTGGGATCTCCCTAGAAAATCCACAAACGCGAAACAGGCTGGAGAGTTTCTCCAGCCTGTTATCGATTCCCCGTATCAGAAGTCAGTGCAAACTAGCTTTGCCGCCCGGCAGACCCTCAAACACGTCCTTCGCCAATGCCTGAATCGCACGGAACACAGGCTCTGGAACCGGAAGGGGTTCTGTTTTTCCCAGGATTTTAAACGCCTGAGATATGGTATCCAGACCGACGAGATCGACATTATCCATCGGCGCACGCGGTTTATTCGACTCCTGGGTTTTTGCCGTCCGAACCTCTCCTTGGTTCACACTTGGACTTACGCTGGGCGTAGTCGCGGCAAGTTGAAACGAACTGATCACACTGCTGACCGAACCGTTGATTGCGTTGGCATCCATGACACTTCCCTCAATGATCTTGAGAAACGCCTCCATGACTTATTCATCGACCAATGACGTGCGGCTATAAAGCAAAAAATACCGCTTCGCCATTTTTTTTCCGCAGGTCATCCCATAGGACTCAACGACCAGGCCCCCATCATTTGAAAAGTTCGGGCCTGGGCATAAACAGACTGGAATCCACCTTCCACTTATCATTCGGCTCCGAACGGAGAATACGATAGCCTTTTGTAGAATCCTTCATATGATCCAATAGATTCAGATCCACCGGTTTAAGCTTTCTACCCGATTTCGCGTCAAGGATGACCTTGATGACGGGATGGAGCAAGCTTTCGCCATTAGGACGAATGACGACGCCAATCAGGTTGTTTTCAAGCCTCACCAACGTCCCTATGGGATAAATACCGACACATTGGACAAACTTTTGGAAAAGCTGCAAATTAAAATGGGATTTTGACCAGTCCAACATCCGTTTGAGTGCCAAATGAGGGGGATTTCCCTTGTGGTAAACACGATCCGAGGTAATCGCGTCGTAGACATCCACGATAGCCGCCATTTGCCCGAATTCGTTGATTTCATCCCCTTTCAATCCATCGGGATAGCCCGTACCGTCATAACGCTCATGATGCTGTCCGCCGACCCGCACACTGATTTCGGCAATCCCTGGTGTCTGCTCCAGGATCTGCTGACTAAAAGAAACATGTTGCTTCATCTGCAAAAATTCTTCATCCGTCAGTTTCCCCGCCTTGTTCAAAACATTTTCCGGCGTCCGCATTTTACCAATATCGTGGAGCATCCCCCCCACGCCGACCTTGATGATGGTCTCCTCATCCATCTCCAAAGAGCGACAAAAAGACATCAAAAAAACACCGACATTGACAGAATGCAAAAAGGTATATTCGTCACGTTTTTTAATGAGACTTAAGCTGAGAATGGCATCCGGGTTACGAAACATGGATTCGGCCATGTTGGCAACGGCATCGTGAACCGGCCCAAGGGCGACCTGTTTACCCAAACGGGCATCGGAAAGGACATTACCAACAATCTTGCGCGCATGGGATTTCACTTCGGAAGCACCCGCCAATTCCTCCTCAAAGGATTTGGATACCGGCTTGATGACGGTTTGTTCCTCATCGTCATCCAATGCCTTGAGTTGTTCCGCAAGCCTGTGTTCTATCTCCGCCAGTGAAGATCCCTCCCCCTCTTTCCCCTTGGAAACGTCGATGTAAACTTCCTTGACGCCAAGCCCAATGACGGCATTGATCTCGGCATCTGTCTCGATAAGGCGCGGTTTGCGAAAAGGATCGCACCCCTTGTCCTGACAATCGGGGTCGCGCCAATCATGGTTGAAATCGGTAACGTACATTCCCGGCTTAAGATCAACGACAGCGATTTTTCTGATAGTGCCATCAGCCATAGCCCGCGTCCTCTTGGTGGATGTGCGCATCAATCATTAAGAAACGATCTCGTGCCAAGTATGCGGCAGACCCGCATGAACAAATGACCGTTCATCCTAACATACGTGTGCCATTTTGAAAATGATCGAAAAACTGAAAAACTTGTTATTGGTTTCAATCGCTACATGCGGCCAAGCAAGGTCGCTCATCGTACAAAATGGATTTTCATTATGGTACTATTTTCTATTATTCTTCATCTTGGAGTTACATTGGAGGCCATTTGTGTAACAAACCTGTTTTTGTTACATGCTGTCAATGCCTTATACAACAACATTCCTGTGACATTTTGTGACCTTGTGTGAAACAGAAGCCCTATACCAACATTTGACCCATTTTGGCGGGCACGGCGGTAAAAAGGGCTAGATTTCTATAAAGTTTTCCGTCATAGTTTGCTTCCGGGATCGTTTGGAACGGAATCATTGACAATCCGGCTGCCCATTTGGTGCAAAACGCGACGAGCGGCCAATCTCGGCCCCGGCAACAATTCACTCTGGCAAAAATACGAGACTTGACTCATGATCCTTCGGTTTATTACCTACCTGATGGTCACCATGCTCCTGATGAACGTCGTCCCAACTTGGGGCCGTGCGGCGTCCGAGTCGGAAACAACGGAGCAAAAGGCTCTTGAGGAGATACGTAAAGCGGCTGAGTCGGGAAATCCTGAAGCACAATTTCAGCTTGGCAACACCTATTATCTGGGCAAAGGTGGCAAGGCGGATGCGGAAAAGGCCAAACTCTGGTTTGAAAAAGCGGCCCAACAAAATCATGTCGAAGCCCAGGCCAACCTGGGGGTTTTGCTTTACATGGGGGCCACCCAGGAAAAGGATGTGGCCAATGCCGTAGAATGGTTCCAAAAGGCCGCCCTGCAAGGTCATGCCGGTGCCCGCAAACATCTGGGCATCCTCTATGACACGGGACAAGGGGTTCCTGCCGACCCCATTCAGGCGGCCCGATGGTACGGCTTGGCTGCGGCAAGCGATCATCCCGATGCCGTCCGTCTGCTGGAACGGGCCATCGAAATCGCTGGCAAAGCCACAAATCCCGATCAGGCCCAAATCACGGCACTCCAAGAACAATTGGCCCAACTCAAACAAAAAACCCCCCAGGCAACCAATCCGCTGGCCGCCCTTTCCGCCGACCTAAATCGGGGACTTGAACTACAAAATCAAGGACTTTACGACCAAGCCCACCCCGTTCTCAGCAAAACCTGTGCTGAATTTTTAAAAACCGCCGGGGATAAAAATTCCGAGGCAGGGTGGTGTTTCAATCGACTGGCGGTTCTCGAAAGTACCATGGGACGGTTGGATGATTCCGAGACCAGTTTTAAACAGGCCCTTACCATTCAAAAAAAATCATTGCCAGAAAATCACCCGGATATCCTTTCGACGTTGACCGATCAGGCTGAATTGCTGCGGATTCGGGGGAAATTCAAAGAGGCACGCAAACAATTGGATGATGTACTCAGCAAGAGTGGTGATGATGCACTGGTCGAGGTACGGATGATGGCCAAGACCAACTTGGCCAAAGTATTTGAAGATCAAGGTGATTTTGCGCAAGCGGTTGCGTTGACGCAAGAGGTTCTTGCCCATGAAACCAATACCCTCGGCAAGGATCATCCCAATCGTCTGACGACATTGAACAACTTGGCCGGTCTAGAACGACGCATGGGTCATTTTGCTGAAGCGGAGAAGGGTTATCGGCAATCTTTGGAGGGTTTTGAGAAAATTCTTGGGAAAGACCATCCAGGAACGATCACTTTGATGAACAACTTGGCCATGACCTTGGAGAATGAAGGACTCTATGATCGCGCCGAGCCTTTATTCCGTCAGGCTTACCAATCTTCTGAGACGTTGCTCGGAAAAGATCACCCCACCACCATGGCCAACATGAATAATCTGGCCATGCTCTATGAAAGCCAAGGGATTTTTGACAAGGCCGAAGCCCTTTACAAGACGGCCATTCCCTTGTCGGAAGCCAAATTGGGAGCGACGCATCCCGATACCATCGCCATCGTGAACAATCTGGCTTACCTCCTCATGCTCAAAGGCGACTACAAGGAGGCAAAGAATCATTTTCAAAGGGTGCTGACTGTCTGGCAGGGGGAATTTGGCGAAAAAAATCAGAAAACCCTCAAAGCCATGAATAACTTGGCGCGAACAGAACACAAGGCGGGTCAGGTCAAACAAGCGGAAACCCTGTTTTTGCGGGCATTATCCCTGAGAAAGGAGGTTCTCGGAGACAAGCATCCCGATGTGTTGCGCTCCATGCTTGATCTTGCGACACTCTACCGGACTCAAAAACGGACCAAGGAGGCCCTGGATCTTTTGAAAAAGACTCTGGCCTTGGATGAAGAGGTTCTTGGCAAACAGCATCCTTACACCTTTGAAACGCTCAATGCCCTGGCGGCGACGATGGAAGATCATGCGGCCATCAAAGACGCCTTGGCGTTACGTCAGGATGGTTTTGAACGCCGCACCGAATTTTTAAATCGTATGCTCTGGGTCGCGGATGAGAATGCGCGTGAGGGCTATGTCCGTCTTCATGCCCCGGAACTGGATAGCTATCTTTCCTTACTAACCCGCCTGAAACCGGAAGAGGGGGGGAAACATGCCATCAATATCAGTTTGCAACGAAAAGGCTTATTATTGAAGGTCACTTCCGAGATTCAACAGGTGGCCCAGATTGCCAAAGATCCTGCCCTGACCGAGATGACGCAACAATTGACTGCTGCACGCAAGGAACTGGTTGCCCTCACTTTGGCCGGTCCCGTTCCCGGAAGCACGGACCACCTTGAGGCCATCCACAATCTGGAGTCCAAAATTGGAGACTTTGAACGCCAGCTTGGACAGGCCAGTTTGCGCTATCGCCATACAACACGCTTGTTTTCCATCGACCAAATGGTCTCCAGGCTCCCCCCTGAAGCGGGTTTTGTGGATTTTTTGGTATTCCACGAGGGAGACAAAGCAAAGCTGATGGCCAGCACCATGGTTATCGAAAAAGGGAAGCCCGTATTCAACCTTGTGGTGTACCCCGATCTTGAAGCCATTCAAAAAGGGGTCGTCGAGTACCGTACCGCCATACAAGACGAAGAAATGGATCCTGAGGATGTCAAAGATGTTGGCAGGAAGACCTACGATCTGGTCTGGAAACCAATCGCCGATACCTTGGGGACGCGGGATGAGATTTATCTGATTCCCGACGGGATCCTCAACATTCTTCCGTTTAATGCCCTGGTGGATCCGAAAGACAATTTTCTGATCCAGGATATTAAGCTTCACATTCTGTCTTCCAGCCGCGACATGCTCCCTTCCGACCTTCCAGAGGCCAAAGGTGACATGATCATCCTCGCGGGGCCGGACTATGATTCCAAAAAGGTTGTGGGTGATGTACAATTGGCACAGGTTAGTCAAAAGCGGGCTGCGGCAACCCAACAAGCACTTCGTGGTGCGGGCAATGGGATGCGGGGGCTTCATTTTGATCCGCTCCCGGGGGCTGAAAAGGAAGGCAATCTGATTACGGAGACGGTCAAAGAAAAAGGGCAGAAAAATCGGATTTTTACTCAGAATGACGCTCAGGAAAAATTGGTGCAGGGGTTGGAGACGCCACCGAGAATGATCCATGTCGCCACCCATGGTTTCTTTTTAAAACCGGATGACAATCTGAAGAAAAGGTTGTTAAAACTGCAACGGAGTGCCGATATCCAACTGCCGCCACCGGGTGATAATCCGCTGCTACGGGCTGGGTTGGCGTTTGCCGGCATCAACGCCAACGCATCGTTTCTTGGAGAATTGGATACAGTCAACGATGGTGTTCTGACGGCGTTGGAGGTGTTGGGACTGAATCTGGCGGGGACACAATTGGCGGTACTCAGTGCCTGTGAAACGGGATTGGGAGAGATTCACGAAGGGGAAGGGGTTTACGGATTACGCCGGGCATTCATAGAGGCCGGGGTTCAATCCATTGTGGCATCATTATGGGAAGTCAGTGATGCGGGTACCCAAAACTTGATGACCAAGTTTTACAGTCGGTTGATGGGAGGTCAACCGGTGTATTCGGCCATGCGAGAGTCGCAGTTGGAGATGTTAAACAGTCCCGAATGGAGTAGCCCATACATTTGGTCCGCATTTATGCTGGTTGGAAAATAGGGACCATCGGTTTTTTGGGAATTGCCGCAGACAGGGTATTCTCATAAAAAGATATCGTTATGTTTTTATCGAGCAACTATCGTTTTGAAGGGAGAAGGTTCATGAAACCGCATCTGATCAAGTACAGTCTACTGCTGATAGCCGTCTTTGTTATTGGACTGGTCAATCAGGCTTTGGCACTCTCACCGCCCGTTGCGATGTTGTCGCAGGTCAAGGGGACGGTCGAGATTTCCAAGGGCAAGGAATGGAAAGCAGTCACCTCCAACAAGTTTATTTTTGATGGGACCAAAGTTCGGACAGGTGCCGACGGTTCGGCGACGCTCATCAACCAGACCACCAACACGAGTCAGAATCTTGGTGCTGGCAGCGAGATTGAGGTGACGGCGACCGCAATCAAGATGGTATCCGGCACCCTTTCCGAGCCACAGAAGGCTGGGGATGGGGTATTGGCCAGCATGAGTTCTCGGTTTGAACAGGCGCAACGTTATACCACCGTGCGCCGTAGCGTCGATAAGAAGGACAAGGATAAAAAGCTCAACACGGCCCGTGAGATTACTTTGTCCGATACCCATCCCGACATGGTTTGGGCCAACATGGGAGAGGAATTTTCCTACCGTTTGATTATCGATAACAAGGGGATCGACGTTCCAGCGAGCAAAGAGGACATGGTTCGCTTTAAAGTCACTGGTTTGACTCCTGGCACACACAAGTATCGGGTTGAGGTGGTTAAAGACGGGGTATCGGTTTTCTCCCCCAAGGGAGACAAAACCATGGTTTGGTTGGGTGGTACCGCACTTGAGGATTTGAACAAGAAACTTGCCGAGATCAAGGCTTCGACTCCCGGCGATGATTTCCTGGTTGCCAATCTTCTGGATGAAAAGGGGATGACGGTGGCGGCCATGGATCTTTATCGGAAGTATTTCAAGGAAAATCCGGGCGATATCGACATGTTTCCGCTGCTGATCAAAACCTATCACGATTTGGTTCTGACCGACCTTAAAAAAGAGGCGGCTTTGGAATACAACAAGAACGCGGGCAACTGATCGCGATCTGATACTTCTTTGAGCACCAAGCGCGGGGGGACACCCCGCGCTTTTTTTTGAACTGAAACGGGGACTATTGATTCACGGTGTCAATTTTTCGAGTCACTAAAAAAGTAACTGTTCAGCCCCCCCTCTTAAAATTATTAAAAGAAAAAAGGGGTCTGGGGGATTGCCCCCAGGGTTTTGGTGTTGTCTTTGAATTTAAACAAAAAGGTTTCCAGCTTTAGGCTTTTGATTTAAAATCAAAACCCTGGGGAAAGAATTCCCCAGACCCCTTCTTTCTTTTCAATAGTTTTTTAGGGGGTGTCTGCACGTCACACATCATGACCCATTTTTCCCATGGCATAGACCAATATATCAACGGCATCATCATCAGAAACTTTATCCGTGTTGATTACGATATCGGAATATTTCATATTGTTCGGGAATCTTTTATAAAGTTCGCGTAAGAATTCAGATCTTTCCTTTGTTTTCAATGCAATCATTTCCTTGGCATTTTCAATAGTAACCTTTTCGCGGATCGATACGCGCTTTGCACAGTGCGCCAATGACCCTTCGATACGCGCTCGGAACACACTGGGGTTACTGGCTAAAAT
The DNA here is from genome assembly GCA_015228925.1 of Magnetococcales bacterium. Taxonomy (GTDB): domain Bacteria; phylum Pseudomonadota; class Magnetococcia; order Magnetococcales; family UBA8363; genus UBA8363. Next base: position 743 of record JADGCQ010000105.1, on the reverse strand, counting down.
CAGGTGCGCTCCGCGTCCAAGGATGACCCCCCCCGTGTCTGCGATGGCATTCACGGTTTGAATGATACGGCGATAATATTCTGCTGTTGGGATGCTCCCCTTTAAGAACAGATCACTGAACCAACTTTCCATCGTACTCGGATAACGCTCGTCTACCAGGGCCATCAGGTGTTTTTCTGATTTAATTTGTTCAATGATGTCATCAATCATTGAAAAACCATAGCAAGGCACAGACAATTTTGTTGCCAACAATCGGGCAATATTACCGCCACTGGCTCCCACATCGCGGGAAATGGTTACGACAGGACATGATTGACCTTTTTTGCAATCTCTTCCTTGCTGCGGGTCAAACAATACTGACCGCCCTAAACCTGCAATTCCGTGAAATGTGCTCATTGCCTGTCCTTTCTAAAAACACGATGCATACGTTTTTTGTCGATGGCTATTCACTAGCTGACTGCGCAACATCATTGTCACACAGGGCCATGATTGATCACGGGGTCTCGTGATGGCATCTCCTTGCAGACATTGGCATGTATGGAGGCATCTCCTTCTCTATATAAAGTGAAAATCAAAGACCTACTCGACCATGGTGATCCAAGAATAAAAAATAGTCAATCATAGAATAACCACAGGGCAATTGCATTTGAAATTTCTGGGCACCATGGCGTATTGATATCAATAAAATATTATTAAAAGAAAAAAGGGGTCTGGGGGATTGCCCCCAGGGTTTTGACTTTGAC
>JADGCQ010000104.1 GCA_015228925.1 Magnetococcales bacterium | reverse complement strand
AAAAGCAAAACCCTGGGGGCAATCCCCCAGACCCCTTTTTTCTTTTAATAATTTTTTTTCAAAGCATATAAAAAAAAAGGGCTTGTCTCAACAAGCCCCGGAAAAATGTGCGATGGCAGTCGCAAAAAAACTCGAAATCAATCAGGAAACCGATTGATGTTCCTTGGAATAATTGAAAACAACCAAGTCGGCAACCCGGCGCGGCGTCGCATTGGTAGACAGCACAGAAGCCAACTTGCTATTAAGCTTTTCGACCACATCCTCCGGTTCATCCAAAACCAAACTGGCGTCAATCCACTGCGGATTCTCCTCAGGCATCCCACGATAATTGATGGTCTTGACCTCCATCCGCTCCTTCTCAAGAATTTTCAACGCCAATGCCTGCAACCGCTCCACCTGATCGTCGGAAACACCAAACTTCTCCAACAATGCCCCGCTCTTGGCAATGGTCTCCGCTTCCTCAAAAGGTCGGTCGGGATTCATCTCACTCCAACAATGAATCCATTTGACCCCCTCCTGGATACGTCCAGCCGCCAGGGCAGAGACAATCAGTTCCGCCAAAACATCCAAATCTTCAGGATCCTCCTGGTACAAAATTTCATACTGAACTCGCGCCTCCGAAAAAAATCCCAAACGCGCCAAACACGAACCATAACCATGCCGGACATCAAAATCATTGCCCGAATGGGTCAACGCATTCCTAAAACATGAACGCATACCCGCATCATCCTCGCGAAGTGTGGCCAACAACCCCAACAAATAAAACGCACGGGTAGGTTCCTTGCGGCGATACTGCTGCACGATCTGCTCCAGCCGCCTCAACTCAAACTGGAAACGCTCCTTCGGGATGGGGGAAGCCCAGATTCCTTGTACGCGGGCTAGAATCTGATCCAAAACTTCTTCGGTATCGTCCGACATGGCTTTCGTCCCTGGTATGTCTTGCAAAAATTATTGGTAAACAATTCCTCTATTCAATTTATCGGAATCCAATAAAAGGATCTTAACAAAAAAAGAGGCCAGGGTGAAAAAAATCTCATACCGCCGCTGCTATGGTTTGCCGTGAAAGCCCTAACGGTGGTGTATCCGTTGAGACATGCGTAGAAAATAGGAAATTAATTCATGGACTTCGGTAAATGGTAGGAGGTGATCGGTGGGATTTAGGGCACGTATGCGGGCAAGAGATTGCGCCTGTTTGATGGCGGTATCGAGGGAATCGATGGGTGCTTGGGGCATGGTCGCGTGCAAAGAACGCCAGAGGGAAAAATCGGGGCGGGAAAACAAAACACGAAACAAGACATTGCCGAGAATGTCATGATGACGGACAAGATCCCGTGAGGCCTTGTACAGGCTTTGGAAGGACGCTTCGCCAACGGGAAGATCCAAAACGGCAAAAATGCGGCGAAAAGGGCCAGATTGAAGGTGATAATGTTTGGCCAAAGTCAGCAGTTCGTGCGGTGTGGCGGGCTGATGACCGGCGAGGGTAATGCGCGTGGAAAGTTCCAGGCCATCAATCAAATTTTTCAGATCAACAAGCGCATCCAGGGGGGCGAGAACCAGTATGCGATCCTTGGCCGCTTGAACGGCCTGCCGCCGATCCAAGGATGCGGGCATGCGTGTTCGCGGACCCAAAGGTCCATCGCTTTGGGTCCGATTTACCACCCTTCAAACCGTTTAAGCATGGGTAACGCGCCAAAATGACCCTCCAGATACCGGCGTTGCAATGGCTCCCCCTTGGCAGGATCAAAATCGGAAATGGGATAAAGCTCGCTGCATCGGTCGCCGGTTTTTTCAATCATCCAATACTGGTCCCGGCGAAAAATATCATTATCCAGAAGGGCGATGTCATGAGTCGTGGAAACCAGTTGTGCCTGGGTCTTGTTGGTTTTAGGATCATGCAGGAGATCGAAGAGAAATCGGACGAGGTTATGGTGCAGATTGGAATCCATTTCGTCCATGAACAGGACATGACCTTGGCGTAACAGGTTGATCAACGGCCAAGCGAGGGCAAAAAACTTTTGCGTCCCCTTGGATTCCGCCTCCCAGGGGAGAACAACGGGTTCGCCGGTATCGGAGGTGGAACGTTCCAGACGGATCTCCGTGACGATCTGCGACGACATCTCCCTTTTGAGGGCGGCGCGAACCCCATCGGGAAGGTCATCCATTCCCAGATCCCCCAGGGTCCGGGTCTCCAGATGAATCCCCTCGATATCCAAATCGGCCTGATTTAAAAATTTCATCACCTCCATCCGCCCCTGAGGATCTTTGCAGAGGGTGGCGGTGAATTCGCGGCTGATCTCGGCGTGGGGGCGGAAAATGCGCAGCCGTTTATCGAACCAGTCGAATACCGGTTTGAGCGGGGCACTGTTGAGTTGAATGGCGGTGGAAAGAAACAGGGCATTGTTTCGGGTGGCGTCTTTCCAGATTTCACGGTTTCCCGGGAGAAATTTTTTGTGAAGATTCCAAGTCTCCTTGTCGGTGTCCGGGTCGTAGAATCGCTCAAACCAACGCTGGGGACGCCCTTTGGGATAGGCCAAAAGCCACTCATGATTGACCCGTTGCTGGGTGACGCCGAAACCATATTGATAGCGAATGTTATCGACGACAAAGATCATCTCGAACAGGCTGGGTTCCAGGGCGTTGCGACTGTTGAGGAGAAAAGGTTGAATGTCGATGGGGTCACCCTCCTGCCCTTTGGCAGAGTTGAGGATGAAATCCCACATGAACATGGCGGCACTGATGAGATTGCTTTTTCCCGAAGCGTTGGGACCGTAAATGACGCTAGAAGCCAATAGGTTGGGAATCCCCCCCGAACCCATGGTGCAGACATGCCCCGGCAACTCCCGATAAGAGCTGGAAGCGACCATGCTCAGGGTTTGCCTTTCGCAGAACGACAGGTAATTGGCGACACTGAATTCAATCAACATGCAATGCGGCTACTCCATGGGTACTAAGGTTTCCAGGCGGTGGTGCGGCAAAGGGAGGCAAGTTCCTGTTCCATGAGGTTTGCCATCAGCCCTTCTACCTTATCTGGTTTTGGTTTACAAGACTATTGAGTTGCCTTAATTTTGGATGGGGACGGATTTCTCTGGAAGGTACGGGATTTTCCTTGCATTGTCGGGAATTTTCCTTAGAATGCGGTGACGGTGCTGGATTGATTGGGTTTTGCTCGATGCTATTGGGCTTGGTGCTATTGGGCTTGATGCTATTGGAATAGATGGACTGCCAGACGGAATGTGTACCGTCCGCCGGGCAACCTCTCAACGACGGGTCTCTCCCGCTCGTCGGGGAAGTCGGCTTTGCCGGCTTTTTTTTTGCCAGGTCCGCTGTGTCGGGCCGTTGTATAGGGTTCTTCAAAAACGAAAGGGATAGGTCCGAGTCGTGACCAGCCTCCTGGAAAAACTGACGGCACTGGCGCAGCAGGCGGTTGCTTCCGCAAACTGCGAACTGGTCGATCTCCAGTACGTCAAAGATGGCCAACAGTGGTTTTTGCGCCTGTTCGTAGAACGGATGGGTGGAGACTCTCCAGGACTCGATGATTGCGTTCGGGTGAGCGATGCCATGGAAGGGTTGTTGGATGTCAGTGATCCACTGCCCCACCCCTACCGGTTGGAGGTGTCATCGCCGGGATTGGGGCGGGTTCTGAAAAAAAAGGAAGATTTTATCCGTTTTTCCGGTAAGTTGATTGGTCTGCAAACCCTGCATGGTTTTTCTTCCGAAGAAGATGGGGCGAAACGTCGCAACTTCAAAGGGGTTTTGGAAGGGATGGAGGGGGAGAACGTATTGGTCGTGGTCAAGGGAACGCGACTGGCCATACCGTTTGTGGAGATTGGCAAGGCCAATCTGGAACTGGAATTTTAGTTAACATCCGTTCAAAATGGACAGCCTGACAATGGACAGCCTTACATGAGTGTGGAGATTTTACAGTACGCGGAGCAGCTCGCCCGGGAACGGGGGATCAAGCGTGAGGTGGTGATCGAGGCCATGGAAGTGGCCATCGAGACGGCATCGCGTAAAAAATATGGTGCGAACAAAAACATCAAGGCTCATTTCGACAATAAGGCTGGCGTGTTTCGTATCAGCCAGTTGCGCGAAGTGGTCGAGTCGGAAGATTCCGAGGCATTCCAAAGCGAGGATACCCACATCGCCCTGGAAGATGCACTGGTGCTGAATCCCGAAGCCAAACCGGGGGATTTTATCGCCCAGGAGTTGCCGACCATCGAATTTGGCCGTATCGCCGCCCAGACCGCCAAACAGGTGATTGTACAAAAAGTTCGGGAAGCGGAGCGGACGAGTATTTTTAAGGAATACATCGATCGCAAGGGACAGTTGGTCAACGGAATGGTCAAACGGGTGGAGCGTAACAATATCTACGTGGACCTGGGGCGGGCTTCCGCTTTTCTGCCGCACGAGCATCAGTTACCTCGGGAACATTATCGTCAGGGTGACCGAATCCGCGCCTTTATCCACGAAGTCAGGGATGTGACGCGCGGCCCCCAGATTATCCTCTCCCGAACGGAACCGTTGATGGTGACACGCCTGTTCGAGATGGAAGTCCCAGAAATCTACGATGGCATCGTTGAAATTCGCGCCGTGGCGCGTGATCCGGGCTATCGCAGCAAAATTGCGGTCCGTTCCAACGATCCCCATGTGGATCCCGTGGGGGCGTGTGTCGGCATACGCGGTTCCAGGGTTCAAGGGGTCGTGACCGAGTTGCAGGGGGAGCGGATCGATATCATCGAATGGTCGTCCGATCCGGCTGGTTTTGTCTGCAATGCCCTGGCCCCCGCCGAAGTGGCCAAGGTGGTCGTGGACGAGGAAGACAGAAACATTCGGGTGGTGGTGGCCAATGATCAGCTTTCGCTGGCGATCGGGCGTCGTGGACAAAATGTCCGGTTGGCGTCGGAACTCACGGGGTGGCGTATCGATATTATCACCGAGGCGGAAGAGTCGGCGAGCCGTGTCGAAGAGTTTCAAGCCTTGACCAGAGAGTTCATGGAACAACTGGATCTGGATGAAGATGTCGCGGGAGCCTTGGTCCACGAGGGTTTTTCCTCGCTGGAGGAGGTGGCGTACATCCCCTTGGAAGAATTGGGTTCCATCGATGGTTTTGATGAGGAAATCGCCCAGGAACTGCGTACTCGTGCCCGCGATCATTTATTGCAGAGTGCATTGGAGAATGAAGAGCGCAAAGCGGAGTTGAAGGTGGATCCGCGCTTGGTTCGTCTGCCGGGTCTGACGGATGCGATCTCCATCGCTTTGGCGGAGAAGGGGATCGGTAAACTGGAAGATCTGGCCGATCTGGCTACGGACGAACTTCTCGAGGCCACGGGTGCGTTGTTGACGACGGCTTCGGCGGAGGCCCTCATCCTTGAGGCAAGAAAACAGGCGGGTTGGTTTGATCATGAAGGGAAATCGGGAGAAAACTCAGGGAAGGAAGGTTCGCCAAAAGAGTGAAGGTGGCCGGGAGTCTGAGAGCAAAGGTGGTGAAGGCCCAGTGCGCATGTGTGGCGTTACGCGGGAAAGGTATCCGCAGGGTGCGCTTCTGCGGTTTGTCAAAGGGCCTGATGGGGTGTTGGTGGAAGATGTTTCCGGGCGATTGCTTGGTCATGGGCTGTATGTGGTGCCGACGGTCGATTCTATCGGTCGTCTGCTGAAAAAAAATGCCAGTGCTGCCGATCTGGAAACGGTGATACGACGGTGTGGGGTCGCTTTGTCGCGCCGGTTTTTGGAAGGTTTGGGATTGGCCAAGCGGGCGGGTGTGATACGCCGGGGATTGCGGGAGTTGGAGGGGCTGTTGGATGCGGGAGAACGGCCATTCTTGATCGTGGCGACCGATATGGCGGCCAATACCCGGCAAAAACTGGAAGGGCTGTTGCATCGATACCGGGTGGACGGATGGGTGGAGATGTTGGACAGTGAAACGTTGGGCGCGGCTTGTGGTTGGTCGCAGACGGTGATTTTGGCGGTGAATGATCTGGGACTGGCGCAAAGGCTTCAGAGTGATGCCGCGCGTTGGCGGATGTTTCACCATCCTGAACAGGGGATGCAGGTGGGTTCCTGACGTGGGTGAATAAAGGTTGTCCGATGGGGTTGGAAAAATTCTGAGCGGGATCGGTAGGTTTGAAATCCAAGGTGTTGTTTGGAATTTATTCGAGGGAAGTGTTGTTTCAAGTCATTCAAACCGTTGGAGATTGATCTTTTGAGTGAGTCTAAGAAGATCGAAGGTGAAGGCAAGTTGCGTCTCAAGGCACCGCGTCGCATTGTGCTCAGGAAAACCGTTGAGGGCGGATCCATCAAACAAAACTTTTCCCATGGGAGAAGCAAAAGTGTGGTGGTTGAGGTCCGAAGAAAAAAGACGTTCATCAAAGCCGGGGAGAATCAGGACGGTGTGGTGATGATGGACGGAGAACACCATGACCCTGGGGTGACGGATGAAAACGGATCCAAAGGGGCTGTTGGTTCGGATGCCCAGGGGCGGTCCAAGCATCAGGTGTTGACGCCGCTGACGCCGGAAGAGCGTAAGCGCATCCGCCAGGATGAAGAGGAGCGGTTGGAAAGAGAGTACGCCGAGGAAGACAGCTTTGAGGTGACAACTTCGGGCGAAGAGCCGGGGTATCGGTTGGAGCCGGAGGTGGAGGTGGCATCCGATTCTGACGGTGGTGGTGAGCGACCGGGCGAGCATTTGGAGACCGCCGCTGATTTGGTTTCCGACACTGCGTCGCGACACCCGGATCAAGGTCACAGTGACGCCCTTCCTGAAGAGAGTTTGGAACACACGAGTGCCCAGTCTCCCCAGTCTCAGGTTGTCTCTGGCGACGTGGAGTCTGCGGTTCCTGTGACCGATGTGCATCAGACCGAAGTTGTGGTCGCGGGTGGGGATGAACGGGAAGCGGACGTATCGTCACCGACAGTCGGGATGGAGGAGGGGGCCTCTTCGGGTTCTGGAACGGTGGTGTCGATCGAGACTTCGGAGGTTCGTGGGGCGAAGAAGGTTGGTGACAAGAAACACCCTGAGGAAGAGATGGAGGAGATGCATACGCAACCCGCTGGGCCGTCGCGCACCTCGGTGGAACAGCCGTCGCGTCCGGTGCGTCCGGTTGTGGATGTGGTGGCGGTCAAGGCGCCTGAGGAAGAAGAGGAAGCGGCTGAACCCAAGAAAAAAATGACTCGTGCGCAGAAAGAGGATGTTGCGCGGAAAAAAACCGAGGCATTGGTCACCAAAAGGTTGCAGCAGCTTGATGAACTGCGGGAGCAGAAGCGGGTTTTGGAGGAACGTCGGAAGATTGAGACCGAAGAGGGTCAGGGTCGCAAGACGCTCAAAACCAAGGTCAAGAGGAAGGGTCGCAACAAATCTTCCGATCCCGAAGCGGACAAGGCACTCAATCCACGCAAGGGTCGTCAGGGTCGGGGCAAGGGGGGCCGTGGAGGTCGTGAGGAGGTGTACCAGGTCCAGGCGATGCAGGTGGGGCCTGTGGTCCGTGATGTCATCATTCCTGAAGCGATTACGGTCGCGGTTTTGGCCAGCCGTATGGCGGTCAAGGCCTCCGAAGTGGTCAAATTGCTGTTTGACCAGGGGATGATGGTGACCATCAACCAGGTATTGGATCAGGATACGGCGGTATTGGTGGTGGAAGAGTTGGGTCATCGCCCCAAGATTGTATCGCAGGAAGCGGATATTGTTGCCGAATTGACGGAGGCCAGCGATACGGATGAGCAATTGATTGTCCGGTCTCCGGTTGTGACGATCATGGGTCATGTGGATCATGGCAAGACTTCGTTGTTGGATGCCATACGCAAAACCGATGTGGCCTCCAGGGAATATGGTGGGATTACGCAACACATCGGTGCCTATCAGGTTACCCTGAAAAATGGGGCATCCATCACCTTCATCGATACACCGGGACATGCCGCGTTCACGGCCATGCGGTCCAGAGGGGCCAAGGTGACCGATATTGTGGTGTTGGTTGTGGCTGCCGACGACGGTGTGATGCCGCAGACGGTGGAGGCCATCAATCATGCCAAGAGTGCCCAGGTTCCTGTCATTGTGGCGGTGAACAAGATTGACAAGGTGGGTGCCAATGCCGAGCGGATCAAGCAGCAGTTGACGGAGTATGAATTGATCCCTGAAGAATGGGGTGGGCAGACGATCTTTGCCAACGTGTCGGCACTGGATGGGACGGGTATCGAGGCGTTGGAGGAATTGATTTTATTGCAGGCGGAAGTCCTGAGCCTCCGGGCCAATCCAGACAAAAATGCGCGTGGAACCATCGTCGAGGCCAAGTTGGACCGGGGGCGTGGAGCGGTTGCGACCTGTCTGGTGCAAAGCGGTACTTTGTCGGAGGGAGATATTTTTGTTGTCGGGCAGCAGTGGGGTCGGGTTCGTACCCTGATCAACGACAAAGGGCAGATTGTCAAGAAGGCTGGTCCGTCCATGCCGGTGGAACTGATTGGTTTGTCGGGTGTCCCAGATGCGGGTGACGAGTTGGTCACGGTGCAGGATGAAAAAAGGGCCAAGGATATCGCCTCTTTCCGGCAGATCAAACATAAAGAGCAGGAACATCTGCGGACAGCGCAACCGACGCAGTTGGATGATTTGTTCAATCAGATTCAAAAGGGGGAGTTGGACGAGATCAAGGTTGTTGTCAAGGGGGATGTTCGCGGTTCGGTGGAGGCGGTTGCCGAGGCGTTGATGAAGATTGAACACCCGGAGATTCGTCTCAATGTGATCCATACCGGTGTCGGTGGGATCAACGAGTCGGATGTGATGTTGGCCATGGCGTCGAATGCGCTTGTCCTGGGGTTTAATGTCCGGGCGGATGCGAAGGCGCGGGAGCTTGCAAAACGGGAAAAGATTGACCTGAGATTTTATACGGTCATCTACAGCCTTCTCGAAGAGATGACCAAGGCGATGGAGGGGCGGTTGGCCCCGACGCAGCATGAAGTTTTTCTGGGCAGTGCGTCAATTCGGGAAGTGTTTCGGATTTCCAAGGTTGGCAATGTTGCCGGTTGTATGGTCACCCAGGGGGTTATCCCCGCCAAATCGCGTATTCGGGTATTGCGGGACAGCGTGGTGATCTACGATGGAAAATTGCAGGCATTAAAACGCTTCAAGGATGATACCAAGGAAGTGCGTGAGGGGCAGGATTGCGGCATAAGCCTTGACAAATACAATGATTTTAAGGTGGGTGACATCCTTGAGGCCTTTATGATCGAAGAGGTGCGTCAGACCATTTCCTAAAAGATTGTCTGGGATGGCGTCTGGTTTTGAGGACCATTGGGTCGTGATGGCATGACACGTATCGGGGTGTTGGAAGTCCGTTTGGTTTTGCATGGTGTCGGTTCGCTCAAGGAAAAACGTGGTATTATCAAAAGCCTCCTTGAACGGACGCGCAACCGTTTTCATGTGGCTGTCTCCGAGGTCGGGTGTCAAGATGTTTGGGGTACGGCGGAATTGGGGATGGCGGCGGTGAGTGGCGATGCGACGGTGTTGCAGGGTCTCTTGGAAAAAGTGTTGCGTTTCATCGAATCCGAAGGTCGGGCGGTGGTTGTGGACTATCGTGTGGAGATACTGTGATGGGTGTCCGATCCCAAAAGGTGGGGGGTCAGATTCAGAGAGAAATCGCTGATATGCTGCTCCGTGGTGAGATACACACAGCTCAGGGTGAAGGGTTGCTCTCTGTGACGGGTGTGGCGGTGAGCGGTGATCTTCAGGTGGCCACGATTTATGTAACCGCCTATGGTCAGGCTGCGCCCCAGGGGATTGAGGCTTTGAAGCGGGCGGCGGGTTTTATCCGTGTTCAGTTGGGCAAACGGATGCCACGGATGCGGAGGATTCCTGAGTTGCGTTTCAAGGAAGATACGTCGCTGGCTTACGGCAATAAAATTGAAAATTTGCTGGGATCCCTGGATATTCCGGCTGCTGGAGAGTAAGGAGACTTGAGACATGGGGCGTGGTGGAAAACGCCGTGGGAAGTCAATCCATGGTTGGTTGGCCATCCACAAGGAGCGAGGTATGGCTTCCACCCGGGTGGTGGAACGGGTGCGTACCATAACCCAGGCGGCCAAGGCGGGTCATGGCGGTACGCTGGATCCGTTTTCGGAAGGGTTGTTGCCGATTGCGTTGGGTGAGGCGACCAAGACGCTTGTTCATGTCTTGGAGGGTGAAAAAAGTTATCGGTGCTGGGTCCGTTTTGGTGCGGAAACGGATACCTGTGATCCGACGGGACAGGTGATCCGCGAGGGAGGGACCATCCCCGATGCGGCGGTTGTCGCCAAGGCGTTGGAGCGGTTTCGGGGGGAGATTGATCAGATCCCGCCTAATTTTTCGGCCATCCATGTCGATGGTGAGCGGGCCTATGAAAAAGCCCGCCGTGGTGAAGTCTTTGAGTTGGAACCGCGAAAGATCATCATTCATGATATCCAGTTGGAGAGTATGGAGGGTGGTGTTGCGACGGTCAAAGTGCGCAGTGGCAAGGGGGCCTATATGCGGGCGTTGGCGCGTGATTTGGGACGGTATTTGGAGTGCCCGGCCCATTTGGAGCGGTTGTTGCGAATTCGGACTCTCGGTTTTTCTCTGGAGGAGGGGATTACACTGGAGCAGTTGGATGGCATGGTTCGTGAGGACCGGCTTAAGGAAGTGTTATTTCCCATGGATAGAGTGCTGGACGACATCCCGGCACTGCGTCTGCGGGTTGATGTCTGGCACAAGATCAAGAATGGCCAGGCGGTTTGGTTGGATGCCAAAGGGTATGAATCGGGGACTGTCCGGCTTTTGGATCCTGAGGGTCATTTTGGTGCCCTGGGGGAGTTGGCGGGTGGTTCGGCGGAGGATGTCCAGCGGTTATGTAAACTCAAACGTCTGTTTCATCTTGCCTGATGCTGGATTTTGGATGGTTTGCCCATGTACCCCCTATTAAAGGAGATGCCCGATGTCGATGACACCCGAAAGAAAGCAACAATTGATTGCCGAGTATGCCATCGTTGAGAAGGATACCGGGTCACCGGAAGTTCAGGTGGCCTTGTTGACGGAGAGGATCAACAACCTGACAGAGCATTTGCGTCAGAATGTGAAAGACCACCATTCACGGCGGGGGCTGCTGAAAATGGTGGGGTTGAGAAGACGGTTGCTGGCCTATGTCCAACGGAAGGACAAGGGACGCTATCAAAAACTGATCCAGAGGCTCAATCTGCGCAAGTGATTTGAGAGCCGGCTTCGGCACGGGCGTGTCGATGAAGCACAGAAGAGAGAGTGTAATGTTTAAAATTCACAAGAAATCAGTTCAGTTTGGACGTGCCACGCTGACGATGGAGACGGGGCGTATTGCCCGGCAGGCGGATGGGGCGGTTTTGGTGACGATGGGGGAAACCATTGTTTTGGTGACCGCGACGGCTGACAAGGAACCCAGACCTGGGATGGATTTTTTCCCCTTGGGTGTGCATTACCAGGAGAAGACGTGGGCGGCGGGACGTATCCCGGGTGGGTTTATTAAAAGGGAGACGCGCCCTTCCGAGAAGGAAATTTTGACCTCACGCTTGATTGATCGTCCGCTCAGGCCATTGTTTCCCAAGGGATATTATTTGGATACCCAGGTGGTCGCCACGGTGATTTCCTATGATGGCGACAATCCGGCGGATATTGCGGCGATGGTGGGTGCCTCTGCGGCGTTATCCATTTCGGGGTTACCGTTTGATGGCCCCATTGCGGGTGCCCGGGTGGGATTCATCGACGGTCAGTATGTAATCAACCCGACCCCTGAGGAGATGGTGGGGAGTCGTTTGGATTTGGTGGTTGCGGGTACGGCGGATGCGGTGACGATGGTGGAGTCGGAGGTTGATTTTCTGACCGAACAGCAGATGCTGGATGCGGTCATGGCTGGATTTAATGCGTACCAACCGGTCGTGGCGGCCATTCGTGAATTGGCTGCGGAGTGTGGTAAGCCACGTATGTTGGTTGAAGAACCCCATGTGGACGCCCATCTTCTGGAGAGTGTTCGTGAGCGGTTTACCGGGGAGATTCGTCGCGCTTATGAGGTGACGGACAAGTTGCAGCGACAAAATGTCATGAATGCCCTGAAGAAGACGGCGGTGGAGGCTTTCGGGGGGGCGGACAAGAATCATGCCGGGGATGTCCGCACGATCATGAAGAAACTGGAATCGGATGTCATTCGGTCCCAGATTTTGGAAGAGGGCAAGCGTATCGATGGCCGCTCTTTGACGCAGGTTCGTCCCATTGCCTGTGAGGTGGGTATTTTACCGAGGGTCCACGGGACGGCGTTGTTTACCCGTGGGGAGACGCAGGCTTTGGCGACGGTGACCCTGGGGTCGGGACGTGATGAGCAGATTGTGGAATCTTTGGATGGTGAGTTCAGGGACAGATTTTACCTGAATTATACGTTTCCTCCCTATAGTGTTGGGGAGACGGGGCGGCTTGGTGCCCCGGGGCGTCGGGAAATTGGTCATGGAAAGTTGGCGACGCGCGCCCTGGTTGCGGTATTGCCGTCGAAAGAGGAGTTTCCGTACACAATTCGGGTCACTTCCGAGATTACTGAGTCCAATGGTTCCTCTTCCATGGCGACGGTATGTGGTTCGGTCTTGGCGATGATGGATGCTGGGGTACCGTTGAAATCATCGGTGGCGGGCATTGCCATGGGGTTGGTGAAGGAGGGCGACCGTTTTGCGGTGTTGTCCGACATCATTGGCGATGAGGACCATTTTGGCGACATGGATTTCAAGGTCGCTGGCAACGCGGAGGGGATCACGGCGTTGCAGATGGACATCAAGATTATGGGTATCAATCGGGAAATCATGGATGTGGCGTTGCGGCAGGCGCGTGACGGACGGTTGCATATTCTGGAGGAGATGAAGAAGGGGATTTCTGTCAGTCGCACGGAGCTTTCCCCTTATGCGCCGCGTATTTTCACCATCAAGATTCATCCCGACAAAATTCGTGATGTGATCGGGTCTGGTGGGAAGGTGATTCGGAGCATTACCGAAGAGACGGGTTGTCAGATTGATATTGAGGATGATGGCAGTATCTCTATTTCGGCGGTCAATGGTGAGAGTGCGGCGTTGGCCGAGTCCATTATTCGGCGGATTGTTTCCGATGTGGAGACGGGTCAGGTTTATGAAGGAAAGGTGGTACGGGTGACCGATTTTGGTGCCTTTGTCAACATTTTGCCCAACAAGGATGGTCTGGTTCACATTTCCCAATTATCCAGCAAGCGTGTGGCCAAGGTGACCGATGTGGTCAAGGAAGGGGATGTGGTCAAGGTCAAGGTATTGGACATTGATCGGCAGGGACGTATCAAGCTGACCATGAAGGAAATCGCGGAGTCTTGAGTGGTTTTTGAGTCCACGGGGGTGGGTCTGGGATAGGCCGCCAGTCCCACCCCGGACGCTTTCAAGGTTTCAATGATTAAAAGAAAAAAGGGGTCTGGGGGATTGCCCCCAGGGTTTTGCTTT
>JADGCQ010000103.1 GCA_015228925.1 Magnetococcales bacterium | reverse complement strand
TAGGGAAAACTCTTATGTTCAACCAACACGTACAGTAACGCGGTCCGACCCGTGACCGTTTTGACCCGATAAAGCCGATCCGTCAAATGGGTCCGCAACCCCTCATCGACGAACGAACCTTCTACCAACTCGGGCGGATCGTTGGACAACATCGCCGCCACTTCCTTGGGTAACCGCTCCCGCAGCAAGGTTCCCGCCGTCGCCGGATTGGAGAGCAATGCCTTCAGGAATCGATCATGCGGTTGAATCATACCAGCCACCAACCATCAATCGGGGGATACACAAAAAATTTCCGTCAATCCGTCAAATCGTTGGTTCACATCGTCTATTGGGCTGCGGACAAATTCCACGATTCGATATCGGCGGCATTGCCCTCACCACCCAACTCGGCATCGGCCCCCATGGAAACAAGGTCATATTCCCCATGGTTTCCGGGAGACATGTAAACATAATTGCCCTCCCAGGGATCCTTGGGTAATTTGGCGAGATATCCATTCTGACGCCATTGCTTGGGGATGGGTTCCACCGTCGGTTTTTTCACCAAGGCATCCAACCCCTGATCCGTCGTTGGATAGCGATGGTTATCCAGGCGATAGAGATCCAAGGCTTGACCAATGGCTTGAATGTCCAGCGAAGCTTTGGTCCTTCGGGCCTGATCGGGTCGATCCATGATCCTGGGGATGATGAGGGTGGCAAGAATGCCGAGAATGACAATGACAACCATGATCTCGATCAAAGTGAATCCATCCGCGCCATCATGACGGGCTGGCATTGCAGTGTTGGCCATAAATCAAGCTCCCGATTTCGGATCGCGGAAATTACGCAGGTGCATACAGATAAAACGCCATGACATAAACAACCAATCCCGACAAGCATACGAACAACCATATGGGAAGGGTCCAGCGCGCTATGGGAACATGTTTGTCAAATCGGCCACGTATGGCCCGGACAACCGTAACCGGAACCATGATGGCGATCAACAATGCGGCCAGGACGTGCGCGAATAAAATGGAAAAATAAACGATCCGCGCCACCCCCTGACCTGCAAACGGGACATGCCCCACGGCGGCATGGTAGATCAGATAGAAAACAAGGAAAAGCCCCCCGACCACCAACGCTCCGGTCATCAGGAGCCGATGACGGTCCCTGTTGCCGGAGCGGATGGCCCGGTATCCCGGAACCAGGATCAGGATACCCGCTAAATTCAAGCCTGCAAGCAGGTGTGGAAGAATCGCAATAAAATCAGTATCCATGATACCCCGTTCCACGGTTCATTCGATTAACCCGCATGGTTCAATGCATACCATGGTGATCATTCATCTCTCCAGCCTTACGGACAGCGGCTTGAACAGAAACGCGACTGCCATCACTGAAGATCAGGGTGAGAGGAACCGTACCCCCTTCGGCGACCGGTTTTTTGGGATCGATCAGCATGATGTGGTTGCCACCCGGTTTCAATTCCAACTTGCCACCGGCATCGATGGGGAGGCTATCGCGGGGAACCATGGTTGCCATGTCATCGGTCATGACCGTCTCATGCAACTCCACCTTGGCGAAATCGGGACTTTCAATCCCTGTCAGCGAAATGGCGGAAGATCCCTTGTTTTCAATCCCCATGTAGGCTGCCAGGACATGAACCGAAGGGGGTGCCGCCCGTACCCAGGGATCTTCAACGCGAACCGCCTCACCGGCCCATGCAGAACTACCGAGGAAGGTGATCAACAGCATCCAGGTTAAACAAATTATGCGCATGTGAATGAATCCTCTAGTTTACTTGGCGTTAAGGTCTAGGATCTTGAGAAACATGTCAACGATACGGTTGGCATCGTGAAACTGCGACTGGAATAAAGCGTAAAACCGGCCTCGCGGATCCATCAGATAGATGGCCGAGGTATGAGAGATGGCGTATGACCCATCCTTTTCGGGTTCAGAAAGTTTAAACCCCACCCCCAACCCTTTGGCAAATTTTTGAATTTGTTCCTCATCCCCGGTGATTCCAAGAAATTCTTTATTGAAGTAGGGAACAAAGTCTTTCAGGGCGGCTTTGGTATCGCGTTTGGGATCGACGCTCACAAAGACACCCTGGGATTGCTCAAGAGCTTGAGGATGCTGTTCCTTGAGGCGTTTGAAAACGTCCGACAGAAGCCCCATCGTTGTGGGGCAGACATCGGGGCAATGGGTGTAGCCAAAAAACATGAAGGTCCATTTTCCCTGAAGACGCTCCAAGTTGAACGTTTGCCCGTTGTGATCCAAAAGTTGGAAACTTGAGACTCCCCTGGGCTTTGGCAACACGATACCCACCAGTTCCGACGGCATTTCGTGGCGTTCCAAAAACAACTCATACCCAATCTGGACGGCGATGGTGATGACGCTACCGACCAGAAAGGCGATGAGGGCTGTTTTAGGCCCCTTGGGAAGATTCTTGAATGTGCGCATGGATCCCGTCACTTTTAGAGAGATTACGACTTGTCATCCTTCCATAAATATTTTAGATTCACTCTCCATGCAAGCCGTCGCATGTCAGGTGTGCCTGTTTATTTTTTTTCTCCCGTTTCCCCTCCAGACTTTTTGCAGGAGAAAGCCGTGACCAAAGCTTCCCTGGAAGCCACCGTGGACCCAGCAAAGGTCCAAGGCTGGATTACCCAAATCGGCTCGGATACGTCCGCCGCCGTCCCTTTGCTTCAGGCCATACAAAGCGAGTATGGCTATCTGCCCAGGAAGGCCATGAATTTGGTCGTCGAAGGGACCGAGATCAACGCCAGCCAATTGTTTGGCGTCGCTACCTTTTACGCCCAGTTTCGTTTGGACCCTGTGGGCCGACACATGATCAAGGTATGCCATGGCACAGCCTGCCATGTGACGGGGGCGGATCGTCTGAATACCTCCCTGCGCCACGCCCTGGGAATCGAGGATCCCAAGGAAGATACGGCGTCCAATGGTAGTTACACCATTGAGAATGTCGCATGTATCGGTTGTTGTAGTCTGGCACCGGTCATGCTGATCGATGGTGAGGCTTTCCCCAACCTCAAGGGGGCGGACGCCCAACGACACTTGGTCAAGCACGCCAAAACCATCGGTGAAATTCTCCCAGGTCAAACCGGCGAAGGCGACGACCAGGCCGCCGACGAGAAGGAGAAATAAAAATGAGCGGTGATATGGTCATTACAATGGGTGAGGGAACCTGCGGTATCGCTGCGGGTGCCCCGGAAGTTACCAAACTTCTGAAAGAACGCTTTCCCGACGCCACCTTCAAAGCGGTCGGGTGTATCGGCATGTGCCACCTGGAGGTGATGGTGGAAATCGCTACCGGGGGTAAATCCTACCTTTGGGGTAACGTCAGCAAGAAAAATCTCCCCAAGATCGTCCGTTTTCATCGTGGCCAGGGGGATTTGCCAGAATCGTTGCTGATCCGCTCCAGCGATGTCATGGAAACCGAACGGTCGCAGTATCTGACCAAACAGACCCGTATTGCGTTGCGTAATGTCGGTGAACTCAACCCCACCTCCATCGAGCAGTTTCGTGCGCGTGGCGGCTATACGGCCATCGAAAAGATCATCAAGGGGGGGATGACCCCGGAACAGGTGATCGAAGAGGTTCGGATTGCCGGAATTCGAGGACGCGGCGGTGCCGGGTTTCCCACAGCCGTCAAATGGGGATTTGCCCGTGGTGCCCCAGGAGAGCCTAAATATCTGGTTTGTAATGGCGACGAAGGGGATCCGGGTGCCTTCATGGATCGTTCTCTCCTCGAAGGGGATCCGCATACCGTCCTGGAAGGGATGCTCATCGCCGCTTATGCCATCGGCGCATCCAAGGGTTATGCCTACATCCGGGCGGAATATCCCCTTGCCCTGAAACATTTTGCCATCGCCATGGATGACGCCCGGAAGGCTGGATTTCTCGGCTACAACATCCTGGGATCCAACTTTTCCTTCGATGTCAAAATTAAGGAAGGGGCTGGGGCCTTCGTTTGCGGTGAAGAGACAGCCCTTTTGGCTTCCATCGAAGGGCAACGGGGTATGCCCAGGATTCGACCGCCGTTCCCTGCGATTCAGGGTGTTTTTGGCAAACCCACTATCATCAACAATGTCGAAACCTTGGCCAACATCCCCTGGATTCTCCTCAACGGTGGCGCGGCCTATGCCAAGATCGGCACCGAAAAGAGTCGTGGTACCAAAGTGTTTGCCTTGGCCGGAGCGATCAAACGCGGCGGTTTGGTCGAAGTTCCCATGGGAATGTCCATCCGGCAACTGTTGATGGATATCGGTGGTGGTTCCCCTTCGGGTCGCCCACTCAAGGCGGTCCAGCTGGGTGGTCCATCGGGAGGTTGTATCCCGGAATCATTATTTGACACCATCATTGATTATGATGCCATCAACGCCACCGGAGCCATCATGGGGTCTGGCGGTATGGTCGTGACCGACTCCAAATCTTGTATGGTCGATTTGGCCCGGTTTTTCCTTGAATTCACCCAGATTGAATCCTGCGGCAAGTGTACTTTCTGTCGTATCGGCACTTTGCGGATGAAGGAACTTCTTGCCAAAATCTGTGATGGTACCGGAACCTTGGATGATATTGTGGTTCTCGAAGATCTGGCCCAGCGCGTCAAGGACGCCAGCCTTTGCGGATTGGGACAAACCGCACCCAATCCTGTATTGACGACCCTGAAATATTTTCGGGACGAGTACGTCGCCCATGTTACCGAAAAACGTTGTCCGGGAGGGGTCTGCAAGGGGCTTATTACCCACACCATTCTTCAGGATAAATGTACCGGATGTTCCATTTGTGAACGGTATTGCCCGGTCAGTTGCATCACTGGTGAATTGAAAAAACCCAACACCTGGGTCATTGACCAGAAAGTTTGCATCAACTGCGGGATGTGTGCTGAAGTCTGTAACCCTGACGCCATCCTGGCGGCTTGAACCGGGGAGATATCCTTATGGAAAATACCGTTTCCATCACCTTGAATGGACGCACCCTGGAAGCCAAATCGGGGGCGACCATACGGGAGGTCGCGGAAAGTGAAGGGATTAAAATCCCGACCTTTTGCCATGATGACCGCCTGAAACCGTTTGCATCGTGTTTTTTATGCGTTGTTGAAGTCAAAGGGGCCAGGACGTTGTTACCCGCGTGTTCGACTCGGGTGGCACCGAAAATGGAGATTGAGACCAACAGCGAAAAGGTGACGACCTCGCGCAAAATGGCCTTGGACTTGTTATTGTCCGACCATGCCGGGGATTGTATCGCCCCATGCGAGGCCACCTGTCCCGCCAATATTGATATCCAAGGCTATATCGCCCACATTGCCAACGGTGATTTTGCCGGGGCGGTCCACCTGATTAAAAAGCGCAATCCATTGCCTGTGGTGTGTGGCCGTATTTGCCCGCATCCTTGCGAATCTCAGTGCCGTCGCGCATTGGTGGACGAGCCGATTGCCATCAACCCGCTCAAGCGGTTTTCTGCCGAGTATGAGTTGGAACACGGCCCGTTTGTACCCCAGATGGGTGCGGATACGGGTAAGAAGGTTGCCATCATCGGGGGTGGTCCTGCCGGTTTATCTGCCGCTTATTTCCTGCGGCAGGCGGGACATGCCGTTGAAATTTTTGAAGCACTCCCAGAGCTTGGCGGTATGGCCCGTTATGGTATTCCCCGGTTTCGTCTGCCGTGGGAGATCATGGATGGTGAAATCAAGGCCATTTTGGATTTGGGGGTCAAGGTTCATCTGAATAGCAAGCTGGGTGACCAGTTCACCATGGCCGATTTGAAGCGGCAGGGGTTCAATGCCATTTTGCTGGCCGTTGGTGCGCATAAGTCCAAACCCATGCGTATTGACAACGAGAATGTCCCTGGGGTTATGGGTGGGATCGACTTTTTGCGTAAGGTTATCCTCAAAGAGCCGATTGAAATTGGGAAAAAGGTGGCTGTCCTGGGGGGTGGTGACACCGCCATGGACTGCGCTCGCGTCGCCCGCCGGTTGGGTGCGCATGTCACATTGCTCTATCGTCGGACACAGGCGGAAATGCCTTCATCCCCCTGGGAACAGGAAGAAACCCACGAGGAGGGGGTCGAGTTTCGTTTCCTCACCGCCCCGTCTGCCGTGGTTTTGAACGAGAATGGGCGGGCCAAGGCGTTGCGTGTGATCACCATGGAACTGGGTGAACCCGATTCATCGGGTCGTCGTCGCCCTGTTCCCAAGGAAAACAGCGAAGAGGATCTGGAATTTGATTTGATCATCCCTGCCATTGGACAGGATCCCGATCTGTCATTCCTGGACCGGGAAGAGGTCAAGCCGGAGACCACCAAGTGGAATACCATCGTTTATGATGAAAAAACCCAGGTTTCCACCATGGAGGGGGTTTTTGCCGCTGGGGATTGTGCCTTTGGGCCGGATATTCTGATTCGCGCCATTGGTGAAGGACGGCGGGCCGCCGAGGCCATCAATCTTTATCTGAATGGTGCCGAGGTCAAGATGACCAAACCTTACGCCATTTCTCGGGGACGGTTGAAGGAGTTGGATTCTGCCGATTTTGCGCCGCGATTTGTCCACAAAAGGCGGGCTTTGGAAACGACTCTCCCCGCCGAGCAACGGTTGCGGAATAATGCTGGCTGGGCACCCATCAACATTGGCCTGGACCAGATCCAGGCGATGGCGGAGGCGACGCGGTGTATCGAGTGCGGTTGTAATGCCCGTTTTGATTGTGATTTGCGGAATTATTCGACCGAATACCATGGTACCGATAAGCGTCTTGTGGGGGCCAAGCGTTCCTATGAGGAGGATAAACGTCATCCGCTGATTCGCATCGAGTCCGACAAGTGTATTACGTGTGCTTCGTGCGTGCGTATCTGTTCCGAGGTTCGTGGCATCAACGCATTGACCTTTATTAATCGCGGATTTGGTACCCGGATTGGTCCCAACTTTAATGATCCGCTCCAAGAGACTGGATGTGATGCTTGCGGCATGTGTACCGATGTTTGTCCCACCGGCACGCTGGCACCGCATACGGGGAAGGAATGTGGTCCCTGGATTTGGAACGAGACCATCAGCACTTGCATCGATTGTTCCAGGGGGTGTGGCATCAAGGTTGCGGTCAATCGCAATCGTATCGTCAAGGTACAGTCGGTCAATGCGGATCCGATCAATGGGGCGGTAATTTGCGCCGAGGGTCGTTTTGGGTATCAGTTGTTGCCTTTGCGCACCACCAAGGATAATGATCTGGCGATTCAGAAGGGACGTGAATTGTTGGGTCAGGGTGGCAAGATTGCGGTTTTGGTTTCTCCCAAGGTGACTGTGGAGGAGGCCTATGCGGCTTCGCGCTTGGCAAAAAGGATGGGTGGTGGGTTGTACTGGGTTGGCAGCGGAGGGATTCAGGGGGCGGCCAAGCCGGGTGGAAAGATGGTTGGTGAGGCCAATGTTTCCTTCCTGAAGTTATTGGGGGGGGCGGAATGGCATGGAGAAGCGGCTGACATTCTGGTGACGGTCAACGTGTCTAAGGTTGCGAAAAAATCTTCCCAAGCACGCATCATCGCTTTAAGTTCCCATGGGATTCAAGAAGATGTCGGTGTCATGATTGCCATCGCCGATCCATTGGAAACCAGCGGAACATTTTTAAACCGCGATGGGGATCTTTGTGTACTCAACAAAGCCTTGGTCAACCAGGGGGTACCCACGGGTGTCAATGCGCTCATGCGTTTGTGTGGCGAAGACGGGTTGGCTGAGGTGGAGTCTTTGCGCCAAGCTTTGGCTGCCGAGGTTGCACAGATGGCGGTTGTGGCGAAGCTGAATGGGCAACGGGTTATCAAGACGGATATGGTGCCAGAGTTGACGGCGACTTTGGCCGATAGTCGGGAGATGGCTTTTGCTCAGCATATGAAGGCGATGGAACTGGCTTGGCCAGTTTAAGAGTCTTTTTTTCGGGTGCGCACTTTGCCGGGGGAGAGGGTTTCCCCCGGCGGGTGTCAGCATGGGTCGGGAGGCAGTTTTTTTTGTCGTTGATAGCCGATGATTGTTAAAAAAAGCCTCCCGGACGACATGCAAAAAATATGGAAGCAACTCAGCGAGAGTCATCGGGGGATGTTGCTCCGGTTTGCTCAATTCTTGCTGACACAAGAGGCGGAGGACCGCCGTTTGGCCCCCACGCCAACACAACCCCTGGGGATCCCTGCCCCTTCGGGGGAGAGTGTGGTTCAAGCTCTCAAAAGACTTAAAAAAAACTACCCCATGATTGATACCGACATTCCATTGCTGGATGCGGCATCCCAGTTGGTCATGCAAAAAGTTCTTGGGGCTTCGGATGCGGTGTTGATTGAAAAGATGGAGGCCCTTTTTCTATCCCATTATCAGCGTTGGCGTGAACGGACGTCTGAGTAAGATCAAGGATTAAAAGAAAAAAGGGGTCTGGGGGATTGCCCCCAGGGTTTTGATTTTGTCTTTGTTTTTGAACTTAAATAAAAAGCTTCATTCTTCGCTTTTGACTTTGTTTCAATTCAAAAGCAAATTCAAAAACGGAGCATGGAAACCTTTTTGTTTCAATTCAAAAACAAAAGCAAAACCCTGGGGGCAATCCCCCAGACCCCTTTTTTCTTTTAATAATTTAGCCAAAATGAAGTCTCGCCTCAAGATTGGCCTTGGAATCGGCATTGGCCAACGCCTCTTCCAACGAAATGGCCTCCTCTTTGTACAGTTGTAACAACGCCGCCTCAAACGATTGCATCCCCTTCTCCGTCCCCGCCTCCAAAGCCTCCTTGACCGCCTCGATGTCCCCTTTCAATACGCTCTCTGCAATCAGTGGCGTGTTAATCATCACCTCCACGGCAGCACGCCGTTTGCCATCTATGCTGCGCACCAACCGTTGGGACAAAATAGCCCGCAAATACAGCGAAAGATCCATAAACAATTGTTTGTGATGGCTTTGGGGAAACATGTTGATAATCCGAGTCAACGCCTGATAGGCATTGTTGGCGTGCAAGGTGGATATGGCCAAATGCCCCGTCCCAGCCAACTCCAGTGCCGCCTCCATCGTCTCCCGCGTCCGAATCTCACCGATGAGAATCACATCGGGGGCCTCCCGCAAACTGCTCTTCAAAGCATTGGCATACGAACGGGTGTCTGGACCCAGTTCCCGCTGGTTGACGATGGAACGTTTATGCGGATGAACATACTCCACCGGATCCTCAATGGTCAGGATATGCCCCCCCGCATTGGCATTCCGGTGATCCACCATGGCGGCCAACGTGGTCGATTTCCCCGATCCAGTCCCCCCAACCATCAACAACAAACCACGCTTGTTCATGATCAGTTCCTTAAGGATTTCAGGAACTCTCAAATCATCGATGTTGGGAACCTCCGCCGAAATCAATCGCAGGACCATCGCCGGATGGCCCTTCTGGCGGAACGCATTCACGCGAAAACGCCCCTTGTCCTCCAAGGCAATCGCAAAATCAACCTCCAGATGTTCCTCAAAAACCCGATGCTGCTCCTCGGTCATCACCCCACGCACAACGGCAGTCACCATTTCCGGCGTCAAAATCTCCTTGCCGATGGCGGCCATTTGGCCATCCAACTTCATTTTGACACTGGTTCCAGGGGTAAAAAAAAGATCCGACCCCTTCTTCTGCACCATCAATTGTAAGTAAGGTGTAATATCCACAGCCCATCCCCCATCGCGGCGTGATCGTCCCGTTTAACGATCCTCTTCCTTGCTCACCAGTGACAACCCCTCCAACCCCGAATCATGATCCTTCCCCTTGGCTGCTTTCCCTTCCAGTTTGATTTTAAGACGCAACTCGTTGGCCGAATCGGCAGAACGCATCGCCTCTTCATAGTTGATCAAATCCGCTTCATACAAATCAAACAATGCCTGGTCAAAGGTTTTCATCCCCATCTCGTTGGAACGGCCCATGACCTCCTTGATGCCGTGAACCTCCCCCTTGAAGATCAATTCTGAAATCAATGGCGAATTGAGCAAAATTTCGATGGCGGCAACCCGTCCGCCCGTTTTCTTCCGCAACAGCCTCTGCGAAATAATCGCCCGAATGTTCAAGGAAAGATCCATGAGCAACTGCTGACGCTTTTCCGAAGGAAACAGGTTGATAATCCGGTCCAACGCCTGATTGGCATTGTTGGCATGCAACGTCGAAAGGGCCAAATGCCCCGTCTCGGCAAAATTGATGGCATGTTCCATGGTCTCCTGATCGCGGATTTCACCGATGAGGATCACATTAGGAGCCTGACGCAAGGTGTTTTTCAAAGCCGCATGCCAGGAATCGGTATCGACCCCAACCTCACGCTGCGTAATGAGGCAGTTGATATGCGGATGGACATATTCGATCGGATCTTCGATGGTGATGATATGGCCGTGGGATTCCTGATTCCGCAAGCCGATCATCGCCGCCAGCGTCGTCGATTTTCCCGATCCGGTACCGCCCACGACCAAAACCAACCCGGTCTTGGCCATGATCACATCCTTCAAAACAGGCGGAAGACCCAATTGTTCAAAGTTGGGAATATCGGTGGTGATCGTCCGCAAAACCATCCCCGAACGCCCCTGTTGCACAAAGGCGTTGACCCGGAAACGCCCAATACCCGGCGGAGAAATGGCAAAGTTACATTCGCGGGTCGCATCAAAATCCTTGATCTGCCGATCATTCATGATAGAACGGACCAGCATGTTGGCATCTTTGGTTTCCAACGCCTGATTGGTGAGTGGCGTCATGATCCCGTCCAGTTTGCACGCAGGCGGAAACCCAGAGGTAATAAAAAGATCGGACCCCCCTTTGGATTTCATGGCCTTTAAGGCGTCCAACATGAATTTAATGGCTCCATCGCGTTCCATGAATTCCCCATCCTCTAGAAAAATGAATCAAACGACACACACCGTGATGGTTTTCATGACACATCCCGTGTCGATTCCATGGCAGAAAGTCGGGTCAAAACTGCGAAACCCCCAAAAGTTTGCGCACGTCCGGCGTCATTTCCATGCTAAAATCTTCCGCAGCCAGGGTGACCCCATCGCTGATGCGGATCAACTGCGTACTGACGAAGACACGGTTTTTGGCCACCGAATAACTCCCCGCCAAGACGAGGTGGGCCTCATTGGTATCACGAATTTTGGAGAGTTCCTCGGACAAAAGAAATTGTCCCTTACCTTTTTGCAGCAATAGATTATTCCGCAGTTTAACCTCCAGCACCTTATACCCCGACTGCGTAAAACGGCCCGCCATCTGCCGCGACAGCATCCGACCCAAGGGTGTGGTTTCATCCATGTTTTGTTCATCGACAAAACTGGCCGGCAGTATTGTGGCCCGCTTGTGTACTTTTTCCTGGATACTGATCATCATGGCATCCGCAGCCTGATAAACCGCCAGTTTTACATCGGGTGCCTGATAGACAGACAGCGGCTGGGAGACCAGGGGGTAAGAGGCCATCTCAGGAAGACATCCCCCCACCAGCAATCCCAGCCCCATCAAAGGGAGGATCAGAAAGAGACGTATCATACGACAAGGACTCCCTTTGTCAGTGTTCCACGATAGACATCGGAGTACCACCACCCGTATTCAGCAACAGATCGCGCGTTGTGGTGCCCAAAGGGATTTTGGCATCCACGGAGGCCAACACCTGCCGGTCGATGATTTGGATTAGTTTTGCGGTAAAATCCAACAAATCGCGGGTTTCGGTATAGGTTCCCACAACCACGGCATAGGCTTTATTTTCCTGCGCAAGCTTATCCACGTCACGCGACAAGATAAAATCACCCTTATCCTTGCGTATGGCCAGATTTTCCCGAAGCTTAGGTTCTACAACGCGGAAACCCTGCTGGGTAAAGCGCGAAGAGACATGATCGGAAATCAGTAGACCCAACTCGGAACTGGAATCCAGGCTGTTGCGATCAACAAAACTGGCCACCAAAATGGGCTTGCGCCGATGAAAAGAGGGATGATTTTTCTTTAATTCCGCAACCAAGGCGTCGGTGACGGCATGACTCATGCGGATCAAATCGATTTCCGCATCGATCTTTGGCGGCAGCCCTTCGTTCATCATGGGACTGATTGGCCCCGCACCCATGGGAATCGCGGGGGGCGGCGGCAGCGGTGGGGGTGCCCCCACACAACCGCCAAGACAACCCGCAAGAATCAGGCAGGCCAAAGAGGGTGGTGGACAAAATTTCTTCATGAGACTTTCCCCGCGCGTCAGTGCATTCCGATTAGAATAGCGATCTACTTGAAGGAGTCCTTGATATTGGCCTTTTCTCTGGCCGCCTCCTTGGTGATCAGTTTTTTGTCGAGGAGTTCTTGCAAACATTGTTCCAAAGTTTGCATACCAAAGTTGCGCCCCGTTTGAATGGAGGAATACATCTGGGCGACTTTGTTTTCCCGAATCAGGTTGCGAATGGCGTTGGTCCCCACCAAAATTTCATGCGCCGCCACCCGCCCCCCCCCTTTTTTCTTCAACAAGGTCTGGGAAATCACCGCACGCAACGATTCGGAAAGCATGGTGCGGATCATATCTTTTTCCGCCGCTGGAAAGACATCGACGATACGGTCGATGGTTTTTGCCGCCGAAGTGGTATGTAACGTGCCGAAAACCAAGTGTCCGGTCTCCGCTGCCGACAATGCCAGACGGATGGTTTCCAGGTCGCGCATCTCCCCCACCATGATAACATCGGGGTCTTCACGCAAGGCGGAGCGCAAAGCATTGGCAAAGCTGTGGGTATCGCGGTGGATCTCGCGCTGGTTGATGAGGCACTTATGCGATTGATGGACAAATTCGATGGGGTCTTCCATGGTTAAAATATGACCATATTCATTCTTATTTTTATAATCGATGATGGCGGCAAGCGTCGTCGATTTGCCCGATCCGGTGGGACCAGTAACCAAGACGATACCCCGGGGGGTCTCGGCAAATTCCTTAAATATTTCCGGGCAGTTTAATTGCTCCAAAGACAAAATGTCGGAAGGGATGGTCCGAAATACCGCTGCGGCTCCCCGGTTTTGGTTGTAAGCGTTGACCCGAAAACGGGCCAATTTGGGAACTTCAAAGGAAAAGTCCACCTCCAGCGTCTCTTCGTAATCCTTGCGCTGTTTATCGTTCATGATGTCATACACCATGTCGTGGACTTCATCATGCTCCAATGGGGGGACATTGAGGCGACGAATATCACCATCGACACGGATCAGCGGCGGCATCCCTGCGGATAGATGGAGGTCGGAGGCTTTGTTCTTGACGCTAAAGGCGAGAAGTTCAGAAATGTCCATAGTGTCCCCTTGTCTCATGATTCCAACGCCGCAATGGTCGTCAGATGCCCCGTTGCGTGATCACAGCAAGAGGCCGAAAAATGGACACCATGGTAGCGTAATGACAGCTTTTCGGCAATTGGAGATGGCAACAGGTTGCCACCAGGGCAATTACATTTGAAATTCTTTGATACCAGGGCGTATTGATGTCCATTCATTTATCGGTATCCATTGAATATTATTGAAAGAAAAAAGGGGTCTGGGGGATTGCCCCCAGGGTTTTGATTTTGAT
>JADGCQ010000102.1 GCA_015228925.1 Magnetococcales bacterium | reverse complement strand
GCAAAACCCTGGGGGCAATCCCCCAGACCCCTTTTTTCTTTTAATAATTTTATTTTAGGGACGTTTATGGCCAAGATCGATATCGCAATACCAGGTGCCGGCGGTCGCATGGGCCGAATGTTGGTGCAGACAGTGGCAGCAGATGCAGCCTGTCGGCTGGTTGCTGCCAGCGAAACCGTCAGCTCGGAATTTCTAAACCAAGATGCCGGTGAAGTCGCTGGGGTCGGTCCGTTAGGGGTCATCGTCCAAGATCGGGCATCCTTCTTGTTTGGAGCCGGTCGGGTTGTCATCGATTTTACAGTGCCGCAAGCGACAATGGCGCATGTGCAATTGGCACGCGAAACCCAAACAGGAATGGTCATCGGTACCACAGGGATCAACGCACAAGGATTGGCAGTCATCACCGAAGCATCGAAAGACATTCCAATTGTTTTTGCACCCAATTTCAGCGTCGGGGTCAACCTGATGATGAAAATGGTCGCTCAGGTTGCCGCAACGCTGGGTGACGAGTTTGACATTGAAATCATCGAGGCGCACCATCGACACAAAGTAGACGCCCCATCGGGGACAGCATTGGGTTTGGGACGGGCCATAGCCACAGCCAAAGGGGAAGATCTCCAAACGTTGGCAGTTTATGCCCGTGAGGGGCACACAGGAGCCAGAACCTCTGGTAGCATTGGATTTGCAACGGTCCGAGGTGGAGATATCGTCGGAGATCATACAGTGCTGTTCGCAGGAGATGGCGAACGGTTTGAGGTGACGCATAAAGCCTCTTCGCGGATGACGTTCGCCAAAGGGGCAGTCAAAGCGGCATGTTGGTTGGCCGGAAAACCTCCAAAACTTTATGATATGAGTGATGTTTTAGGTTTTCGGTGATGAATGTAACTGGTTGAAACTGCATTGTTCCAAGTATGAAATAAAGGAAACATTTTTATGGAATCTGTTGAAATTGCCCAATTAAAACCGGATCAAAAGGTGACGTTGGAATTTGGTGAAAAAGAAGTGATTTTGACCAAGTTGGAGGAACCCCGCAAGTTTAACATGGAGGATTGGTTTGAGGATGAGACGGAGGTCTATATCCTTGAGGATGTGATCGAAGAGGATGAACCTTTGCATTATAGCCTGGAACCGGTCGCCAACCCCGCAGCCATGCTGGCAAGTAACAAAGGGGTGTTTGGGGTTAAAACCAACATCTTTGACTTTCTCGGACGTGTTGTGGGTAGTATTGAAATGGAAGAAGCGGAGGAGGAAGAAGAAGAGGGGGATGACGAGAAGTAGTCACGCGATCAGGGCCACCGCCTTGATCTGCGCCCAGACTTGATCCCCCGGTGCCAGTCCCAAAGTCACCGCAGAACGTCTGGTCAGCCGTGCCAACAACGGCGTCCCTCCAGCATCCAGTCGCACCAAACAAAGGGCAGGATGGGCATCATCGCCCAATGCGATGATGCGGGTGGACAGCGCGTTGATGATACTGGTGCCGAAGATGGGTTCCCGGGAAAGGCTGATATCCCGGGCCAAAACGCGAACCCGCACGGCGTGACCGATGGGATGTCCCTTGTCCCGTGTCCACAAAACACCTCCGGGAAAATCAACCCGCGCCAGGTGCCATTGGAGATCGCGTGCCGCCACGACCGCTTCCAACACAACCCCGGCATCCTCGTACAATCGGATGGGCAGATCCAACCGAGCGAGCATTGCCGTCAGGGGACCGGAACCCAATACCCTCCCTTTTTCAAGAACCACCAGATGATCGGCCAGCCGTGCCACTTCATCGGGCGAATGGCTGACATAGATGACGGGGATTTTAAGCGCGTTGTGCAACTGTTCGATATAGGGAAGAACCTCGTTCTTGCGTTCCTGATCCAGGGCAGCGAGGGGTTCATCCATCAACAAGATTTTGGGTTGCGTCAGCAAGGCGCGGGCAATGGCAACGCGCTGTCGCTCGCCACCCGACAACCGTTTTGGATGACGCTCCAACAGATCGCCGATACCCAATAATTGGACAATGGTTTTGAAGTGGGCATGATCCGCATGACCGACGCGACGCCGACCATAATCCAGGTTGCCCTGTACCGAGAGATGGGGAAATAAACTGGCCTCCTGGAAGACGTAGCCCAGGGGACGCCGATGGGTTGGCAGGAAGATCCCGTCGTTTTGCCAAATCTCGCCGTTGATCACCAATTTTCCATGGATGACCTTTTCCAGTCCGGCGATGGCACGCAGCAAGGTGGTCTTGCCTGAGCCGGAGCGTCCAAACAGGGCCGTCACCCCTTTTCCAGGGCATTGGAGATCGACATTCAGGGAAAATCCCGGCCAGGAGAGAGAAAACTGCACTTCGATGGTCATCGCCGATCCCGACGGAAGATTTGCAAGGCCAATAGGACGAAAAAGGAAAAAAAGACCATCCCTCCAGCCAACCAATGGGCCTGGATGTATTCCATCGCCTCGACCCGGGAATAGATCTGTACCGAAACGACACGGGTTACGCCAGGAATGTTGCCGCCCATCATCAACACCACACCAAACTCGCCCACCGTGTGCGCAAAACCCAGGATGGCGGCGGTCCAAAAGCCGGGCTTGGCCAGTGGGATGGCCACGGTGAAAAAAGCATCCAGGGGAGAAGCGCGCAAGGTTGCAGCCATTTCCAGGGGGCGTTCGCCCATGGCCTCGAAGGCATTTTGAATCGGTTGCACAACAAACGGAAGAGAATAAAGGAATGACGCCACCACCAATCCCGGGAAGGTGAAGGGGAGCAGTCCCAGTCCCAAGGATTGGGTCAGATGTCCGATGGGTCCATCCGGCCCCATGGTAATCAGCAGGTAAAAGCCCAGTACGGTGGGGGGCAATACCAAAGGTAGAGCGACGACCGCCCCCACTGGCCCTCGCCATCGGGAGCGGGTGCGTGCCAGCCACCACGCCAACGGTGTCCCCAGCAGGAGCAAAAGCAGCGTGGTGACTGTCGCCAGTTCAAAGGTTAGCCGGATAGCGGCAAAATCATCGGAGTCGAGCATCGATCCATCAAAAATCATAACCAAAGGAACGGATGACCATTCTGGCTTGTTCACTTTTAAGGTAATCCATCCAGGCGCGGGCGGCGGCGTTATCTTTGCCTTTGTTCAAGATCACCGCATCCTGGCGGATCGGC
Source organism: Magnetococcales bacterium (assembly GCA_015228925.1). Lineage (GTDB taxonomy): Bacteria > Pseudomonadota > Magnetococcia > Magnetococcales > UBA8363 > UBA8363. The sequence goes on along the minus strand of JADGCQ010000102.1, from coordinate 10,381 downwards.
TGATGGAGGGCGGCAGGGACGATCCAGGCCGAACCTTCGGTGACTTTGCCCTCCTTCATGACCTGAGAGAGGGTGATCAATCCCAGTTCCGCATTACCAGAGGCGACAAATTGATAGGTTTGAGCAATATTTTCCCCCTGAACAAATTTGGGTTGTATGGTTTGGAGCAAACCAAGAGCAGTGAGCGTCTCCACGGCGGCGGCTCCATAGGGGGCCAGCTTGGGATCGGCCACGGCTAGGTGGGCAAAGTCATTTTTTTCCAACACCTTACCCTGGTCATCCACCGTACCGGGTTTGGGTGACCACAGGACAAGCTTGCCGATGGCATAGGTAAAACGGCTACCGCTCACCGTCTCCCCTTCCTGTTCCAGTTTGGCGGGGGTTTTGGCGTCGGCGGCGAGCAGCACCTCGAAAGGGGCACCGTTTCTGATTTGAGCGTAGAGTTTTCCCGTGGCACCGAAGGAGAGATTCACTTGGTGTGGGGTCTCCTTTTCAAAATTGGCGGCGATGATTTTCACGGGGCCGGTAAAGTTGGCCGCCACCGCCACTTGCACCGGGTCCGCCAGGGCTGGACTGGAAAAAAACAGCGCGATGAGCAGAATACGAAATTTCATGGCATGAATCTCTAGGGCAATCGCATTTGAAATTGGCACGTCCAAGTTCCCGAAAATAATCAATTATTAAAAGAAAAAAGGGGTCTTGGGGATTGCCCCCAGGGTTTTGATTTTGCTTTTCATGCGCCCCATATTGCGCGGTTTTTGCGAAGAAAGGCAAACATAATGCCATGTTGAATCACATCGGCACCCGGCCCATCCGTCAGAAAAACCGGTAACAAACCCGCGATGATCACCGAAACCGTCATCAGTTTGGGCCTGACCCGCAACGCCGCCCCCGCCATGATAGCGTCACACAATTCCTGATAGTCCACCGGTGGATGTTCTCGAACCTGTTGGTCAATATACAACAACATCACGACCGCTGTCTCAACCGCGATCCCCCCCAACGCAATAAATCCCACCGCGACCGCCACCGACATGTTGTAACCCGCCAGATAAACCGACCACAACCCCCCCGCCAATCCAAATGGCAACGACATCATCACCATGACCGTCCGGTCCAATTTGCCAAAATGGATCATGAGCAGCAAAAAGATGATGCCAATCGCCGAAGGGACCGCGACCCACAATCGCTCCCGCGCCTTAATCATCTGTTCATACTGTCCCGACCAGGAAATGGCAAACCCCGGCGGCAACGACACATTCTCCGCCACATGCCTCCGCGCCTCATCCACATAACCACCGATATCCCGTCCGTCGATATCCACAAAGACCCATCCCGTCAACCGGGCATTTTCCGATTTGATCATGGGTGGGCCATCGGTAAAACGGATGGTCGCCAACTCTCCCAGTGGAATATGCAATCCATTGGGCGTTGGGACCAAAATCTCCGCCAGATCCGATTCCGATTCCCGAAAGGGGCGGTCATAGCGCATGATGATGTCATACCGTTCCCGCCCTTGAATGCTTTCGGAAATTATCGTCAGCCAACGAAAGCGCAATCCCATCGTCAACAACGGTTTGTATAATCCGACAAACAACCGATTGAGCGGATTGGCACTCTCTGGACGGATACGCCCTCGGATCATCCACACCATTAAAATGGGGACGATGGTGATCGAGAGAACCGAGGCAAACGCCATGGCATAGGTCTTGGTAAACGCCAGCGGGGAAAACAGACGATAACTCTCGCCTGTCAACGCAAACACCGGGATGAAGGAAATCGTGATGATCAACAAACTAAAGAACAACCCCGGTCCCACCTCCTGGGCCGAACGGATCAAATGTCTCCGGCGCGTCGGTCCATCCACATCCCCGTCCAAACCGCTCATTGTCCGATGGGCATTTTCCACCATGACGATGGATGCATCGACCATGGCACCGATGGCAATGGCAATCCCCCCCCAAAGACATGATATTGGCGGTAATCCCCTGGGCGGACATGACCACAAATGCCCCCAAAATGCCCAACGGCAAAGTGATGATCGCCACCAAAGCCGAACGCAGATGGAGCAAAAACACCACACACACCAGGGCAACCACGATCCCCTCTTCCATCAACTTATGCTTTAAATAGTCCACCGACCCCTCAATCAACGGGGCACGATCATAGACCGTCTGAATTTCCACCCCTTGAGGGAGTCCCCGGGCCAATTCCTCCAGTTTGCGCTTGACCCCCAGGATCACGTTCAGGGCATTTTCCCCCGAACGCATCACCACAATCCCCCCCACCACTTCCCCTTCCCCCCCCAATTCCACCACGCCGCGCCGCATTTGCGGCCCTTCCACCACGCGGGCGACATCGGTAAGAAGGACCGGCTTGCCGCTTTGGGCAAAGACCACCACCTGCTGCAAATCTTCCAACGTGGTCACATAGCCTGTGGAACGGATCATCCATTCCATCTCCGATTTTTCCAATACCCGCCCCCCCACCTCCATGCTGGAAGCCTTCACCGCCTCACGCACCCGCCCCAGGGGAATATTGAATGCCCTAAGCCGATTGGGATCGATAAGAACCTGAAATTCACGGACAAACCCACCCACAGAGGCAACCTGAGACACCCCTGGAACCGTGGCCAATTCAAACTTGATGAACCAATCCTGGAGCGAACGCAATTGGGCCAAATCACGCTTTCCCGTCCGATCCACCAGGGCATATTGATAGATCCAACCGACCCCTGTGGCATCTGGCCCCATCCTGACCACCGCCTTTTCGGGCAAATCCCGTTGAACCGTCACCAACGCCTCGGAAACCCGGCTTCTGGCCCAATAGGGGTCCACCCCATCCTGGAAGATCACATAAACAAAGCTGGTTCCAAACAAAGAAAAACCTCGAACCGCCTTGGTTTTGGGCAATCCCAGCAAGGTGGTGGACAGGGGATAAGTGACCAAATCTTCGATAATCTGGGGTGACTGACCAGGAAATTCGGTGCGGATGATCACCTGGGTATCCGAAAGATCGGGAATGGCGTCCAGCGGCGAATGCTTAATGGCAAAAAAACCAGCCAAAACCAACCCCAACGTCGCCACAACCACCAACAATTGGTTTTCCACCGACCAAGCAATCACCTTGGCAATCCACGAATCCGCCGGATCGTGACCAAGAGATTGGGGTGAACGGGGCGGTCGTTCAGTGGTTGTCATGCGCCGATCCCGAAGGGATATCCGTCCCCGGAGATGTTGTCGTCACGGCAACTTTGTGCGATGCCGCAAAGGGGATTTCGATCCCCGGTTCATGACCATAGGGGGAAAACACCTTCCCACCCTTTTGCAACCACACCCGTTCCCCTTGTTTTTCCCGGTAAACATGGATCCCCAATGTTTGGTAATGTTCCACCGGACCTTCCAATATCCAGGGCTGTAACGCCTGAACCAGAAGATTCAACGCCGTCAACAATTGCGACTGGGTTTTGGCCTCTTTGGCCCTATTCAAGGCTTTGTCCGCCTCCTTGAGAACCCCACCCAGGCGCGTATCGCCCAATACGGGCCACAAAAGAGATTTCACCGCCAAAGCGGTCGCCAAGGCATCGGGTTTGACCTCATAACCATCCACCATGGCCTCATGCATATAAAGGGCGGCATCCACCAAATGATCCAGGACATTCATTTGTCCCCCATCGAGACTTAACGCATCCAGGGGAGTTTTCAAACGCTGCAATTTTTGGAAAGATTCTTTGAGCGAACTTTCCGAATCGATCAAGAACTGTCCCGACAAGACGATGAGATCCGTCGGGAGCAACCCACTAAGAATTTCGGTGAACCCACCCCCGGAAAGCCCTACCGTGACATGGCGAGGTTGAAAACGCCCCTCTCCCAACCCCACAATCACATGACTCCCCTCCTTGCTCCACAACAACGCTTCCGATGGCACTGCCAGGCGTGATCGTTGATTCACCTGGAAGACCACATCGGCATAAGATCCCGGACGCAACATTCCATCGGCGTTATCCAACACCAAACGCACCGTCCCCGTCCGACTGGTGGCATCGACGATGGGATGGATATAATCGATGGTCGCCTTGAGTTCCCGTCCCGGCAGGTTGGGGAGGATCACTTCGACCGGGGCATCTTTGTGCAGCATCCCCAAATCTTTTTCCGCGACGCTGGCATTAATCCACACCTTGGAATAATCCTGGATGCTGGCGATCACCATCCCCGCCTTGATATAAGCCCCTTTGCGGACGTTCAACTTGCTGATCACCCCATCGGCACCGGCGGTAAACGGGACATGATCCGGCACCACCTTATCCTTGGTCAGTTGCCCAAGGATCCGTTCCTCCACCCCCAACGCCTGCAACCGGGCCGCCACCGATGCGATACGCCGAGCATTGCCACTTTCGATGGCCGCCAGATAATCCTTCTGGGCTGCCACCAGTTCGGGGCTGAACAATTGGTAGATGACTGTCCCTTTGCGCACTTCATCACCGACCGCCGTAACGAGAAGTTTTTCAATCCACCCATCCACCTTGCTGGCGATCACCGTCTCGGTCCGTTCGTTCTCCATCACCATGCCGAAGGCGCGGATGGTACGGCTCATGATGGTGGGTTCGGCATGACCATACCGGACCCCCATGTTTTGAATAGTTTCCGGGGCAATAGTGACCGCTTTGCGTTGACTCCCCCCCTAAAGGGGCACCGAAGCCTCCCCATCGGCAGCCACAGGGACCAAAGTCATTCCACAGATGGGGCAGGTTCCCATTTTGTCGGTAATATAATGGGGATGCATGGGGCAGGTATAACGGGTCTGTCCCGCTTCAATCCAGGTTGGCAACAGCAACAAAACCGCCAGGACCACCCCGAACATCCGCCACCCGTGCGCAACCCGACTCCATGGCCTCATGGTTCATCCCCAGATGCCAACATGGCATTGATTGTTAATGCGGCAAGATCCGCATTGGCCTTCTGACGAATCCAATCCACTTTCACTTTTAAATCATCGATGGCCGGGCGTACCACATCATCCTGTTGTCCCTCCCCCGACTCATACCGGTTGCGATTAGCCTCCAACAGCCCCGCCAATCGTTGCCGCCGTTTTTCCAACACATCCACCATTTTTTTCGCGGTCTGCATCTGGGCCAGGGCGACGGCATATTTTTTTCGGCTGCTCCGCTTGGCATCATCCAGGCGCAACCGGGTCATTTCCACCATTCTGCGTGCCGCATCCAGTTTGGGTTGTTGGTTGTTGCGTGCCCACAGGGGGAGAGTGACCGAGACATTGAGGCTGTACCAATCATCCCCCTTGAATATCGGAGAATCTTCCCGCTGTTGCCAACTCAACCCCACACCATAATCGGGAGCAAATGCCGCCTCTCGTTCCTTCTCCACAGTCCGGTTCACGTCCATTTCTCCCTGGGCCACCTGGACCTCCCAAAAACGGGAATCGTCACCATGCCATGGTTTGACGACAACGGCGGGGGCATCCACCACGGGATCCTCACCGATCAACCGTTCCAGATCCGCCTTCAGGACCATCTCTTCACCATCGAGGGCGGTGATCTGTTCTTGGATCTGTTCGCGTTGCACATCCAACTCGGAAAAACGGCCAAAAACCGACGCCCCCGCTTCAATTTTGCCCGTCAGCCAGTTTTCCAATTGATTGATCAGTTTCAACTGCCAGCGCAACGCCTCGCGTATCTCAGCATTTTTTTTCTTTTGAACCCAGGCACTGCTCACCTCCTTTTGCAGGTCGGCCAAGCGGACCGTTGCCTTGAGTCTGGCCAAGCGGGCTTGATTTTTCAGGCTGTCGGAACGTCGATCTCTGGCACTGGGAGAGGGAATTCTCTGGGATACACCCAACATTTTATTGCTGGGGAGAAACCGATCAAACTGGGTGGGGGTAGTGACGGGGACGTTATTGACGCCAACGGTGAACATAGGATCGGGAAGTCCCTGTGCCCCGCCGCTTCCAATTCATACCGTTGGGCCTCCTGTTCCAGTTCCAAAACCACCGGATGCTGCCGCAACCGTTCCAGATAGTCCCGCAGGACCTGCCTGAAGCGGCAACGCTCCGAGAATCAACGAGGCCAGTATGATGAATCCTGACAAAAATGCAGTCCGCATATCCTCTCACCGTTGGGCTGTGGTTCGATTCCAAACGTAACACCATAACCCAGCAAAGGTAAATAAAATCATCAGAATTGCACCGATTTGGCATCAACCGCATCAGTCGCGTTGTTCGGGAAACGAAAAAGGGATAGACTGCCACCGGCTTGCAAGTCATCCTTTGTTAACCGTCCATAGCTAGGCTTTTTGCCCCCCCAATGCCCCCCTCCGTCATCCATGATCAAGCCGAAGCCCTCAAGCTTCAAGGCAACCAATTTTTGCAACAAGGATTGTTGGACGATGCCGCCCGCGCTTATCTGCACGCTTTAGCATTGCAACCCGACCATTTTATCGTTTTGTCCAACTATGGCATTGTCCTCCAGGCCCAGGGGCAATTGATTGCGGCGGTGGACCGCTTTTCCCAAGCATTGGCCATACAGCCCGATTTTGTTGCCGCCCTGTCCAATCTAGGTGCCGTGTTGCTGCGGCTGGGGCGATTACAGGAAGCCGAATCCCGATTGCGCCAGGCACTCACCCTGGAACCCGACAATCCCGAAGCCCATTCCAATCTGGGCAATGTCTTCCTGACCCAAGGGCGAACCCAGGAAGCGATCCGCCATTATCGGTGCGCTCTGGAACTGAACCCCAATCTTCCCGATCCCCTGGCCAACCTGGGGATCGCCTATCAGGATATGGGACGTTTGACCGAAGCCACCGAATTTTTAGAACGTGCCATGCGGTTGAATCCCCATCATCATGAAACCTGGACCAATCTGGGGACCGTCTACCATCGGCAAGGGCGGTTGGATGATGCCATGGCCAGCCTGTCACGCGCCTTGCAATTAAAACCAGACCATCCCGAAGCCTTGGCCAACCTGGGTGCCCTCTTGGTGGAATTGGGGAGATTCCCCGAAGCCTTGGCACAGTTCAAAGAGGCCCTGAGACATGCCCCCGATTTGGCCGACGCCCATGTGGCCGAAGGGTTGACATTATTGCTTTTGGGTGATTTCAAGGGGGGTTGGGCCAAGCATGAATGGCGTTGGCAACGGATTGGATTTCCCGGTCATGGTCTCCGGGTACCCTTGTGGGATGGCCGACGGCTCGACGGTCGTTCCATCCTGTTGCACTGCGAAAAAGGGATGGGAGACAGCATCCAGTTCATCCGCTTTGCGCAGGATGTCAAGGCGATGGGAGGCCATGTGGCCTTGCGGTGTCCATCCGGTTTATTGCCCTTGTTGGCCACCGCCCAGGGGATCGACCAATGGTTCACCGACGGATCCCCCATCCCCGAATGCGATTACCACGCCCCCCTGATGAGTCTCCCCTATCTATTGGGAACGACCTGCGACACGTTGACCACGCCATCCCCCTACCTGACCGCCCCCCCCACCCACCCCCTCCCCGATCATTGGACCCAACGACCGGGACTGCGGGTGGGACTGGTTTGGCGGGGAAATCTTTTGTTCCGTGATGATTTCAAGCGATCCATGGATCCCAACCGACTCACACCGCTATTGGCCATCCCCGGCATCACCTTCATCGGGTTGCAGGTCGCCCCCCGCCCCGGTGACATAGAAGTCTTTGTCAATGCTAAAAACTTCTACGATGCCAGCCCGCACCTCACCGATTTTGCCCAAACCGCCGCTGTGATTGCCGCTCTTGATCTGGTGATCGCCGTCGATACCGCCGTCCTGCATCTGGCCGGTGCCTTGGCCCGCCCCACCTGGGCACTTTTGCCGCACATACCCGATTGGCGTTGGTTGTTGGACCGCGATGACAGCCCGTGGTATCCGACGATGCGGTTATTTCGTCAACATCAACGGGGTAACTGGGAAGGGGTAATCAAACGGGTGGAGAAACAACTGCAAACCATGGTCGAACATAAAATCAAAATCTTAGACTAGGAGGAATGATATCCAAATAATCTCATAAATCATTTGATCGGTCACATTATTCAGTCAAAAATTATGCACCAATATCTACAAACATAAGCCTAGCAGAAAGGAAGTTTTTTCCAAACATGTATATCCATGGAAAGTTTCTTGATTGACATATTTAAGCAACGCTAGTAGCGTCAAAGGCATTGGAGACGCTGCGGAGGTGAAATGTCCGCCTACGGCGTCTTCTTTTGCTAGACATAGGCTTGGCCTATTTTTTGCGCACGTTTAAAATAGACAAAACCAGGGGTCATTTGTGTTAACTCTTAACAGATCAATGGGGAATCACATGGGCGCAAACGTGAAAGGCACGGCTGCTCCAGATCCAGATCGCGTCACCAATGGTGATGAAGAGCTGGGTCATACTGGAAAGGAAGTCGCATCTATCCGCGCTATGGGCAATAACAACGAAATTCTGTTCGGCATTATCCCCGCCGACTTTCCCGAACGAGTACGGCCCGGTGTCTTTCGCTTCTCTCATTTGGAATTGTCAGAAGTCTGACCCGGAAAACATTTTTTTCATAAGCCTGGAGCGCGGCGTTGCCTTTGTCTTTGGGCTTTTTTTTTACTCAAATTGATCCAATAGTCATTTATGCATCCCAGATGGAAATCATATGCCCGACCAGCAAAAGAAAAAAGAGCGTTGGTACAAGCTTTTTGACGATATTCTCAAACCGCAGGTTTTCAAAATCGCTAAGGCTATCCAGAATGAAGCCGACGCCGCTGCCGAGAGATCCGGTTATCCCGGAATCGCGCTCATTCTTGATGAGGGTGCCTTCGATAGCATGAAGGAAATTTTTGTCACCAAGACGATTGCAATGGTAAACCTTATGGGCGCGGCAAACAACTTGTCCGCCTCGCCTGACCGCCATCGCATTTCAGCATTGTTGGCGATTGCCATTCTGGAATCAAGGCCGCTTTCTCACAAAAGTCCAGGCGCGGACGTAGATCCTTTAAGGACAAGCAAAGTCAGCATCGACATCTCCCACCCCAACGAATCCCTGGCCATCGACTCATCCCTTTTGGTACTCTTTACCCACATCGCAAAAATCGCCATAGCTAAGGGGGACAAGACTACGATAGCCATACTTCGCAGAGGCTACCCCCATTGGCCACCCACTACCATGGATGGGGTTTACCGCCAACATCTCATTCTTGCACTCTATCACGGAAAAAACGGGAATAATCCCTCTGGCCTCACCCCTTTCCTACTCGCTCACATCTTGTTCTGGCTAGAACACTACACGCTATACTGCCCTTCTCACACATGAAAACGCCCCTATGGTGGACTCCATGAATGCGACAGTTGGTTAGGCTACATGATTCTACTGGCCAGAAAGCAGAATTCCTTTCTTGAAAAATGCAACCATTATGGTGTAGCATCGGTCCATGGAAAAGCGAAACCCGACCTACGATTTAGACACCTTCAAGGCCGTGTTTTCGTCACATGAAAAGCTGCACATGACAGGTTCCGCCTTGCATGGTGCCATCGCGCTTGGTTTTGGCCGGAAAGAAATGGCCGCAACGATCCATGCCATGAAAAAACAACACTTTGTAAAATCTATAACGACGCACGCAGATCACAGGTCGTGGCAGGATGTTTACCATGTTCCAACATAATATGTTGTTATTTATATAAAATTTATGACAGACAAGATCACGGAATTCCGATTATTATCGTTCAAGGAGAGACAGTCATGAAAACTCCGGTCTGTCACCTGTGTGCCCAGGTTATGGAGCGTAGCGAAAGAGCGACTGAAATCCATTATCGCGGAGAAACAACCACGATCAATCTGCCCGGTTGGTATTGTCGCTGTGGCGAGTCCACCCATGACAGTGCCGACATGGTTGTGTCGGATCATGCGCTGAACCTTCTCAAAGCGCGTACCAACGGTCTGTTGGAACCAGACCATATCGCAAAAATACGCAAACGCCTGAAGCTTTCTCAACGCAAAGCGGGGGAAATCCTGGGTGGCGGACCCAACGCCTTCCACAAATATGAAAAAGGAAAAATTCTTGTCAGCAAAGCCATCTCCAACCTTCTAAAAATTTTGGACCATGACCCTAAGGCTTTACAACTTCTTGAGAGCAAAAAGGGGTCAATCTGACAAAAGGACCGCTTAAGGCAAACCAATAGACACGGCACACGCCACCCTATCACGCATCTAAAGCAACTTCACCAAAGCACCACCGCCCAACCAGGGCAATCGCATTTGAAATCCCTTGACATTAGGCCGTGTTGATATTTGATGATTTGTGACACTTCATAGCCCATATTTTTGCGAAGAAAAGCAAACATAATGCCATGTTGAAGGTGTTAAAACATGGCATTATGCGTGGTATTTT
>JADGCQ010000101.1 GCA_015228925.1 Magnetococcales bacterium | reverse complement strand
CTTCCAGGATTTCAAAATTGGCCTTGCTGCGCAGCAGACGTTTCAAGGCCCAGTCGAAGCTGATCAACCGCCGTTGTTTCACTTTGATGGATCCTCCTGTTCAACCTTCAAGTTGGAAGCGATATTCAAAGGCGAAACGGTGCTTATCGCCAAATAGTCTCCAAAGAGTGTCCATTCATTTGCCCACGATTCCGCTTTTTTGCCACGGTTCTTTATATTTGGGGTTGGGGGCGTATTGAAGATCGGGTTTGTCGATGATACCTTCCTCCGGTATTCAGCGCGTCGTTTACTACCGGGAACGTTTTGCCATATTATCCCCCAGCGTATTTTTTTTAAAGTCTTTTTCACTTGTGGCGGGGATCGCAACTTGAACAAGAAAGTCTATTCGACCCCTTTTGCCGGTCTGTGCAATCGGCTTGAGGCGTTGCCGGTGTGTTTTGCTTTTCAGGAATATTTTGGCCATGAGGTGGTGCTGGATTGGCCCGAAGCGGATGATCTGCGGATCGTGGGGGCGCGGTTTGGCAAACTCTACCCCTGGCAGAAGTTGGGTGCCAGACGGTTTTCTGCCCCCAGCCCCGATGAATTTGCCCAACTGGGACGGCATCGGTTGTTGATACAAAAAGGGTTGTTTGGTGGTATCCCTCAGGTCAATCGCCGGTTGTACCTGGCGACGGGTGCCCGGTTGCGCCTCAACCCCCGTCTGCTGGTGCAACTGCTGGCGCAATTTGCCCCTTTGGGTGATACCATCGTGGTGGGGGTCCATGTGCGCCGGGGTGATTATCGACCGGGGACGGATGACAATCTTTATGATTTGGAACACCATATCCATTCCCAGGTCCCCTTGTGGTGGTATGAATATGCCATGGGCGAGGTGATGCGCCGCTATCAAAAGGTGATTTTTTATCTGGCGCATAACGGATTGACGGCAGAAGAGGAGGCCCGGTTGCATCAAAAATTTCCCCTGGTCCAGGCCCCCAAAGATAACCCCTACCGGCCAAAACGGCAGGGGCATCAGGCCGAGGCCAATCCGGTCCGTGATCTGTTTGCCTTGGCCTGTTGCCCCATCATCATCGGTAGCCCCATGTCCACCTTCACCCATTATCCCGCCCACGCCCTGGGGCGACCAACCCTGGTGATCCAACCCCTGTCCAAAACATACCGGACTGCGCCACATATGGGCTACAGCCGTTTGTTCGGAGAGGGGATCCACGCTTGGATGGATACCCTATACAAGGGGGTGTCGTTTTATCCGGTGCGATCGGGAGTGGAATTGCCCGAGGTGGATTATCCCCAGGCATTGGAATGGTTATGATGCGATGAAACCGGGTGACGATGACACGGGGAGGGTTGCGATGGGCTGAAAGACCGATGGTGAACGGTGTGATCGTGTCGGTTTTGGTTGCTCATGGTCAGTGTGGGAAAAAAGATTTGAGAATGAGAGCGATAATGCCACCGACACAGACTGCCATCCCCCACTTGATCGGGGCTGTTTCCGCCGTGATGCGGAGTTCAAGTTCCTTGATGTCCCGTTTCAGTTCAGTCTTGGCCATATCGAGATCCCGCTTGCTTGCCAGACCATCCAAACGCTCCTCCGACTGCCTGTCGCGTTGATCCGCTCGCTCGTCAACGCGAGATTCCGTCTGTTTTATGACCGTTACCAACGCCTTGGCATGACCTTTGGCCTGTTCCTCGGGGACGCCAGAAGCCATGAGTTGTTCGGTAAATTCCAACGTGTCAAACGTGGTTGTGTGCATGGGATGACCCTTTCTCACAAGGTTTCATGGTGCTAACGGGTCGGGAGTGGCGACCATCAAGCCGAAACGATACAGGCCAGGGAAATGATATACGAAACGGCGCGTGGCCGTCATCGGGAAAAATGGAGGATCGAAATCGTGACCAGGAACTGACCGGACAGGAGATCCCGGTGACGTTTGAGATCGCTGCCAAATGTGTGAAGGACGGCGTAATGGCTGGCAGAAATCCTTGCATCGGGAGTACAATTGCCCGATGTGGATTATCCCCAGGCGTTGGAATGGTTATGATGCGATGAAACCGGGTGACAATGGTACACGGGGAGGGTTGCGATGGGCCGAAAGACCGATGGTGAACGGGGTGATCCTATCGGTTTTGGTCGTCCTGGCCCTGGTGGTGTCGCTCTACTTGGTCAATTTTATCGCAACAGGGTTGACCCCCCCATGGCCTATCATCGGATTGCATGGGGTGCAACCCGATGTGGGGGTGCGGGGCTGGGGACGTGTCCTGCGACTGGGGGCGGGGCAGGGGTTTAATTCCTGGGGACAGCGGGACCGACCACGGGAAAGGCTTCCGCAACCGGGTATCCGACGGATTGCCTTCGTGGGTGATTCATTCCTGGAGGAATCCTCTCCCATTCCACTCCCTATGGCCGTGGAAAAAAAAATAGGCAGCACGGAGGTGGAAGTCCTCAATTTTGGGGTGTCGGCGACGGGGACCACCGATTATTTTTATCGCATCAAAAATGTGGTCATCCCCCTGGGGGCGCACGAAATCATGCTGTTTTTTTATGTCGGCAACGATTTTGGCCCGGATAAACTTTCGACCCGCTTGGCTATTTTTTCGACCTATCCCAAAGATTCCATCGCCGCCTCCATGGGTTTGCTCAGTCTGAATCATCTGGTAACCAATCGCCATCGCAATGTTCTGCGGGTATGGCAACCGGAAGAACAGGAAAGCCTGGATGATCGGGAACAGGCGATGCTACAGCGTCTGCAAACGATGACTGATGATCAGATTCGCGAATTTTTTCTGGACCTGTCAAAATTTACCGGAGATCGGAGGGCTAAGCTGCAACGGATTTTGGCAGATCCCGCAAGTGTTTCTTTGTTTGCCGCTTTGCGTGATCCCGATGGGGGATTGTTTCGCAGTTATATGTTTGACCCCCTGTTTCATTGGGTCATTGGCGACGATTTTCGAGAAGATGCCTCTTCGGCCCAGGCGTTGGTGGCGGGGATTTATCCACGGATGCTGGCGATGAAACAGGTTTGTGATGCGGCGGGCGTCGCTTTTTCGGTGGCATTGATCCCCATGGGGTGGCAGGTGGATCCCCGATATGTGGAAACTTGGTCGATGTTTGGTGATCTGAACGGGTTTGGGCAAAGTCGCAATCAGGCATCCGAACTTCTCAAGGTGCGTCTGAAACGGGATGGCGTGGCCGTTCATGATCTGAAACCGATTCTTCACGGGGTTCGTGGTGCCTATTTGAATGTGGATGGCCACTGGTCGCAGGCGGGGGTCGAGCGGGTGGCGGCGCACATTGCCCAAATCATTGTGACGGCGATATCCGCCGGTGCCCGATAGCTTAAGGGAAGGGATTTCATGTGGTTTAAACGGATTATCAGTACCAAATATACGGGATTGTGCAATCGGTTGGAGGGGTTGGTTCTGTGTTTTGGGATGCAGGCGTTATTTGGTCATCAGGTTTGTTTGGATTGGCCGGAGACCGCTTGGCTTACGGTGGCCGGGACCAAGCGATGGAACTATACCTTCCTGGATCAATGGTTGGGGACCAAGGTTCGAGATCCCGATAGCGAAACCTTTTATCGGTTGGGGCGGCATCGCATCTTGATTCAGCGGGGGACGACGGGGGGGGATCCGGTGATGTTGGAAAGGCTCTATCGGCCTACGATGGCGCGACTGGGTTTGCATGTTCAGGGGCGAAATCGGTTGGTCACCCATTTGGGTGGTACGGGCACGGGGATGTTGGTGGGAGTGCATATCCGCCGGGGGGATTTTCAGGGGGGGGAGGAGGATCATTATGATATCCACGCCAGTCGCCATCCCCGTGTGCCGCTGTGGTGGTATGTCCACGCCATGGAACAGATGGTCAAACGGTTTGGTCAGGTGATTTTTGTCCTGAGCCACAACAATCTGGAACCTGGCGAAGAGGTGGCGTTACGTCGGCGTTTCAACGTGTTACCGTCGTTGGCCGATGGCCGTTATAACGATGATGGGGGGCACGCCTCCACCACCAATCCGGTGCTTGATTTATTTGCCTTGGCGTGTTGTCCGGTGATCATCACGACCCCCATGTCAACATTTTCCCATTTTGCCGCCAATGTCCTGGGGCCACCCAGTCTGGCGATTCAACCGTTGCCCGTCATGCAGCGGGGTTCCCCAGGCTTGGGGATTACCCGCTTGTATGGGGAACGGTCGCCCGCTTGGTTTTTAAGTATGCGCGATGGGACCGCGTTCCAGAGGATCGACGATTTGGGGGCGTTTCCCGAGCCGGAAAGCCGGGTCAACCTGGATTGGTTGGGGTGAGGCGTCGAGGGCCTCTCTGGATCACGCGCCTTGTAGGCAGACCTTATTTATATCAATAAATGTAAGTATTAACAGTCTCTAAGATTATTGAAAAGAAAAATTCAATGTGCTAATAAATTAAATAAGGGGGCGGTCTTTGAGATAGATTTGGAGAATGTGATGGAGAAACTGAATTGTTGGGAAGTCAAGAAGTGTGGACGGCAGCCTGGAGGTGAGAAGGTTGCTGAATTTGGTATATGTCCGGCGTCTACGACCAAGGTGGGCCATGTGAACGATGGTGAATATGCCGGCAGGATATGTTGGGCCGTTACGGGAACTTTTTGTGGCGGTAAGCAGCAGGGTTCCTGGCAGGACAAACATGAAAACTGTCGCCAATGCGACTTTTTCCTACATGTAAAAAATGAAGAGATGGGCCACTTCAAACTGTTGCCGCCAGACAGTTCTGCGTCAGTGACAATCACGAGCAATAAGAACAAGAAAACAGAAATCGGCTTGCGATTGGTAGAAAATTTTGACCATAATATCTTGAGTGCCTTTGAGAAGGCGTTCAATGCGCTCTCTCAGAATTATGTGAATAAGGATGTACGTTATGTCCTTGATTTCAAGAAGACAAAATATATTGATTCTTCTGCGCTGGGCATGTTGTTGTTGTTCAGAGAGCGGGTAGGGGGCCATGCGGCTGATATTCGTTTCATCAATGCAAGGCCTGCGATCAAGCAGACGCTGACGACGGCCAATTTTCAACGACTGTTTGATATCAGGTGATGCGGTCTTTAATGCGTTGGACATGAAGGTAGCCGAAATACCCATGAATAGATCAGACAACATCCAAGGATTGACCCCGGAGGGGATCAACAAGTTGGAGAAGCTCAAGGGGGAACTGGAAGTTTTGAGTCAGGCCATGCGGGATCTGGAGGGGAAAAACAAATATGAAGTGGAAGGGCTGGTCCGGGCTTTCCATGACAAGGAGGTGGAAATCACGCGGTTCCTGCGTGAAACTGGCATATTGCCTCCCGTTGCATGAAGCAAATTTCCGTGAGCTTGGAATGGTCACACCTTTTCGCGCAGGAAAAAATAGGCTTTTCTCAGGAAACCGGGTTTTTTATGGACTTCGGGTTGGCCGAATTCCAAGGAACGCCAATCGCCAAATTTGCGTCTCATTTCCAGCAGACCGACAGCGGCGGCCAAGTCGGGTCGGTTGGCCAACTTGATCACCGGCGAGGGATGGCTGAAAGAACCTGAAACCACGGGTGCGCCAAAAATATCTTCTGCGCTTTCGTGGATTGTTTTGAGTTGTGAACCGCCACCGGTGAGAAAAATGCAACTCAATGAACCATCGTCCAATTGTGGATGGATCACTTTTTTCAGTTCAAACAAAATCTCCTCGACCCTGGCCTCGATCACCTGCGGCAGTCGTGGATCGGCCAGAACATGGCGAGCCAAGGGTGCTTCGGTCCCTTTTTTTTCGACGGTGACTGGGGTTAACCGTTCGGCATCGGGATTGCCGAAGGAGCGTTTGATCCGTTCCGCCATGGAAGGGGCCAGATCAAAAATTTGGGAAATATCGCCGGTGATATGGCGTCCTCCCATGGGGAGTCGGGCCGAGTGGATAAAATGATCTCCTTTGCGGACGACAACGCCGGTGGATCCGTGGCCCAGGTCGATGAAGCAGGTGTTGACGTTGCCCGCATGATCCTGGGGTGAGATGGCCATGCTGGCGGCGACCCATGAAGAGAGCAAATCTTCCACATCCAGACTGGCGTGTAATACGGCGTCCAGGACATGGTTGAATGAGGATTGCTGGCAGGTGATGACGTGAAAATGGCCTTCCAGGCGATGGCCGGACAACCCCAGGGGGTTATCGATCTCTTTTTTATCCAGGAAGAATGTTTTGGGTAGCAGATGCAACACATGTTTACCCACTTGGCGGCTGTGACGGGTGGAATCCATCAATTGTTCCAGATCGGTCTCCAACACCTCGCCCCCGGCGATGGGGATGATCCCCAGCGCGGAAAAGGATTCGATGTCTCTTGAGGAGAGTCCGATCCGAACGGCACTGACCTGACCGCCCGCCATATTTTCCGCCTGGGTCACTGCTTTGCGAATGGCTTGGCTTGCCAGGTCCAGATCGATGATCATGCTATTGCTATCGATCCCTTGTGATGGGGTGGTTCCCACCCCCACGATTTGTTGCGGTTGGTTTTCCCGCGATATCCTGGCGATGACACATTTGATGGCATGGGAACCACAATCGACCCCTGCGATCAGGTCGGAATCATCATACGCATTCATGGCAGATGGAACTCCCGTGATAGTTTTTCGTGTATTTTAGGATCGGAAAATAAAATAGACCGCCCCGGTCAGGCAAAGGCCCGCCCAAAGAAAATCGAGCTTGATGGGATTACCCATGTAAAATACCGAAAATGGGACAAAAACGGCCAGGGTGATACATTCCTGAATAATTTTCAACTGAGGCAGGGTCAATGTGGCAAAGCCGATGCGGTTGGCGGGAACCTGCAACAGATATTCAAACAGGGCGATACCCCAACTGATCAATGCGGCGATGATCCAGGAGCGGTTGTCCAGATGTTTCAAGTGTGCATACCATGCGAAGGTCATGAACACGTTGGAGAGTATCAAGAGAAAAACGGTTTGAACGACGGGTGGAATCATGTTTTTTTTCAGGTTTAAGTCTTGTACCTTTCCGAATGTCCTGATCCCCAATATGCTCGCTGTCGGGGGCGTAGGGCAAGGCATCGCTGGCGACGATCACCGACTTTGGCGAAAAATTCTAAAAAAGAGAATGGCCATCTTGTTCCTGTAAAGTAGGGTATTGTCGGCAAAACATCGAAGACTGTGGGATTTTCTACGACAGGGGCTTGAAGGATAAGGTCACTGCGGATGGAAACAAGTTTCGTGTAAACATCATCACCACCTATCTGGACGAACTGTTGGGCCACGCCGAAACCGTCCCAAAATGGAGCGAACACCTCACAGCAGGGTGACGACCAACTACTCATAAGAAATTGGCACCTGTATATTTCCAGAAAACCCTTATTTCTTTTGCGAAAGATGGAATTTTATCGCTGTAAATTCAAACCTGTTTTTAACATCGTTAAAGGATATGTTTTTACTTCTGGAGCCTTGTTTCCCTTCTTAAAATTAATAAAGACAAAGCTTGAGTTATCATTGTTTTGCTCAAAGAACTCAATTTTCCGAGGCACACGTCAGTTCGCGTATTTTGTCCCGAAAATGGATAAAACTGGGCGATTTGTTGGATTCGATATCCATGTGTGGGGTGATTGCTGCGGACCATTGAGATTTCTCGGCACCCACCGCCACCCATCCCTGTTTCAAGAGTTTCTTGGCTCCCCCTGGGGTGATGGCATCCGCTAACTGTTCCCAGGTTCCGCAGATACTGTCGTTGACATAGCTGTTGAGAATTTTATCCTTGGCTTTTGGGTACGCTCGTTTGATTGCGGGAATATCGCCAAAAAACCAAGCTTCTCCTTCTTCGATGGCGATGCAGAATCGCGTCATCGGCGCGGGGTTGCATGTGTCGAGACAAGCCTGCAACTCGTGGAGAAAAGGCTGCAAACGCCGACTATCCAGATCGCAGACAACAATGACGGAGGCCAAATAATCGGACGGATAGCTGGAAAACTTCTCGCCATAACCACTCAGGAGCTTTGGGAGTTGATCCAAGAGAATCCTTTTCCTGGGATCGGATGTCGCTTTCAGTCCCTTGGGGATTCGTCCAATCCCTTTGTAAGAATGGACTTCTACAGTATGACGCCCATCTAAAATTTTGGGGAGAAGAATCTCAAG
This sequence comes from Magnetococcales bacterium, assembly GCA_015228925.1. Classification (GTDB taxonomy): domain Bacteria; phylum Pseudomonadota; class Magnetococcia; order Magnetococcales; family UBA8363; genus UBA8363. The sequence goes on along the minus strand of JADGCQ010000101.1, from coordinate 5,675 downwards.
TGCGGTTTTTCCAGATTGGTCTTCCACAAGAACTTCAAAGTGCATCGCACTCACCGAGCATCCAGATAATCGCTATACCATAGGCCACCCAGGGGGAGACCTTCGTGGACCATCTCCCGGACCAAAGGGATTTCACTGGTTCGGATAATCTGGGAAAAGCCATCCAGCCCTTTTTCCAATACCCACACTTCATCGGGGTTCAGAGCGTCGATGAAGTAGGGTTGGTGTGTGGTGATAAAGATTTGGGAATTGTTTTTGCGCCCCGTGGCATGTTCCCGGAATTCCCTGGCAAGGATCTCCAGAAGTTTGTGATACAAACCATTTTCCGGTTCTTCAATGCAAAGAAATGGAGGGGGTGAGGGGTCGTTCAACAACAACAGATAGGCAAAGACTTTAAGGGTGCCGTCCGACATCTGTTGGGCGAAAAAGGGGTCGCCGAAACCGCGATCATTGAAACGAAGGAGTAACCGACCATCGGAGGTTTTTTCCGTGTCAATCTTGTTGATGCCGGGGATTCGTTCGGCAATCTTTGCTAAAATCAGTTTGAATTTGGTTTGATGCTCGCGCTCCATAAGCTGGACAACGTTTCCAAGATTATCTCCGTGCAGGTTCAAATGTTTCTGTGGACCTGCCAGCGGTAGCCCACGTGCGGCATCGGGGGTGAAATAGCTTAAATGCCACCCTTCGATAAACCTCCTGAATGTTGCGATGCGAGGATGCGGTTTCAGTGACCCCAGGGTTGCAACACCCAGTCTTCGGATGTCCGACAGTTCTACCCTCTCGGTTTCGGAACTCTCCTCGATTTGTTTCTGAGAAAATTTTTCATCCTCATCGTCAGGAGCAAGCGCGTCACTCCCTTTCCATACGAAACCCTTTCCTTGGCGTAAATATAAAAAGGAAAAAGGTCTTCCGTGAGCTTGTCTATGCCTGCGTTGTCTTAATCGTTCTTCGGAAACGAAAGGCCGACCGTCTTTGTCGCTGTCAATGGCCAACTCGTAGGTGATTGGGCGGGATTTACGTTCTTCTCTGAAGTAAATTTGAAACTTGATTGGATCCTTCACCCCCTGAGAGCGTAGCCGCGCAAAACCACCCCGTCCTTTCAGATCGCAAGCCTCCTCCACCCCAAACTTGAGGCAATCGGCCAGAAAGCCGAAGGCATCGAACAAGGTGCTTTTCCCGACACCATTTTTGCCGATCACGGCGGTCATCGGTGTCAATGGGGTGGCGTGTTGACTATTCCAGAGCCTACCCAGGGTTATATTGCGCAGAGCGCGATAATTTTCTACCTGGAAACCCTCAATTCCGGCCACAGGGCAGTCTCCGTCCTGATTATGTCCCTGGACCCCCAGAACTTAAAGGTTCTACCGGCTCCAGGTATTCGTCGATGGAATCCTTGACCTTGAATCGCGCATGATGTGCCGATGGACGTAACGCCGGATCGATGGGAAGCTCCTCGGTGACCGCCTCTTCCTCGACAGGGCTACTCTTGCTGATTTTCTCCTTGAGAATCGCCAACCCCTCCCTGGCCTTACCGTCGGCAACACGATGCAGGTTCACCAATCCACCAACCACATCGCCCAAAACGTTGAAAAGCCCCGTCCCCAGATCCTCCACCGGAACGATAACACTCTCCTCAAGTGACTCATTGGCACTCATGATCTATCCCTATCGTTTGCGCACCTCCATCCGTTATCCAATCCCAAGCCAGGATACGGGGTGCAGTGGTTTTTAAAAGATATCAACCCCCAATGACATCGCCAACCTGGTTCCAATACTCCAATGGCAACTCCGTCGCCATCTTCAAGGCACCCAGAGAACCCGCATAGATGGGATCATCCACCAGATGAACACGGACATCACCATAGTCACGCAAACTGTCGGCCAAAACACGGTCCAGTCCACGCATCCGCGAACCGCCACCCGCCAAGATGATGTTGCCCACCACCTCCTCCTGATGTTCGGGATCATAAATAGTGATGAGCTGCTGCACATTCTCGATAATATCCGGCACAATCGCCTCGCACGCCATGCGCACCTCACGGGTGATCTCGTGAGGCTGCGGCTTGCCATTGGCCCGCAAGTTAACAATAATATCTTGCTCCGGCTGACCGACAAAACCAAACTGATCTTTGATCTTCTGCGCTAAGAGAGACGTGATCTGTACGTTGGGATAGGACTCGGAAATCATGCTGGTCAAAAAATTATCCACATGATTGCCCGCCTTCATCAAAGTCACCTGCTCCTCGGCCCCCGGAATGGTGCCGCGCATGGCGCAGATGTCAATGGTCCCAGCACCAATATCGATGATGATGGCGTTGGTCAGTTTATTCAGGCCATAAGCAACCATGAACGGCTCGGAAACCACCATGGAAAAATGCATCAATTCGTTGGTGATGCGCAATAACTGGTTCTTGTTGGAAATGGAGGCGCGTGCGGGAACCCCCACAATGCCACAAACCCGATCCCCCGGCTGCGGATGGGCGAGAGAAATGGCATGTTGAATCAATTCCTTCGCCGCCTGGGTATCCTTCTCGCTCGCCTCTTTCAAGACCCCATCTTCCAGGGGAAAGTGAATGTTCAAATAAGACCGTCGGTCCAAAGCTTCTTCGCCAACCACGTTGGTCTGGTCCAGCAGCTTGACCCCGATGATATCTTTGGGATAGCCCACGACCGAACGCACCGCCTCTTTGGTGCCTCGGTTAGACACCACAGTCGTTCTTGAAGTCCCCAGGTCAATTCCAAGAAAAAGGTTTCTGCCCTGTTGCGCGGATGATTCCATGCCATACCCCTGTCATCGGTTTTCAATGGCCAAGTGCCGCACCCCATGCGGTCTCGGCAGACTATTTCAAAAGATCTTTCAACGTTTGGATCCTAAACCCAGTTTCCCGGACGTTTGAACGATGACGCCACCCAACGTTCCCAACGTTCCCAACACGATGTCGATACTGCCGCCAGCAATCTGGCCGACACCGCTAAAAACTCCACGAACCCCGCCCGTGAATTTCCTTGTGACAACATCAAGACCAGAAACCGAACCGCTTCCTGGAACCTTTGGCGGTGTGATCTTCCCCGGTTTGGCGATTCCCGGAGCCTGGTCTGATCTCTTCTCCTGAATCCCACCGGAACCTAAAGAAACCACACTGCCGACTGCATCACCCAACAGATGGATGATCCCAGAACCCAACCCTTCTACGGGAACCCGCCACGGCTCGGAATGATCCTCTGGCAAAGTACCGGAATGCGCCGTCTGTTGGACACGGCTTGCGCCGGAAACTGTCTCATCATGGTGGTCATGGTGGTCATGGTGGTCATGGTCGTCACGGCGGCGGGTGGAAAGATGGATTTGCCCCGAGGGTGTTTGGATTGAAAGTCTTTTACCGGAATCACTGGCAACCCGCTCATCCTTAGGTGGCAGGGTAACCACCAAGCGAGCCGACGATTTTGCCGTCGTCGATGGAGATTGGACAGGCTCGGCCTTGGCCGTGATGACAACGGGTTGTGGGGTGTTACGACCGACTGGTCTCCCCTTTTTTTCCTGTGGAGCAACTCCCCCGGCGCGTGTTGGCGACGAGACCGTTTCTTGAGGAGCATTCCCCTGTGGGGCCGGGGGCTTAGGAGCATTCCCCTGTGGTGCCGGGGGTTTAGGAGCATTTCCCTGTGGTGCCGGGGGTTTAGGGGCATTCCCCTGTGGAGCCGGGGGTTTAGGAGCATTCCCCTGTGGGGCCGGGGGTTTAGGACGATTCCCCTGTGGGGCTGGCCCTGGAAGACTTTTGCCGCCGATCTTGACCGAATTGGTCTGCCGCACGGTGCCGGGTGTCGTCGCAGGGGTAAAGGCCGCTTTGGTGTTCATCGCCGCTTGTTTAACAATCGTCCCAATCTCCACGGGATCCTTTCCCTGGATGATGATACGCCGAGGCGCGGGTTTGGGACCGGGGCTGGGAGGGGGGGGCGATTTTGCAACGGGTGGTGGTGGCGGAGCGACACGACTTGGTGGCGTTACCTGGGGTTGTGGGGTCGGCGCAGTCGGTTTTCCAGAAGAGGGCGGATTCTGGGGAGCTTTGACCGCAGGGAGGGAACCTGTCCTGGAGACGACACGCTGGTTTGCAGTCGGTAACGGATTGGGCATTCTGTTCAGTAAGGCACCCACATCACCGATGGCTTGGCGGCGGTGAATGTCGGTGTCGGCAGCGGTCGGCGTCAGGCTGGCTTCGTTGGTCACGCTGCGTGTCCTGGATGGGACATTGGGGACGGCTGCCGAAGGGGTAGAGCTTGCCATTGGGGGACGGGGGACGGGGGCTAAATCCGATTTCACCTTGGAAGCGACGGTGGGGTGACCTCCTGGTGTATTGGGTGCCGCCTTGTCTGCCACGACATCTTCCTGCCCCTGGGCAGAATGTTTTAAAAACGGAGACTGGCCGCCTGTTCCCGCGACCGCAGTGCGACGGGCCGCAGGGGCTGTGGACATCCCGCGTGGCAACAACCCCTTGTCTGCATGATTGAAACCCGGTTTCTCGACCGGAGGTGCCGTCAGATGGTTGCCAGGGACGACCGCTGTGGTAAACGGAACATCACGGAGTTGTTTGGGCTTCTTCCGATGTTGGCTGAACTGGGTTGTGGTTTGCCCTCCCGATTCTTGGCGCGGGGAGAGGGACGGCATATGAGACCGACGGTTTTGATGGGCGACGGCCTTGATCCAGTTGGATGTCCCCGCCGGGGCTTGGTCGGGCGGGGAGACGGGTGTGGTCTGGATGTGGCGTTCGGGGAGTTCTTGGGTGGTTGTCTCCACGGTGCGTGCGACGGGCGGCGCGGCGGATGGCCCGGATGGGTGGTTGGCTGGCGATTTTTCTCTGGGCGCAATCTCTGGTCCTGGTGCGTTGTCAGCCGAACCGGAGGCCGTATGCTCGGTCACGCTGATGACCGAGCGACCCTGGCCGGTCTTGATTTGGTCTTTCAGAAAACGGTTTAGTGGCGAGTCTGACCATTCGTTTGGCTCGGATTGGGGCCGTGTGTGTGATTCGGTGGGTTCAACGCCGTGCTGGTGTACCGCGTGGGTCGGATCATCGGTTGGTTCTTCGCCCAGAAGTCGCAGTTCCGAAGGATCGGGAACCTTGCGGGTACTGCCGCGATGGGCCAGGGAGGCCGACGCAGGTGGCGGTGCCGTCCTCTCTTCCTGAGCAACCGGGGCGGATTCAGACGTTTCCGGCGGTGCGGATACCGGCTGGGTGGATTGCTGCCTACGGGCGAGGCTGGCTGTAGCCTGCTTGAGTGCCGCCAAACCACGCATTCCTTCACCCCTGGATCCGGTTGTTTCCTGTCCCATGACTTTAGATTCCACCCTTAAGCAAAGCCCTTTGCCAGCGGGCCGAGCCTGTTTTGATGTGAAGCACGAGGGCCATTCCACGCTGGTAAAACGACATGCTCATTCAGAATTTCGCTACTTTTTTTTATAAAATTGACCCAAACAGTTATACGATCGACCGAATTTTCCCACAGACATTGCACAAACCTCTGATCCTCGCGTGCATTATTTCAGAAAAGTAGCTCTGAGAGAAGGTACTTTTTTCCAGGGTAATTGCATTTGGAATCCCTTGACATCAGGGTGTATTGATGTTTGGTAACGTTGAGATACACCCTAGAAAATTATTAAAAGAAAAAAGGGGTCTGGGGGATTGCCC
>JADGCQ010000100.1 GCA_015228925.1 Magnetococcales bacterium | reverse complement strand
CCTTGTCCAATTGCACTTTGATGGCATTGTGACCATTGAAATAGAACTCGCACGTCAATAAACACAGATCTTGAGGAAGCAAATGCCTCCCAAAAGTTCATCATGAAAATAAATGTAAAGGCTACCATTCGGGTTCCGGGGCGTGGACAGAACGCCTAACTTACGGTAATATCCTGTCTGGATTTCACCCTGGACTTTTACTGACGAATACGGCATTTATGATCGTTTATCCCTGTGGGGATATGAACACAAAACGGTCAACCATGGCCTTTTGTGAAGTCCATGTCAACACCATGGAAGGTTTCTGGTCATTATTGCGTTCCTGGCTACGACCTCATCGAGGCATTTCACAGGAAAATTTACCGAATTATCTAGGATTTTTCCAGTTCACCCACAACCTCAAGGTACGGGGAAAACGGCTGCTGCATTCTCTCGTTGATCTTCTCGTCAGATAAGACCCTGGAATCCATATAGAGCCAATTTATTTTATTCAATACTCCCGAATTTTATCCAAAGTACGCCGATTCTTTTTTGTGGGCCGTCCTCCCAAAACCGGAATCATGGTGGCAACAGGCAACGATGCAATCCGCTGTCGTTCCTCCAAACTCTCCGCCGTCTCCTCATAAAGCAAAACCGCCTCCTTGGCCGGTCCCCGGCGAAAAGGTAGAGCCAGTATCACGACCGCCATGAACTGCTGATCTCTCTGTATCTGCAAAATATCACCCGGTTTAACCGTCTTGGCCGGTTTCACCCGCATCGCGTTCACATGCACCAGCCCCCCCGCAACCGCATCGGAAGCCAACCCCCTGGTCTTGAAAAAACGGGCCGCCCAAAGCCATTTATCAATGCGGGTTATCTCTTCCATGACGCAACTTCCAAAAATTCCTTCTCAGCCAATCCAATCTCCTGAGCGATCTCATGCAATTCCGACCGACTCCCCTGCAAACTTTGCGTCACCTCAGCCAGATTCGATAAAATATCATGAACATTCCCAGTAATTTCAGTCATTCCACGGATGGACTCCGCAACCTGTCGGGTAATATCGCTGGCTTCACCCGTGATCGCAGTCATGCTATCCGAAAACTCCACTAAATTTCCCCCCTGAATATCCATCGCCCCAAGAATCTGGTTGCTCGATTGATTGATTTGAACAATCGCTTCGTTGACCTGATCGCTGCGATTCTTCATTTCCTGAGTATCCGCCTGAATCTCCGTGGCCTTGTCGGAAATCAAACGGGTCACATGCGCCGTCTGACGGGCCAAATCCTTGACCTCATTGGCAACAACCGCAAACCCTTTCCCAGCATCCCCCGCCCCAGCCGCCTCGATGGCCGCGTTGAGAGCCAACATGTTGGTCTGCTCGGCAATATCGTTGATCATGGACACCATGGCCTGAATATCGGTCGCAGAAACCGAAAGCTGTTGCATGATCTGAAGATTGGCATCGGCCAATTTTCCCGCTAATTGCGCCTGACCATTGGCCGCCTCACAGAGCAAACGAACATCACTGAGACTGGTTTGGAAAAATCCTGCCGTATCCGCCGCCGTCGCAATATGGGTGTTGGAACGCTCCGCCAGCGAACTCAGATGAGACAAACCCGATGACGACTGAACCGCAACGGTGGCAATAGCAGACAAATGCGTGTTTGCAGTCTCCAGGGAAGCCAACGAATGGGTCAAATTGTCCAAGAGAGTCTCGGCGTTGGGACCGATGTGTTTGCAATGGTCAGAGACCCTCGCCACAACACCCGCAACAAACTCCAAACGTGCTTCCACCTCTTGAACCTGTTGGGTCGCCTCCTCGGCAAACCGGGTCGATACATCAGGTTGCAACGCCACAGGCACCCCGTTTTCCGGCACAGCTTCGTGAGTCGGCAGACCCGTCATCCCCTCGGTAGACGGCGTGACCGCAACCATGGCCTTGGCCACCTGTAAAAGACTATTGATCTGGCGACCGATCTGCCCAAAAATATCATCCGATTCATCCATGCGGACCATCCCGCTGGACCTGCCATGTTCTGAACTGATTTCAGAAAGTTGTTGGAGCAATCGTTTCGGTCCCTTGGCCAAACTTTTCGCCGCAACCACGGTCGCAATCACACCAGACAGAAAACCAATCAGTGCCAAGATTAAAAACAGGTAACTCCTGGGGGATGCTGGTGCAAGGGTGTCGGATCGTTCAAAAACACCCATGTCCACAACAGGCAATGGTACCTGTGTGGCAGGGAGTACACGATCCCAATCGGCCCCTGCGGGTGTGGATGAAACCGGCATTGTCACAGGTTCATGTTTGGAATTTGTACCGATATTCAATGGAAAATTGGCAAGAATCAAAGTGTCCAGTCGCGACATGGACTGGGCCAGATGGCTCAACATCTGGATCGTTTTCTCCGCCGGATCGGCTGCTTGGTCCTCTGGGATCGGTTGCTTTTGGGATGGAGTCACGCTGGTCTGGGCTGGCGCAAGCAACGTGTTCAATGAAGCCGCCAGCTTTTCATAGGCCCCTTGTAAACGATTTTTTTCCGCCGTCGGCAGGGCCGATTGGTCAATCCTGGCCCGAAGATCCTTCATGACCACTTTGAAGGCTTTGTCATCTCCAGAAAAAACGGCCCCCTTGAGTTGCGCAAAGAGCCAACCAATCTCTTCAACACGCCTTTGGGCAATCGTCTCTTCCAGTTTTTCGGCAGTCGCATTCAGCCTGTTGATGGTCCGTTCCTTGGCCCCCCGTTTGGCCTGATTTTCCGCAATGAATTGGGTAAAAGCATCCCGATAGGGAAGGCTTGCGGTTTTGATCTCCTGAGCCGCCTCACCGGCGTCTACAATCGCCAACTCCAATTTTTTCCAAAGGAGGTAAAAATAATCACGAAACCGCGATTTCCAATGCAGACGATATTCCTTTTCCGTCCGCCGCAATTCAACAACCAGCCAACGGATCTTGTCTCGATCATACCGAGCCATAGCACGTTCAAAATCGGCCAGGGTACTGTTCAATAAATGATTGCGCTGCGATTCTACCGGTGTCGAAACAGTCGGATATTCTGGGGGCGGACTGTTCTTGGAACGGGTCGCAAAAGCGGCCTTTTCCTTGAGCCACCGTTCCAACGTCGCATTTCTTTCGCGTGCCGAATGCTCTAATTCCTTGGCCGACTTGCGCCACAGATCGGTCTCCTTGCCCGGAATCTTTTGTAACAGTGCCAGGGCACTGGTGGCCAATCGGTCATGGCTCGCCATAAAATGTTTGGCTTGGTCGGGCTGGGACAGGGTACCGAAATCCAAAGACAATGCGTCGGCAAGTGCCTGTTGCAGATCCAATAAAGCCTTGAAGTTGGATTCTGCGGTCCGAATAACCGTCTCCTGCGTGGATGAAACATTCGCAGGGGGTGCCGCATGGCGCAAACGCCCAAGCTCCTCCTTCAAAGTCGCGACAACTTGAGCATGACGTTGTAATAATCGCTGCTGCTCCTCCAAAGCCTTCTGCTGTTCCACAATCCACTGACGGCCTTGGGATAATTGTTGTGTTATCGCATTGTCGTGGATAGCGTCGGAAGTTTCATAGCCAATCAAGGCCAGCAAAAAAAACAAGCTTGCCAAGCCCAGACCAAAACCTGTCTTAACCAACAGCGGTAGACGGTCAAAAAAGTTCATGATCATTGTCCGTAGTCAGTATGCTTAACCGATCAAAAAGTTAACGACCGCCATCATAGCCCAATTTATTGAAAGGATCCATTTACTCCGTGAAAAAGCAATCCTTCTTCGGATGTCAAGGGATTCCAAATATAATTGCCCTGCCCGCTTGCCACGGAAGGTGCTATAGGATACTGCTGTTGGGGTACCATGTGCCGCATTCCTCTAAAACTCGAAAGACGGGCATGGCCGTGTCGGTGCGATGGAGAGGAGACGTAATGATCGACGAACGAAACATTCAGCAGATCGGTACCTTGCTGGCCGAAGCCATCGGGCCGTCGCGCATCATCCTCTTTGGTTCCTTCGCCCGTGGCGACGCCCGGGAAGAGTCGGATCTGGACCTATTGGTGGTGGAACCGGCGGTGGAAAACCGGGTGCGGGAGATAACCCGTCTGCAACAGTTATTGCGCCCCTTGCGCATCCCCGTGGATCTTCTGGTTTGCTCCGTCGCCGAAATGGAAGAACGTCGCACTTACTCCAGTGGTGCCATTTATTGGGCATTGCAAGAGGGGAGGATCATCCATGACTCCCTCGGATGAGGCGCGTCGCCTGTTGCGCAAGGCCGATCAGGACCGGGCCGTTTTTCACGCCATCAAGAATCAACCCGGCATCGATGCCGGTGAGGTGGTCGAAAAGAGCGGAGTACACCCATAAACGGCACCAATCACCGCCATGTCAATGCCATCGCCGGGCGTCTTGGCCCGCGTTCTCCCCAGCACTGCTCCCTGAAGTGACTTCGGTAAATCAAGGAAAATTGCCTGAGGAGTCCGCGACAGGTATTCTGGTAAGCTTCCAGGTCGGAAAATCTGGAGATAATGGGTTCATGCCAATAGAAACACGTCTTTCATTCAAGGTGCTGCACACATGCTGGATCACAGATTCCAAACCATACTCGATGCGTTGGATTGTGGCGTTTACGTATTGAATGCCAAGGGAGGCATCGTGTTGTTCAATGCCCGTGCGGAAGAACTTCTGGGCTGGCGACGCCAGGAGGTTATAGCCCCTGCGGGATCGCGTTGCTTTTGTTGCGCACCCTCATCGGAAATAGCCACCAACGACGTTGCCGAACCTTGCTTGCATCAACGCCAGCAGGAATCTAAAAAAGTTGGAAGCTACTACCTATTGCGGAGAGATCAATCCTTATTGGCCGTCGAGGTCACGGTTCAACAGGTGCTGGGTGATCCGGGTGAGCCGTTGCGGATCATCTCCTTCTGGAAACGGTTGAATGAAGATGGCGAAGAACTCATGCGCCAAACCCGAGAAGCCGCTTTGGAAGCCAATCGCCAAAAAGATAAATTTGTCTCCCTGGTCGCCCATGATCTTCGTGCCCCCTTAAGCTCCATGGTCGGCTTGATGGAATTTTTATTGGATGATCCCGATGGCAGTATGCAACCCTCCCAACGTGATCTGGTCAACGATATGATGGCCACCGGACGCAGCCTGATCGAATTGATCGAAGGGGTTCTCAACATCGGACGCTTGAAAACCGGAAAAATCATCCCGGATAAAACATTCTTTGATCTGAAATTTTTTACCGAATCGGTAATCCAGCGCGTCGTCCACCTGGCCCGGGAAAAACAAATTGTCGTCGATAATCACATCCCCAACGATGTGCGCATGTATGCCGATATGAGCCTGTTCGCCGCTGTCGTGCAAAATTTACTGACCAACGCCATCAAGTTCAGTCAGCCAGGCCAAACCATCCTCATCCGTCAGCCCGAAGAAGGGGGCGCGGCTCTGGAAGTCTGTGATCAAGGGGTGGGCATCCCACCGGATACCCTGCCACGCCTGTTCAATGTTTCCGAAAAAACAACCACTCCAGGTACCGCCGGTGAAACCGGAACCGGATTTGGGCTACCATTCAGTTTCGACATCATGGAAGCGCACAGCGGTTGGCTTACGGTCAGTAGCGTGCCGGGCCAAGGGTCGATTTTTTGTGCCCGTCTTCCCCATGTCAAACCTCGGGTGATGTTGGTCGATGACGAACCGATGGATCGTTTCATGGTCCGCTCGGTACTCAACCAAATGGATCTTGAGGTATTGGAAGTGGAAAGTGGCGCGGAAGCCTTGGCGCGTGTCGAACGCGAAATGCCCCATTTAATCCTGTCGGATGTTAAAATGCCCGACATGGACGGTATGGAGTTGCTACGATTGTTGAAAAAAGACGACACGTTGCGAAAAATTCCTGTTATTTTAATCACAGGAGACGAAAAAACCGAGACCAGAGATTGGGCTTTTCGGCTCGGAGCCGATGATTTTGTCGTAAAACCACTCATTCTACATGATTTTCTCCCAAGGGTTCGTCACCACCTGGGGGGATGATGGAGGGTTGGCCCACATGCACGTCACTGTTGAGCTGTCCGAGGCGCATATCCTGATTGTGGATGATCAGCCGGCCAATAATCGGTTGATGCGGATGATTTTGGAGCGAGCCGGCTTCAAAAATATCACCACCACCTTCGATTCCCGTGAAAGTGTCCGATTGTACCTTGAAGGGGAATTTGACCTGGTTTTGTTGGATTATAACATGCCCAACATGAACGGCATCGAAGTGATGGAGGCCATACGGTCGGCCAAAGGAGAGGTGCATTATCTACCCGTGTTGATGATCACCGCAGTCACCGATCGTGAAGTGCGCCATGCCGCTTTGAACGCAGGGGCATTGGATTTCTTGAATAAGCCGTTGGATCACATGGAAGTCATCCCCAGGGTGTGCAATCTGTTGACGGTCCATCTTCTTAAAAAAGGTTTTGAAGACCAAGTTCGTGTGCGTACCCGTCAATTGCAGGAAGCCAACGAAAAACTAGAGCAGGCCAATACCAAGTTGCAGCGGGCCAAGATGGAGGTGATCCATCGTTTGGGATTGGCGGCAGAGTTTCGGGATAATGAAACGGGCAATCATGTCCTTCGGATGAGCCGTTATGCTGGCCTGTTATGCCAAGTTTTGGGAGGCGATGCGTTGATGTGTGAATGTGTTGAAAGTGCTGCCGCCATGCATGATGTGGGAAAAATTGGCATTCCCGACGCCATTCTCCTCAAACCGGGTCGATTGACTGAGCAGGAGTTTGATCAAATACGCAAACACCCTGGCATTGGGGCCGAAATTCTGGGTGGTGTTCAGGAGGAGCCGCTGATCACGGCCCGCACCATCGCGTTGACCCACCATGAACGTTGGGACGGGAAAGGGTATCCTCGGGGACTGAAAGGCCATGACATTCCCTTGGTGGGTCGGATTTGTGCGGTTGTGGATGTATTTGACGCCCTGGTTTCCACACGGCCTTACAAAAAATCGTGGACTGTGGATGAGGCGGTGGCATTATTGGTTCGGGACAGGGGGAGCCATTTTGATCCCCAGGTCGTGGATGCCTTCGTATCCCATCTCGATGAAATTCTTAAAATACGTAATGAACTCAAGGATTGAGGCCGTATTGACACCCGTGATTGCCCGTTGGTTTTAGGCCAATCCCAAACGATCACCATGGAGATAAAATGAATCTGTCATCGTCGCAAAGAAAATATCTCAGGGGTCTTGCACATCCCCTCAAACCCGTGGTCATGGTCGGCCATGGCGGCGTGACAGAATCGGTCATGGCTGAGGTGGAACAAGCCTTGAACGTCCATGAACTGATCAAAATCCGTTTCAATGAATTCAAGGATGAAAAAACAACGCTCTGTGATCGGATTGTGGAACAGTCCGATGCCGCCATCGCGGGAATCATCGGGCATATCGCCATCCTCTATCGTCCCCAGCGTGATCTGTCCAAACGCCGGATTCGCTTGCCTTAGCTTTGCGGGTAGATCATTGATGAAAACGTCGCGTGCCGCAGGTGTTGTCCGTCACGAAGTCCATTGTGACGGCAAAATTCCAGTTCGGGTGACCATCTGGCTCAAAGGGGAGATCATGGTCACGTTGGATTTGGTGACCGGGATACTCAAAGAGTCGGAACCTGGCAGGTTATCGGAAAAAAAACGGTCATGGGTCATCGCCATCGCCGAATACCTAGCCCGCCAGGAACTGTTGCTACGGGCGCAAAACAAACGCGAAAACCGCTCCGACGGTATCCAACCTTTGGAATTTGATTCTTGGCCTGACGGGCGGGGAATCTGGTGGGGATGAGGGGTTATCACAAACGTCCATACTGGGCCGGAGGATGACCGCCGTGAGGGGCGGGAACGACGATCATCCCTAAAATCCGGCCCACCGGCGATCCGAGGTTGGAGAAACCCCATCGAAAGACCGCCGGTCCTGCATGGTCACCCCAAGAGGGGGGGTGAAACCTTTGAAAACAAATCGCTGCGGGAAGGAATGCGCAGTCGCCATCGTTTCCAGGGCCGATCATGCAACAAAATCAGGTTATAAAGTAAGGTGAAGTGATACAGCTTTTTAACTGTAAAGAAGACGGAAAGTCTTTTCCCAGGGAGCGGTCCAGATCAAGAAATTCTGCGCCGTGTTGATTATTTTAAAATAGAGATCGCCTCATACCAACGGGCTTCAACATACTTCAAGGAGTCGGATGATCGGTATGGCTTCCCATGCCCATACCACGGCCCATGCCACGGCCCATGCCATGACCTCGCGTCAGCGCAAGTTGTCCCCTTTTCCTTTGTTCGAGTGGCAGTACCGCAACCACTTCCACCAGGGCTTGATGCCATACTTCCTGGCACACCGTGGTATTCCTCCGTAATTCAGCCAATGACTCGGTGAGGGCTAACTTGCTCCATGGTTCTGCCGTGAGGGCATTGTGAACCTTCTCTTGGGCCACATACAAATCGGCCATGGCCGAATGGACCGCCGCCTCCCTGCGATTCCAAATCTCGATAACTTCAGGATTTTGTGCCACCTCTGTCCGCATCATGCCGATCCCCATCATCAATGATCCTCCCGATGTGGAAGTCATGGCTTTTCCAGACTCATTTCCTGGTTTTAATTTAAAAAGCAATCCTCCCAAAAAAAAATTCACTGCTACAGAAACAGACAGAATGATCAGTAAAGTTCGTTGCATATCGGGCATCATGGCCATTCCTCATCAATCGGTCCGAATACGATAGACGCCGCCTCCTCCCAGATCGGGGTTGGGGCTGGAGGATCCAGAGGCCACGCTGTTCCCAAACCAAGCCCAAACAGCGCGGAACCGGCCAACATCGCCGCCGGTTGCCACAGAATGCCAAAATGCCACCACCAGCGATCTTTTTGTGTCACTGGACCTTTCACCAGATCCAAGACATGCGCACGGAGACGCGCCGAGGGCAGCTCCAGTGGCAATGCCGCCAACAGTTGGTCCATTTCCTGGTCCGTGAGCGTTTCAATAGGTTTTTTGGGGTGATGTGAAGTCATGTCATTTTCCCAACAATGCGTCACGCCATGGCGTGAGCAATAATCGCAAACGCCGACGACTTCGAACCAACAAAGAGGCCATGGCATCCTCGCCAATATGCATGACCAAGGCCGCCTCAGCACTATGCAGACCCAACACGTACACCAGCACCAACGCAGTGCGATGACGTAACGGCAGGCGAGCCATGGCCTCGTTAAGAATCTGTCGCTGCTCCGACTGTTCAAGATAAACCAAAGGCGATTCCCATGCCGGTGCGAACAAAGATTCCACAGGTTCTTCCATGGATTCTTCATCTTCCAAGCCACCGTGGTGGTGACGCAAACGGTCGATGCACAAATTATGGACTACCCGATACAACCAAGTGCTGATCCGTGCCTCTCCAGTCCAATGAGAAGCCTGACGCCAAAGCCGAATAAAAGCCTCTTGGGTAACGTCTTCCGCCTCATGATGGTTGCCCAACATTCGTTTAGCCAGTAACAGAACGCGACCAAGCTGCTGATCTGCCAGCACTCTCCAGGCAGTCGCATCCTGTTGAGCCACCCTCGCCATAACAGAAGCATCTGCCTGGATCGCACCTACGCCTACGGTTTGTCGGGCCATACCATTTTCTCACCCATGGGTTATCGGGCCCACATACCACCTCTCCAGCCGTGTCTCATCCAAGTATCAGAGGAAGGAACAGCACCGTTTTCCCCAAGCCCCATCGCTGCCAAACGCGGCGGCACAAAGTTGGCAAATTCTGTTTTTGACAAACGCCCATCATGGTCCGCATCCAATCTGGCCAGCATACGACCGCGACCCATCATGGCACCTTGGTGGGGAAGAGCGGAATATTCATCGACGGTAAGAGTGCCGTCACCATTACGGTCGGCGGTAACGAAGTGGTCAGAACGGATGGCACGAACCTCATCCCTGGTGACCTTTCCGTCTCGATTGGCATCGAAGCCTATCGGGCAAGGACGAACCCCTGAGTTAACTCTGCTGTCCATGGGGTGAGACAACCCTATTGTCGGAATAATCACCGCCAAACTTCCGAACATCGACACAATGCGCGTTGCGTTCATGGTCGTTCTCCTCGTTTCCATCATGGGGACGTGATTGACCCCATGCACCATTAAACGCAACAGAACCATTTTTCCGTCGCTTGCAATCCAATATTTTTTTCCACATTGTTGAAAGCGTGAAAAATAAGAAACAAAATCAAAGCCATGAGGGCAATCCCCCAGACCTTTTTTCTTTTAATCATTTTATTCACGAGTATCCTATTTTCCAAGTTTCAGGAAGCCCGTCACCTCTTCGCGGTCATGATACAACTGGCGAAACTGCAAGTGAAAAACACGTCCCGATCCCGCAAGGGTCTCGGTGATGCGGTCACGGCACAACCCAACCTCCTCCCAACGTTTTTTCATGGGAAGCTTCAAGTTGAAGATGGCATTGCGACACCAACCATGATCGGCCCACCGTGCAACCAGATCAGCCACCTTGCGCGGTTTGTCGATGATATCACACAACAACCAATCGGGCTTAAAATCAGGCTGAAAACGAAACCCATCTTCACGCACATGACGCACCAACGATGAAGCGGCAACGTTCTCAGCCATCCGTCCCCGATCAACCGCCGTGACCGCAATACCACGCCCAACCATGGCCCAGGTCCAACCACCAGGTGCCGCTCCCAGATCCACGGCGGTCTGCCCCGGAAGTATGGGCCTGTTGGCACCACCCTGGTCAGCAAACCAATGCAAGGCTTCTTCAAGTTTCAATGCAGACCGACTTGGGGCGTTGGCTGGCATCCGCAATCGCGGCAACCCCATAGGCCAACGCGAACTGTTGCGGGGGAGGGAATAACCTGTCAGTGCCGACGTTCCCGTTAAAAAGACCACCTCCCCCCGTGGTCCCCCCGCCGTCGATTCCCAAGCACCATCCTCCTTCAACATCGCTTCCAAACGCCCCGCCAACGTCCGGCACAACGGAGCCAACACGCGACTGGCCTCATTGTCCGGCCAACCCAGCCACAGTTGCGAAAATGGACCGATTCGTCGGGATACCGCCTGCAATCGATGACGCAACGGGCTGAGTCGATCTTTCGGGGTCAGCAGTGGCAAACCATCATCAACAGCGATAACATGACGGGAAAAAATCAGATTTTGAAAAGAAAGTTTCTGAAGTACACCATCATGGGGATCTCTGGGTGTTACAATGCAATATCCCGATCCTGGGGTTGCCAAAGCGGTCGCGACAATGCCTGTTTTTTCAATGGCCGTTTTCAGTTCATTCTGACACTCTTGTTCAAATCCACCACGACAAAAAGCAAATAGTTGCAATGGAGTGTCCATTTTCCTACCCCTGTGAGGGTTGGTTGGAAATCGTGAAAACGCGAAAACCCCCTCCCACCCATGGGAAGGGGTTCATCACACAATAAAGCGAACAGCAGCGGCACCGATCAGTCGATCCCGATTTCCTCTTGAACTGTGCGGACAATGCGCGTGTCATAATCCAACAGATCCTCTCGTTTGCCCGCATAGTCGATGGCACTGAGAAAAAATCTGATACTGTTGACACGCGCCCTTTTTTTGTCATCCGACTTAACGATGGTCCACGGACACGTCTCTGTGGAAGAATAAAAAAACGTGTCTTCCTTGGCCTTGGTATAATCATCCCATTTGTATTGGGACTCTTTGTCCACAGGGCTAAGCTTCCATTGTTTCAGTGGATCCACCTCCCGTTTTTTAAACCGCCGAAACTGCTCTTCCTTGCTGACGGAAAAATAAAATTTGAATAAAATGATACCTGATTTGACCAACATTTCCTCAAACAACGGAACCGAGCGTAAAAATTCGCGTACCTCATCACGATTGCAAAAATTCATCACCCGCTCAACCCCGGAGCGGTTATACCAGGAACGGTCAAAGAAACAAATCTCCCCTCCTGAGGGTAAATACTTAACATAGCGTTGAAAATACCACTGCGTTTTTTCTTCATCGGTGGGTTTGTTCAACGCGACGACCCGGCAACCGCGAGGATTTAAATGTTCAATAAAACGCTTGATCGTCCCCCCCTTGCCCGAGGCATCCCGCCCCTCAAACAAGGCGACAACCCGAAGATTTTCATCCTTGACCCAATTTTGGAGCTTCAATAACTCAATATGCAAATTCTGCATGGTTTCAAGATATTCATCATTTCCCATCTTTTTGACTTTAGGTGCTTCCGAAGGATGCGATTGTTTACTCCCTTCTCCAAGAACAATTTGATCACTCTTTCCAGATTTATCTTTTCTGTCCGGCATGACAAACTCCACGCATGAAGAATTGGATTTGCAACCCCAAATGGATACGGCAGATTCAACCATAAAATTCAAAACTTCCCCTCAGGCAATATCGGCTTTTTCCCCTTTGGCCACAATACGTTTTTTCGTTCCTGATGAAAATGGACGACATGGACATCATCGGCACCAAAGGTAGTAGACAGGGCATTGGGGGAAGGATTAGGATTTCCCCGGGAATTTTGCTGGCTGTTTCAGAAGAAAAACCGGGAGAATCGCGTGCGTAACCATCAAAGGCAGAGTCAACTCATGAACCGCCACGGCGTTGGCGATGCCTTTGGATTGATCGTACATCATGATCTGGCTACCATGCTGACCTGGATCCCGGTAGTCCGCGCCGATTCCGACATCGAAGGGATTCACCAAGTACGGGTAGCCCTGCGACGTATGCGGGCGGCGGCATCGGTTTTCTCCAAGGCGATGCCGCAAAATATTCTTACGAAATGGACCGAGGAGATGCGTTGGATGGCCTCTTCCCTGGGACCGATGCGAGACCTGGATGTCTTCATCACCGAATCCCTCACCCCTATCGTCGGTAAGACCCCTTTTACCCAAGGTGAAACTGTGCTGATGGCATTAACCAAAAATCGACGCCGCCAACTTTTCACCGAAGTTCAAAACACCCTGGAGAGTCCCCGCTACCACACCTTCGTAGAAGATTTTTCTCGCTGGCTGGAAGGCCATCAATGGTTTCAAGGTGATATACCCGTTCAAGATCGCCTCAAAATGACCCAGGGCGTTCGAGGATTTGCCATCAAGTCTTTGGATAGACGCTTGCAAAAATTACGCTTGCCTGTTGAAGATTTGGCATCCCTGCCCGACGCGCAGTTACACGCCTTGCGCATTGCATGTAAAAAAATGCGCTATACCGCCGATTTTTTTTCCACGCTGTTCCCCGAAGACAAGCTCAAACCGTTCATCCGTCGGCTCAAAGCCATCCAAACCATTTTGGGTTTGATGAACGATGTGGCCATCCTCCCCAATACCCTCAACACCCTTTTAGAAGGGGTAACCGATCCTGACGTGTGGCGTTATTCTGGGGCGGTATTGGGGTGGCATGCCAAAGGCTATGATGATGCCCGTAAACGTTTGGCACACCATTGGTCACACTTTCTCACCACCCCACCCCCGTGGCGTTGTGAATCTTGATCTTTCGGATATGATTCAGAAGGTCATTGCCCATCAGCACGCGAACACATCATCCAAGGATCGGGCATCCACAAATCGCAAGCTCCATGCCTCCAAGGAGGCGGGTTTCGCCTCGGCAATTTTTTGATTGGCCCACTCCGGTATATCACCAAAACGGCGTTGTAACTGGCGCATCAGGATTTTCTGTTCGCCTCTTTGTTCCCCTTCCTGCCGCGCCAATTCAATCCCCCCGCGTGCATCCGCAATGGCAATACCCGCATCATCATACAGTGCCAGTTCCTCCGCCGTCATATTGGCGACCATGGCCATTTCAAAGGCATGACGGAATGGGGCGGTATTGAGCTTCTCAGGCACCTCATGCAGGGATCCGGCGTATTTGATGAAGTAGATCCACTTGTCGAGAAGGGAGTAAACAATCGCATCCTTCGGAAGCACCTAAAGTCAAAAAGA